>JAFLCY010000076.1 GCA_017303485.1 Rhodobacterales bacterium
AGCTGACACCTACATCATCGGTCGGCAGGTTCCCCCGCTCCCCTAGTAGGCCGATATGCTAGACGTTAGACGCCGATGCGCCCAAACCGCCCGCATATCCCTTCATATTCCATCAATGTCAAAGAGCCATCGTCAGACAAAAAACGTGCGATCCGCCAACTTCTTGGCGTATCCCTTCGCGCCTTGCCTTCAGATTTTCCGAACTTCCGCTTCGTCTTGCCGTCGCTTCCGTCCGTCACCGTCACGTTTCCGCTTCGGTGAGGGGGTATTTACGGAGAGCGCCCGGAACCCGCAAGAGCAAAAAACACGATCGTCGCAAAATTTTTGCAGAAACCGGAAAACACCGCAAAATCTGGTGGTTGGCGCAAGAAACCGCACAATGGACGCGGCATTGCAGCAATATTCTTGCCATTGCAGCAATGCCGGCCGGTCAGGCGGTGGCGCCGCGGCGGATTCCCCGCTTCGGCACCAGCCGTAGCGCCAGAAGACCGAGTGCCAGGCCCACATAGACGAGAATCTCGGTCGTCCAGATCTTGGAAATCAGCGCCAGATGCACCGCTCCAGCCAGAATCGCCACATAGACCAGCTTGTGCAGCCGGTTCCACGCCGCTGCCCCCATCCGCCTGATCGCGCCGTTCCAAGAGGTCGCCGCCAGGGGAACCATCACCAGAAAGCCGATCATCCCGAGGATCACGAAGGGCCGCTTCGTGAGGTCGGCCAGCATCTCGCTCCAGCGCAGGCCCATGTCCAGCCAGACCCAGGCCGTCAAATGCAGCGACACATAGAAGAAGGAGAGCAAGCCCAGCGCCCGGCGGAAGCGCAGCAAATTCAGCCCAAACCGGCGCAAAGGTGTGATCGCCAGAGAGGCAAGCAGGAACTGCAACCCTCGCTCGCCCAGACCCCGCTCGATGGCCTTCACCGGATCCGGCCCAAGCCCGCCGAAGATCGCGCCCCAGACCAGAAAACCCAGCGGCACCAGGCCAAGCAGATAGATCACCGAGGTCGGCGTCCTGCGGGCAAGAGCGTTGATCCGGTCCATCAATAGTCCTTCGCCAGATCCTGCCCGGCATAAAGCGAGGCCACCTCTGCCTCGTAGCCGTTGAACATCAGCGTGTCCTGACGCCCCCCGAACAGCCCGGCGCCGATCCTGCGCTCCGACGCCTGGCTCCAGCGCGGATGGTCGACCTTGGGGTTCACGTTGGAGTAAAAGCCGTACTCGCCGGGTTGCAGCATATTCCAGGTCGTCGGCGGCATCTTGTCGACCAGACTGATCCGGACGATCGACTTGATCGACTTGAAACCATACTTCCACGGCACCACCAACCGGATCGGCGCGCCGTTCTGCTTCGGCATCTCCTCGCCATAGAGGCCGGTGGCAAGGATCGTCAGCGGATGCATCGCCTCGTCCAGCCGCAGCCCTTCGCGGTAGGGCCACTCGATGAACGGCGAAGACTGACCCGGCATCTCTTCCGGGCGCACCAGCGTCTCGAAGGCCACGAACTTCGCCCCGGGCTGCACGCCGACCCTGTCGAGGAGGCCAGAAAGCTGGAAGCCGATCCAGGGCACGACCATCGCCCAGGCTTCGACGCAGCGGAAACGGTAGATGCGTTCCTCAAGCGGCTGGCCTTTGACAACGTCGGACAGGTCATAGGTGCCCGGCTTGTCGACCATGCCGTCGATCACCACCGACCAGGGGTCCACGGTCAAGCTGCCCGCATAGGCTGCCGGATCTCCCTTGCCAGTGCCGAATTCATAGAAGTTGTTGTAGGTGGAGATGTCTTCGAGGCTGTTCGGCTCGGCATCGGTCGAATAGGCGCTCTTCGCGGCCTCGATCCTGGCCAGAGCCGGTGTGCCTGCAAGCGAGACCGCCCCGGCAAGCAGTTGGCGCCGGTTCAGCCAGAGCGGCTTCGGGGTAACATCGGACCAGGTCATGCGCATCGGTCGGTTCCTCTCGGGTTTCCGCAAAGATGCGCCATACTGCATGAAAGGCAAAACAATCCGTCTCACTTGTACGCCAGACGGCTGAAACAATGCCCGGGCCGATTGGATGGGCAGCCTGCTCCCGCGGTGGCTCGCTGCCAATGCGGATGCGTCGCAGCCACTTGCCGATCTGCGAAATACCGCAGCATTCGCGCGCTTTTGACGGGATGATCACGCATTGCCCTTTGCCGCCCACCGGAATTGCGCGTAGCCTTTGACCTGACGTCATTATCCTGCGCCCCAAGGTCTTGCCATGTTCCGCCGCCTTCTGGCCATTCCGCTGTTCATTTTGATCCTGGCAGTCTCTGCCACCGCCGAGACCCGGGCCAAGGATCGCATCGCGCTGGTCTTCGGGATGGCGGCCTATCAGAACGTCACGCCACTCAGGAACACGGTCAACGACGCCAGCGCGCTGGCGACGACCCTTGAAGGCATAGGCTTTCAGGTCGATGTCCGGATGGATGCCACCAAGGAAGAGGCGCTGGCCGCGCTGGACAAGTTCGCCTTCGACGCCGAGACCGCCGATATCGCGCTGATCTACTATGCCGGGCACGGTGTCTCGGTCCAGGGGACGACTTTCCTGATCCCAGTCGATGCCAAGGTGCGCGAGGCGCGGGATATCGTCACCGCCTCGGTCACCATGGACCAGATGCTTTCGGCCGTGGACGGGGCGCGAAAGATGTCGATTGTGATCCTGGACAGCTGCCGCAACAATCCGTTCCCCGATGTGATCGACCTGCGCGACCCCGAGGTTGCCAAGGGCCTGACCACTGGCAGTGGCGGGTTGGCGGCCCCGTCGCCGGAGCGTGGTACTCTGGTCGCCTATGCGGCGCGCGACGGCGAGGTGGCGCTGGACGGTGAAGGTGCGAACAGCCCGTTCAACACGGCGCTGCGGGACAACTTCGTGAAACCCAACCTGGAGATCAGCCTGCTTTTCCGCCAGGTGCGCGACGAGGTATTGGCTGCTACCGGGAACCAGCAGGAACCGACGACCTACGGTTCGCTTCCGGGCGAGCCGTTCTACCTGACCGCTGGTGATGCCCTCGCTTCATCCGAGCCCGGACTCGACGAACTGGCCGTGGCCTGGCAGCGTGTGGTCGCGGCCGACCGGGCCAATCTGGAACAGTCGGCCGCCGCCGGCGACTCCCGGTCGCTCGTGGGCCTCGCGCTGGCCAAGCTTGATCGGCAAAGCACCGACTACGCGCCGCAAGAAGCGCAGGCTCTTCTCGAAAAGGCCGTGGCCGCGGGCGACCCGGACGCGAAATACCGGCTGGCCAAGGTGCTGGAGGGCGGGATCGGAGTCGACCCGGATCCCGCGCGTGCCCTGAAGCTTTACGAGGAAGCTGCGGAAGCGAAAATCCCGGCCGCGCTGAATGACATGGGGTATTTCCATTTCGCCGGCGAACTGGGCCTGCCCAAGGATCGCGACAAGGCACTTGCCCTTTTCCGGGAAGCCGCAGCGCAAGGCCACACCGAGGCTATGTTCAATGTCGCCTCATTCGCCGCCAATGGCCTCGTGCCCGACCTTGGCCCCAAGGACGCCGCCGATCTTTTGTATCGGGCGCTGCGTGGCGGCAGCGAGCTTGCGCTCGACGGGCTCTTGAACAATGCGGACAAGTTCCCGCGCGAAACCTGGGCCGATCTGCAACAGACCCTTGCTGAAAAGGGCTTGTACGACGGCCCGGTCGACGGATCGTTCGGGCCCGGCACCCGACGGGCAGTTTTGGCAGCCTACGGAATCTTTGAAACGGAGAACTGAAATGACGAAATCTGTCTTACCCACATTTCTGCTTGCACTGTGCCTTCTCTGGATGCTCCCGGCCGGTGCCGCCCGGGCGGACTGCTTTGAACCGGAACCGGAACCCTCGTTTCCTGACTTTTCCCTCGCCTCCTGTCAGGATGGCAGTCCGGAAATAGGCATAAGCATCAACACCAATGTCACGAAGTCGATCGTCAAGATATTGCAAGGCGCCGACAGGACCTGCGATGCCCGCATCGACCTGCGCTACCGGATCGATTGCCTCCGGCTTTACTACCTGAAGGTCGCGCAGAACCTGCCGGATTCGGGCGACTACCTGCCGGTCAAGAACGCGATGCTCGACGCCGCCGCAAAGCTGGATGCCATCGTCCGGAAATACGAGGATGTAGACGCCCCTCCACTGCGCCTGCGCGAAGGTCATAAACCGATGGCCAAACGCTTGCCCCCGGTGCGCGCGGTCAAGGAGGGCTTTGCCGAAGTCGCCGCTGCCGAGGCAGCCGACGTGGTGAAAGAGACCGAGTTGATCATCATCCGCTCTGGCGGCGATCCGGCGCGGCGGACCCAGCACTACAATGAGGTCGCTGCGGCGGTGGAGGAAAACCTGGTCATCCTGCGTTCGGCCTGACGGACGCTGGAACAAGAAAAGGCGGGCATCACTGCCCGCCTTCCGCCTGTTTTGCAGATCGTTTGCCCCGCAATCAATGAACCACTGTCTGCGCGGGGCGCTCGCGGCGGCTCGGGACGACGCGATCGCCGATGATCAGGCCTTCCGGTCCGGCTGTGACCTGGATCACGCTGCCGTCAAGAATTTCTCCGGCCAGAAGCATTTCCGCCAGCGGATCCTGCAGCTGACGCTGGATCACCCGCTTCAGCGGTCGGGCCCCGAACACCGGATCGTAGCCCTCGTCCGCCAGCCAGGCCTTCGCCGTGGCGTCGAGGTCGAGCGTGATCTTCCGCGTCGCAAGGCGGGCTTCCAGCCGATGAAGCTGGATTTCCACGATCCCCGACATGTCGCGCCGGTTCAGCCGGTCGAAGATGATCATCTCGTCCAGCCGGTTCAGAAACTCGGGCCGGAAATGTGCCCGGACTGCTTCCATCACCTCGGCCTTCGCGTGGGCCGCGTCCATGCCTTCCGGCAGCTCGCTCAACGCCCGGGCCCCGAGGTTCGAGGTCAGGATGATCAGCGTCTGCTTGAAGTCCACCGTGCGGCCCTGGCCGTCGGTCAGGCGACCGTCATCCAGCACCTGCAGAAGCACGTTGAACACGTCGGGATGGGCCTTTTCCACCTCGTCGAACAGGACGACCTGATAGGGCCGCCTGCGGACGGCTTCGGTCAGCACACCGCCTTCGTCATAGCCGACATAGCCCGGGGGCGCCCCGATCAGGCGAGCCACCGAGTGCTTCTCCATGAACTCCGACATGTCGATGCGAACCATCGCGTTGTCATCGTCGAACAGGTATTCCGCCAGCGCCTTGGTCAGTTCGGTCTTGCCAACGCCGGTGGGTCCGAGAAACAGGAAGCTGCCCAGCGGACGGTTCTCGTCCGACAGCCCGGCGCGCGCCCGGCGCACGGCCTTGGACACGGCTTCCACCGCGGCCTTCTGGCCGATGACGCGGCGACCCAGCTCCTCTTCCATCTTGAGAAGCTTCTCCTTTTCGCCTTCCAGCATCTTGGTCGTGGGAATGCCGGTCCAGCGTTCCACAACTTCCGCGATCTGCTCGGGTCGCACGGCCTCGGCGACGAGCGACTCGCCCTCGCGGCCCTCGGCCTCGCCCAACTGCTTTTCCAGCTCGGGGATGCGACCGTACTGCAGTTCCCCGGCCTTGGCGAAGTTGCCTTCCCGCTTGGCCTGGTCAAGCTCGGCACGAGCCTGGTCAAGCTGTTCCTTCAGCCCGCGCGCCGCCTCAAGGCTCGCCCGTTCGTTCTGCCACTTGGCGGTCAGTTCGGCCGACTTCTGCTGCAGGTCGGCAAGCTCTTTCTCCAGCTTCTCAAGCCGGTCCTTCGACGCCGCGTCGTCTTCCTTCTTCAGCGCCTCGGCCTCGATCTGGAACTGCAGGATCTGCCGGTCCAGCGCATCCAGTTCCTCGGGTTTGGAATCCACTTCCATCCGCAGACGGCTGGCGGCTTCGTCGACCAGGTCGATGGCCTTGTCGGGCAGGAAGCGGTCGGTGATGTAGCGGTGCGACAGGGTCGCCGCCGCGACCAGCGCCGCGTCGGTGATCCGCACCCCGTGGTGCATCTCGTACTTTTCCTTGATCCCGCGCAGGATCGAGATGGTGTCCTCGACCGTCGGTTCCTCGACAAAGACCGGCTGGAACCGGCGGGCCAGGGCCGCGTCCTTCTCGATATACTTGCGGTATTCGTCCAGGGTGGTCGCGCCGATACAGTGCAGCTCACCCCGGGCAAGCGCAGGCTTGATCAGGTTGGCCGCATCCATCGCGCCTTCGGATTTCCCGGCACCGACCAGGGTATGCATCTCGTCGATGAACAGGATGATCTCGCCCGCCGCAGCCTCGATCTCTTTCAGAATGGCCTTCAGCCGCTCCTCGAACTCACCGCGGTATTTCGCGCCCGCGATCAAGGCACCCATGTCCAGCGCCATCAGCTTCTTGTTGCGCAGGGATTCAGGCACGTCGCCGTTGACGATGCGCAGGGCAAGACCCTCGGCGATGGCGGTCTTGCCGACGCCGGGTTCGCCAATCAGCACAGGGTTATTCTTGGTCCGGCGCGAAAGCACCTGCATCGCGCGGCGAATTTCCTCGTCGCGGCCGATGATCGGGTCGATCTTGCCGTCCCGCGCCGCTTCGGTCAGGTCGCGGGCATATTTCTTCAACGCCTCCATCGTGTCTTCCGATGAGGCCGAATCCGCCGTCCGCCCCTTGCGGACTTCGTTGATCGCCGTGTTCAGCCCTTGCGCCGTCACGGCGCCAGCAGTCAGCGCGTCCTTCGCCCGGGTGTTCACCAACGCCAGGGCCGTCAGCAGACGTTCCACCGGCACAAAGCTGTCCCCTGCCTTCTTGGCAACGGCCTCCGCCTCGTCCAGCACGCGGACAAGCTGCGGGTCGATATAGGTCTGCGCATCGCCGCCCGAAACCTTCGGCAGCTTGGCAAGCGCTGCATTCACTGCCGCGTCGACCTGCTCGGGGCTGCCGCCTGCCTTGCGGATCAGGTTCGCCGCAAGCCCCTGGTCATCATCCATCAATGCCTTCAACAAGTGGTCGGGCAGCACCCGCTGGTGGCTTTCCCGCATCGCAATGGTCTGGGCGGCCTGAAGGAAGCCCCGCGACCGTTCCGTGAATTTCTCCAAATTCATCGGTAGTCTCCTTTCATGAAGCGCCTTTCCTGTGGTGCCCGGATTGCCAGCACACCACGCGAAGGCCTTGAGCATGATCTGGTTGCGGGCCCCTGTCTTTGCAATCCCTTTTTGCGCAAAAACCACGCTGACCGGAAATCTCCCGTTTCGGCCTTTCCTTGCCGATGCTGGCCGGTCCGATCGGCGGGATCGGGCTGCCGTTTCGGCCATATCGCAACCTGGCCTTGCATCCCGGTCCGCTGGCTCCCCATCCTCTGGGCTTCGCAATTCGAAAGGCTGGCCCATGAGCGACGCCAAACTTCCGCTGATCCACAAGGCCCCCGTCGAGGGCCTGGCGATCCATGTCGCCCGAACCGGCCTTTCCATCGGCGACAGCGCCCGGCTTGACCGGCTGTCCGATGGCCGCATCGGTGTATTCGCGCGTCTGAAGAAGCCGATCCTCGGCCTGATCCCGCACCACCGCGAGGGGCTGGTCGGCCATCTCGGCCCGGTCGCGGAAGAGATCATTGCCCCCTCGCTCGCCCATGGCGACGACCTGCGCGTCCGCATCATCGACCTCACGCCCGAGCATCTGGCCAACGGCTATCCGCCCGAAGTCTATATCTCGGTCTGGGGCGACCCGCGCCATCTGCACCCGATCCTGACCGCCGTCGACCTGCCCGAACCCCTGCCAGAGCCGGCGCGGACCAAGGCTCCGAAGGGCCTCAGCGGATTGCGCCCCGCCTAGGGTTCAAAGCGCACATAGGCAAAGGCGCTGCCGTCCGGCGCCCAGCAGGGCACATTAATGGTTCCCTGACCGCCGGTAAATTCGCGCACGCGCCGCCGGTTGCGCCCGTCGGGGTCGCACAGCACCAGCGCCACCTCCAGGTCGGCCGGGTGCCCGGTGGTTCCTGCCGGATAGGCCAGGTACAACAGTCGCTGCCCATCCGGGGATGGATGGGGGAACCAATTGACGAACCCGTCCTCGAAAAGCTGCCGCTGTCCTGACCCGTCCGCAGCCATCACCCAGATCTGGGCGTGGCCGCCCCGGTCGCAGTTGTAGTAGATGCTTGCGCCGTCTGGGCTGAAATCCGGCCCGTCGCAGTGCCCCTCGCCACGGGTCAACCGGGTCTCCTCCGCCCCCGGCACCAGCGTGTAGACGTCGATCACCCGGCTGCCGCCCCTTGCCGCGACATAGGTCAGCACCCGGCCATCCGGCGAGACTCCATGCCACCAGCTCGGGGCCTCCGGCGAGACCTTCACCGGCTCGCCCCCGGCGACCGGCATCACATAGACCTGAGAGCCCGTCCCCTCGTGATGCGAAGACAGGATGATGGTCGTCCCGTCCGGGCTGATCCCGTGGTCGTTGTTGCACCTGACCGCCGCCCCCGAGTTGACCGGGACCAGCGCGGGCCGATCGAAGGGCACCCGGAACAGCCGCCCGTCGCCATTCACCAGCAACCAGTCGCCGGATGGCGCCCAGTTTGGGGCCTCGATCCGCCCTTCGACCGCCAACAGTTCGGTGACGTTTCCGGATGCAACCTCATAGATCTCGATGATGCTGCGCACCGGCCAGTCCTTTCAGTTCAGTTCAATTTTTCGCTTGCTCTTTTCGCAAATACTCCGGGGTCCGGGGCAGCGCCCCGGGAGCTTGCCAAAGCTTCCTACTCCCGGGATTTCGCGATCAGCAGCTTTTTCGGCCGCAGCGCCTCCGCCGCCTTGAACAGCGAAAAGGTCTGGTTGACATAGTTCACCACGCCCGAGACCTTTTCCAGATAGGCCTGCACCTCCGCCGTCCGCTCGGCTTCCACCACCTGCACCGCGCGCGACGGGTCCATGCCCTCGAACTGGACATAGAACAGCGGCTCGCCCCGTTTCAGGATCAGGTCCTTTTGCGGTTCGTGCCACTCGAAGGCCCACATCAGCGGTCGCGGCCAGATCGAGATCGGGAAGCGCCCGCCAAAGATGGTACCGGGCAGGGGATCAGGCCGGTAATGCGCAAAGGCGGCAAGCTGGGTCAGATAGACCATCTCGTCGGCGATGAAGTAGTAGGGCAGGTGCAGCTGGATCGTCGGGCGGTCGGGAAAGCGCCACTCGGCCTCGGAAACCAGCGTCAGCACTTCGTTCAATTTCGACGACCGGATGGGACTGGACGCCCCGGCCCGGTTCACCAGCACCGGCTTGCCCTTGTCATCGCGCTGAAAGCCTATGTGCAGGTCGAACGGGCATTTCACCAGGAAATACCGGCTTTCCAGCTGGATCACTGCCGGGCAGCGGCTGGCCGACTTGGCATGTGCCTTGTTCGGCGGCCGGATCACCACCCGTTCCGGCGGGTCGTACAGCACCGCGCCCTTGTCTTGCGCCAGGAACCAGCCCACGGTCAGTGGACCGGACCCCGGCCCTTCTTCCGGGCGCTCAAAGCTCAGGTTGATGTCCATCGCCCGCTCCTACTCCAGTGCCTGCCGCAATGCCCGCACCCGATCAGCCGATGTCTGCCGCCGGACCGGAGGGGCAAAGCCCAACTCGACCACCCGGCCCGTAGCCGGGGTCGACGCCGAACATGACGCGTGAATGTCGGTGATGCCAAGCCCCTTCAGCAGGGCCGCATTGTCTGGCGTCACCCCCGAACCCGGCATGATCGTGATCCGCCCTGCTGCCTGTCTCACCAGCGCACCGATCCGCGCCGCCCCCGCCTCGGCGGTCAGCTCTCCGCCCGAGGTCAGGATACGCCGGAACCCCAGCGCTACCGCTTGCTCCAGCGCAGCCCCCATGTCCGGTGCAAGGTCGATGCAGCGGTGCAGGACCAGTTCCATCCCCTCCGCCGCTGCCACCAGCCGCCGCAATACGGGCAGGTCAAGACAACCTTCCGGCAAGCTGGCCCCCAGCACCACCCCTGCCAGGCCCGCTGTCCGGACCGCCGCAATCTCGGTCTCCATCATGGCGACTTCCCTGTCCGACCAGAGGAAATCCCCCGCGCGGGGACGGATCATCGCCACCACCGGCACGCCGCAGGCCGCTGCAACCGCAATCGGCCCTGCCGAGGGCGTGAGGCCCCCCAGCGCCAGCGCGGCACACAGCTCGATCCGGTCCGCCCCTCCCGCAACCGCTTCGGCCAGCCCCTCGGCGGTGTCGACGCAGACCTCCAGTTTCAAGACCATTCCGCCACTCCCGCCATCGCTGCGCCCAGAAGGCCCGCATCCGCTCCGCATTCCGCCGGGACCACCAGCTCGGCTGAGGCTCGCCGCAGGACGCGCGCCCGCACGGCCTCGTCCAGTAGGGCCACAAGTTCCGGCGCGCGGCTCAACCCTCCTCCCACCGGAACGACACCGGCCCCCACCACGTTCAGCACCATCGCCAGCGCCCCGGCCACGAGGTCGCACCACAAAGCGACTGTCGCGGAAGCACCTGGTTCGCCTGCCTGCCATTGAACCATGATTTCCTCCGCGGTCAGTTCCGAACCGGCAGTCGTCCGGTGCAACCGCTCCAACCCCCGCGCGCTGCCGACCGTATCCAGGCAACCCACCTGCCCGCATCCGCAGGGAAAGGCCAACGGGCCGCGGATCACCGGCCCGTGCCCCCATTCTCCCGCATAGCCGCCCGCGCCCGTCACCAGACGCCCGCCGATCACCAGCCCGCCGCCGACGCCCGAACCAAGGATCACCCCGAAGACAGTGGCATGACCCCGCCCGGCACCGTGGAAGGCTTCCGCCAAGGTAAAACAGTCCGCGTCGTTCAGGACCATGACTGGCAGACCCGTCGCCGCCCCGATCTCCGGCGCCAGCGCCAACCCGTCGATTGCCGGGATGTTCGCCACCTTTCCCACGCCGGTCGCCGGATCGACCACCCCAGCGATCGAGATGGCGATCCCTCGCAATGACCGCCCTGCCGCGAAACCTGCCACTGCCGCGGTGAAAGCCGCCTTGTCGCCGAGCGGAGTTGCGACTTCCCCCAGCGGCTGCAACGCCCCATCCCAGACCGCCGCCCGGATCCGGCTGCCGCCGATGTCGAATGCCAGGATCATTCCTGCCCCCCTTTTTCGCCAGTCTTGACAGGCTGACCCTGCCCCGTCAAACCGCGCCCCGACCCTTGCGCCCGGAGGCCCCAATGCCCGCAGATGACCGCCTGATCGTAGCCCTCGACGTGCCGAACGTGGTGCAGGGCCTAGACCTCGTCTCTCGCATCGGGGATGCAGCCAGCTTCTACAAGATCGGCCTCGGCATGCTGACCGGCGGCGGCCTTGCGCTGGCGAACGAGTTGAAGCACGAACAGGGCAAGCGCATCTTTCTTGACATGAAGCTCTTCGACATCGGTGCAACCATCGAGGCTGCCGTTAGGGGGCTGGCACAATACGATCTCGACTTCCTGACCGTCCATGGAGATCCGCAGGTCGTCAGCGCCGCCGCAACCGGAAAAGGGGCAACGGACCTGAAAATCCTTGCCGTCACCATCCTGACCTCGCTTGACCGGGCCGACCTTGACGCGAACCTGATCAAGCCCGGCGACATCCACCAGATTACCCTTGAACGCGCCTCGCGTGCGCTTCTGGCCGGGGCTGACGGCGTCATCGCTTCGCCTCAGGAAGCCGCGATGATCCGCGCCCTGCCCGAAGCCAAAGGCAAGCTTATCGTCACCCCGGGCGTTCGGCCCGCCGGGGCCGCGACAGGCGACCAGAAGCGCATCGCGACACCGCACCAGGCCATCGCCGACGGCGCCGACCACATCGTCGTCGGACGCCCGATCTGGCAGGCGACGGATCCCGCCGCCGCCGCTCGGGCAGTTGCCGCCGAATTGCCTAAGTAAAAGAATCGGGTTTACAAATCCAATTCTTTTAGTCAGACATTCGGTAATTCCCAGCCGAAGGTCCTCGCATGCGCGTTTTTTCCATTCTCTGCCTCAGCACCATTCTCGCGACCCCTGCCTTTGCCGCAACGCCTGAAGAGGTCACGAAGCACTATGCCGACCTTGCGCTTGCTGGTTACGAGGACAGCCTGACCACTGCGCAGGCCCTGCAAGCGGCGGTCGCCGCGCTGATCGCCACCCCCTCCGACGAAACCCTTCTCGCAGCGCGCGAAGCCTGGAAAGCCGCCCGGGTGCCCTATCAGCAAACGGAAGCATTCCGCTTCGGCAATCCCATCGTGGACGACTGGGAGGGCCGGGTGAACTCCTGGCCGCTGGACGAGGGGCTGATCGACTACACCTCGGCCGATTACGGCAACGAGGAGAACCAGCTCGCCACGCTAAACGTCATCGCCACGCCGAAATTCACCCTCTCGGGCACGGAAATCGACGCGACGACCATCACGCCCGAGCTTATCTCCGGCACCCTGCACGAAGCCGACGGGATCGAGGCCAATGTCGCCTCGGGCTACCACGCCATCGAATTCCTGCTTTGGGGACAGGACCTGAACGGAACCAATCCCGGTGCCGGCGCGCGTCCCTTCACCGATTTCGCCGCTGGTGACGCCTGCACGAACGGCAACTGCGACCGCCGCGCCGCCTACCTGCAAGCCGCGACCGACCTGCTCGTCGCCGACCTGACCGAGATGGTCGGAAACTGGGACGAAGACGGTCCCGCCCGCGCCGCTGTCACCGCCGACCCGCAAAAGGGCATCCTGGCCGCCCTGACCGGCATGGGCAGCCTGTCCTACGGTGAACTTGGCGGCGAGCGAATGAAGCTTGGCCTCATGCTGAACGACCCCGAGGAAGAGCATGACTGCTTCTCGGACAACACTCACAACAGCCATTTCTATGACGGGCTCGGTATCCGCAACGTCTATCTAGGCAGCTACACCCGCACTGATGGCAGCACGCTTGCCGGGCCCTCGCTCTCTGAACTGGTCGCAGCCGCCGATCCGGCGGTGGACAGCCAGCTCAAGTCCGAACTCGACGCCTCGGTCACCGCGCTTCAGGCGGTGAAGGACGCAGGCGATGCCGGCAAGACCTATGACACGCTGATCGCCCCCGGCAACGCCGAAGGCGAGGCGCTGATCATGGGCGCGGTGAATGCGCTTGTGACCCAGACCGCGTCCATCGACCGTGCCGTCACCGCTCTTGGCCTGTCCAAGGTCAGCTTCGAGGGCTCGGACAGCCTCGACAATCCGAACGCCGTTTTCCAGTGACGCCATGATCGTTTGCCACTGCCAGTCGATATCAGACCATGACATCCGCTCGGCAGTGGACTGGATGCGCGCTTCCGACCCTGACACCGTGATCACCCCCGGCAAGATCTACCACGCGCTCGGCAAGCGCGCCGATTGCGGGGGGTGCATGCCCCTGTTTCTCAACACCATGCGGTCAAACGAGAACTTCCGTGTTCCTGGCAAAGGCGAGATGCCGGTCCTCCGCCGCCATCGCCTTATCGCTGCCGAATAGCCGAGAATTTTTGTAAACTACTGGAATGATTGAAAATTATTGTGCCGCTCTGGACAGGGCGGGGCAATGGGCCTACCTTTCGGTTGATCCCAGCCAGGCCATCTGTCCCAGCCAGGATCGACCCCACGCAGCGCGAAAGGATCCGGCCATGAAGGGCGACGCGAAAGTCATTGAATTTCTCAATGCTGCACTCCGGTCTGAATTGACCGCAGTCAGCCAGTACTGGCTGCATTTCCGCCTGCAGGAAGACTGGGGTTTCGGCCATCTCGCCGACAAATCCCGGGCTGAGAGCATCGAGGAGATGCACCACGCCGACCGGCTGATCGCCCGGATCATATTCCTCGAAGGCCATCCGAACCTGCAGAAGCTTGACAGCTTACGCATCGGCCAGAATATCCGCGAAACGCTGGAATGCGACCTCGCCGGCGAACACGACGCCCGCACCCTGTACATCGAGGCGCGGCGCCATTGCGACGCCGTCGGCGACTATGTCAGCCGTGCCCTCTTCGATGACCTCATCTCGGATGAGGAAAGCCATATCGACTTCCTCGAAACCCAGATCGGGCTCTTCGACAAGCTTGGCGAAGAGAAATACGGTCTCCTGAACGCCAAGCCCGCGAGCAAGGCAGAGTAGGACATCCCGGACCGACGGTTCCTCAAAGGCCGGGCTTAAGCCCGGCTTACCCCATCACGGCAGAGACACTCCGCCGCACCTTCATTTTCCGATTGAAACGCTCAACAACCAAGGCGTATGACTCCGCCGCAACGGAGTCTCCCATGCGACTTGCCATCCTTCTCTGCCTCGCCACTGCTCCTGCCCTCGCTCAAAGCCTGGACGACCGCCATCTGCCCGTGATCCCCCGCACGCCCGGCGAAACGGCCAAGATCGCTGCGGTGCTTGCGCCACAGACCGACTTCGCCAAGCCCGAACCCTTCGAGGCCAAGCCCGCCGGGGCCGCCACCGTCCGCGACATCGCCACCGCTGACGCCTTCTCGCAACACTCCGCCAACATGGCCTTCGAGCGCGAGATGGACTTCAAGCTGGGCAATGCGCTTTTCCGCAAGACCTGGGTCGCCGCCCCCTCGTCCACCCTTGCCTCCGACGGCCTCGGCCCGCTCTACAACGCGCGCGGCTGCCAGGACTGCCACCTGAAGGACGGACGCGGCCACACGCCGCCGACCGCCGACGCCAGCCGCGTCTCGATGTTCCTGCGGCTTTCGGTCCCCGGCGGCCCGTCCCCTGAAGGGATCGCCGACTGGATCGCCACCTCGCCCGACCCGACCTATGGCGGCCAGCTGCAAGACCTCGCCGCCCCCGGCCACCCCGCCGAAGGCCGAATGGACGTCACATGGGAAGAAATCCCCGTCTCACTGGGCGACGGCACCGTCGTCAGCCTGCGCGCGCCCAGCTACGCCTTCGCCGAGCCCGGCTATGGCGCCCCCGCGCCCGACTTGATGATCTCTCCCCGCGTCGCGCCGCAGATGATTGGCCTCGGCCTCTTGGAGGCCATCCCCGCCGCGGACATACTCGCCAAGGCCGACCCGGATGACACCGACGGCGACGGCATCTCCGGCCGCCCGCAGATTGTCCCCTCTGTCGAATACGGCACCCCGATGCTCGGCCGCTTCGGCCTGAAAGGCGGCGCCCCGACCGTCAAGGAACAATCCGCCGGGGCCTTCTCTGGCGACATGGGCCTGTCCACCCCACTGCACCCCGACCCCTGGGGCGATTGTACCCCCGGCGAAAAGACCTGCATCGACGCCCCGCACGGCCAGGAGCCCGGCATCCGCGACGGGCTGGAGGTCGACGGCCCCTCCCTTGACCTCGTCACCTTCTACGCCCGCAACCTCGGCGTGCCGGAACGGCGCGGGGTCGATGACCCGCAGGTCCTGCGCGGCAAGGAACTGTTCTACGCCACCGGCTGCCAGTCCTGCCACACGCCGAAGTATGTGACCAACCGCCTCGATGACCAGCCCGAGCAAAGCTTCCAGCTGATCTGGCCTTATACCGACCTTCTCCTGCACGACATGGGACCGGGCCTCGCCGACAACCGCCCCGAGGGCCGTGCCACCGGCACCGAATGGAAGACCCCGCCGCTCTGGGGCATCGGCCTGACCGAACAGGTCTCCGGCCACAGCGAATTCCTGCACGACGGTCGCGCCCGCAGCCTGATCGAGGCTATCCTCTGGCACGGCGGTGAGGCACAATCGCAACGCGACACCGTCGCCAACATGTCAGCCGAGGATCGCGACGCACTCCTCGCCTTCCTCGGAAGCCTTTGATGCGCGCCATCCTTCTCACCGCCCTTCTTGCCTCCTCTCCCGCCGCCGCCGACACCGCCGCCGTGGTGGCCGATCACGCCCGCCCGGGCTTTGCCGCTTTCGATGACGCCGTTGCCCGGCTGGCCGATGTCGAAAGCTGCGACCCCGAGGCGCTGCGCCCGGCCTTCCAGACCGCCTACGACGCCTGGATGGCGGTCGAACACCTGCACCTCGGACCCGCCGAGGAAAATGGCCGCGCCCTTTCCATCCTGTTCTGGCCCGATCCCAAGGGCCTCGGCGCCAAAGCCCAGACCAAGCTTCTGACCGGCGACCAGGGAAGCCTGTCCGTCGAAGCCATGGCCGAGCAATCCGTCGCCGCGCGCGGCCTCGCCGGGCTGGAGCGTCTGCTTTACCCGGCAAAGCCGCTTGCCGCCGATCCCTGCCCGCTGATTCAGGTCACCATTGATGATCTGGCCCGGCAGGCCGAAGTGCTGTCCGCCGAATGGGGCCCCTTCGGCGATCAGCTCCTCTCGGCGGGACAAGCCGGGAACACCCGCTACCTCAAACCGGAAGAGGCGACCCAGGCGCTCTTCACCCAGCTTGCCACCGGGCTGGAATTCGTCGCCGACCGCCGCATCGGCCGGCCGCTTGCCACCTTCGACAAGCCCCGCCCCGACCTCGCCGAAGGTCAGGCCTCGGGCCGGGCGCTGGCAAACATCACCCTGTCGCTGAAAGGGCTGCGCGGGCTGTCTGCGGCGTTGAGCCCGGAAAGCAGCAAGACCCTCGCCGCCTTCGACCACGCCATCGCGCTGTCCGAGGGGCTGGACGATCCGCTCCTCGATCACATCACCGATCCACAGTCTTGGCTGAAGCTGGAGATCCTGCAACAGGCCGTCCGCGCCACCCGCGATACCGCGATTGCCGAACTTGGCCCCGCCCTCGGCGTCGAGCTGGGCTTCAATTCGCAGGACGGCGACTGATGCGGCGCCGGACATTCCTGGCGAGTTTCGCCGCCAGCCTGGCCCCGCGCCTGACCTGGGCCGACATCGGCGCGCCCACCTTTCTGGCGGCAGGGAAACTGGGTGAGGACTTTTTCCTGCACGGGCTGGCCGCCACCGGCACCAGCCTGTTCCAGATCGCCCTGCCGGGCCGGGGCCACGCCGCCGCCGCCCATCCGACCCGGGCCGAAGCTGTCGCCTTCGCCCGCCGTCCCGGCACCTTCGCCCTGGTGATCGACTGCGCCAGCGGCGAAACCCGCCACCGGCTGACCCCGCCCGAGGGCATGCAGTTCAACGGCCATGGCGCCTATTCGGCGGATGGCAGCCTGCTGATGACCTCGGAAGTCCTGGCCGAAACCTCCGAAGGCCGTATCGGTCTCTGGGACACCGCACGCTACACGCGGCTCACCGACTGGCCCAGCCACGGCATCGGCCCGCATGAGATCAAGCGCATGGGCGACGGGCGGCTCGCCGTGGCGAACGGCGGGATCAGGACTGACCCGGTGGACCGCGCCAAGCTCAACATTCCGGACATGCGCCCAAACCTGACGCTGCTTGCGGCGGATGGCGGCCTGATCGACCAGATCGAGCTGCCGGACCTCTCCCAGAACTCGATCCGCCACCTCGCCCTTCAGGGCGAGACCATCGCCTTCGCCATGCAATGGGAGGGCGACCCGGCCGAGCCCGTCCCGCAACTTGGCCTCTGGACCCCCGGCAATGCCCCCAACCTCTGCATCCCGCCCGAGGCCGAAGCCTTCGCGATGCAGGGCTACGCGGGCTCCATCGCCGCGACGGCCGACCGCATCCTGATCACCTCGCCCAAGGGTGGTGCGCTGATGCTCTTTGATGTTTCAGGCACCCATGTCGCCACCCACCACCGCTCCGACCTCTGCGGTGCCGCCGCCAGCGCCGGGGTCTTCACCGTGACCGATGGCGGCGGTGCGCTCTGGCTGGCCGATGACAGCGGCCTCACGCCGCTCGCCACCGATGAGACCGCGTGGGACAACCACCTCGTCGCCCTGGCCTGACGCCATCCTTGCCTCGGCAGACCGCGAATCAAGCCGGTCTTGCTCTTTTCGACAAATACTCTCGGGGGTTTGGGGGCGAAGCGCCCCAATGCCCGAGCCGGTTGCGCGTTCTTCACGCGCAGAGGCGAGACAAACGGCTTGCGCGCCAGCGCTCAATTTCCGAAACGCGCGGCGGCTTCACGCCAGAAGCCGCGTCCCGTCCTGTCCGATGACCCGGACCTCCAGGATTGCCCCCTCCGGCTGGTCCGCCGCGAAGGCGACCTCGGCAAACCCTTCGGTCCGCCCGACACGGGCCCCCTCGGTCAGCACCCGATGCACCTGCCCGACCTGCCCCGCCAGATGTTCGCCCAGCACCCGGTCGCCCAGACCCCGCAGCCGCGCCGCCCGCTCCTTGATCTCCGGTCCCCGGACCTGCGGCATCCGCGCGGCAGGCGTGCCCTTCCGGGGCGAGAAGGGGAAGACATGCAGGAAGGTCAGCCCGCAGTCCCCCACCAGATCGAGGCTGCGCTGGAACATCGCCTCGGTCTCGGTCGGGAACCCCGCGATGATGTCGGCTCCGAACACCATCCCGGGCCGCAGACGACGTGCCTCCTCACAGAACCGGATCGCGTCGTCACGCAGGTGACGGCGTTTCATCCGCTTCAGGATCAGATCATCCCCCGCCTGCAACGACAGGTGAAGATGCGGCATCAACCGGGGTTCGGTCGCAATCGCCTCGATCAGCGCCGGATCGGCCTCGATCGAGTCGATCGACGAAATCCGCAGCCGGGGCACCGAGGTCAGCTTCAGGATGCGCCGCACCAGATCGCCCAGCCTTGGCTCCCCCGGCAGGTCCGCGCCCCAGGAGGTCAGGTCAACCCCGGTCAGCACCACCTCGTTGAAGCCCCTATCCACCAGCCGGTTGATCTGCTCGACCACCACCCCGGCCGGAACCGACCGCGAGTTTCCCCGGCCATAGGGAATGATGCAGAAGGTGCAGCGATGGTCGCAGCCGTTCTGGACCTGCACATAGGCCCGGTGCCGCCCGAAGCCGTCGATCAGATGCCCCGCCGTCTCGCGCACCGACATGATGTCGTCGACCTGCACCCGCTCGGTCTCGCCGATCAGGTCTGGCTCCGCGATGCCAGCCCATGTCGCAGGCTGCATCTTCTCGTGATTGCCCACCACGCGGGCCACCTCCGGCATTGCGGCAAAAGTCTCCGGCTCGGTCTGCGCCGCGCAGCCGGTCACGATGATCGCCGCACCGGGGTTTTCCCGCGCCAGCCGCCGGATCTCCTGCTTGGCCTTCCGGACCGCCTCACCCGTAACCGCACAGGTGTTGACGATCACCGCTTCCGACAGCCCCGCCGCCGCGGCAAGCTCCTTCATCGCCTCGGTCTCATAGGCGTTCAGGCGGCAGCCGAGCGTCGCAAAGACCGGCGGTTTCTGCGGCGCGTTCATCTGTGGGCCGCGATATAGTCGGGCGACAGCACCCCGTCGAAGACCCGCGCCACCGGGCCGGTCAGCCAGACGCCGTCGTCGCGCCAGTCAACCTCCAGCGTGCCGCCGTCAGCTTCCAGCACCACATGCCGCCCGGTCAGCCCGCGCAGATGCGCCGCCACCGCGGTAGCACAGGCACCCGAACCGCAGGCCAGTGTGATCCCGGTCCCGCGCTCCCAGACCCGCATCCGCAAATGGTCCGGGCCAAGCAGGGACGCAAACTCGACATTGGTGCGCTGTGGGAAAAGGGGGGCATGCTCATGCCCCGCGCCCACCGCCGCAAGGTCCACCGCCTCGGCATCGGCGACGAAACGCACGCAATGCGGGTTGCCCATGCCGACCGCCACCGGATCACCGTCCAGCGGCAGGCGCAGGGTATCGACCTCCCGCGCCAGCGGAATCTCGCGCCAGTCAAGCTGGGGCTGGCCCATGTTCACGGCAACCCGGCCATCCTTCATCCGCTCGGCCCGAAGGCCTCCCCGCGCCGTCACCAGCGACACGGTTTCAGCCCCAAGGCCGCGCATCACATAGTCCGACACACAGCGCGTCGCGTTCCCGCAAGCCCCCGCTTGCGAGCCGTCGCTGTTCCAGAACACCAGCCCGAAATCAGCGCTGTCGGAATCGGTGATCTCGGCCAACTGGTCGAAGCCCACACCGCGATTGCGGTCGCCCAGCGCCTGCGCCAGACCAGCCGTCATCACCGCCCCGCGCCCGCGCGAGTCGATCACCACGAAGTCATTGCCCGCGCCGTGCATTTTCATGAACGGAAGGCCGGTCTGGGGAGTCATGTCCTTCATCCCCCGGCATATACGCCTGGCGGTCAAGATTTGCCAGTGCCGCACGATTTTGCCCTTGACCCTCGCCACCGCCCTGACTAATCAGCCGCCTCGTGGGGCCGGTAGCTCAGTTGGTAGAGCAGCTGACTCTTAATCAGCGGGTCACAGGTTCGAATCCTGTCCGGCTCACCACCACGCCAGAAGGCCCGGTCCGCAAGGTCCGGGCCTTCTGCGTTTCA
>JAFLCY010000077.1 GCA_017303485.1 Rhodobacterales bacterium
CTGTTCCGCCAGCACCTGATAGGGCTTCTCCGGCAGGATGATCATCCGCTCCTGCCGCGTGCAGCCCAGCTCCGCCCCCGCCACCGGGTCCAGCCTGTAGACCTGCCGCACGGCGGTCGAGAACCAACCGTCCTTCACCGCTTCCTCACGGTCCGAGATCAGATCTTCCACCGTCCAGACCAGCGCCCAGTCCTCGCCCTCCGGCGCCTTCGCGCCCTCCAGCACCTTGGAGATCGGGCCGGACTGCAAGGTGAAACTGGCCGAATACATCGGCCCCAGGATGATCCGCCGCAGACGCTTCGGGTGCAGCCCCTCGAAATCCTTGTCGAAGCCGGTGGCAATCGTCACCAGCTTCAAGCCGTCCACCGACTGCGCCATCAGCGCCTGCTGCACCTGCGGCCAGCGGTAGGCATCGTTCGGCAGCGGCTTCTTGCCCGAATCCTCAACATCCATCAGATAGACCACCGGCAGGTTGTCCTGGGTATCCCAGACCGCCCAATGCAGCAGGAAATGGCGCCGGTCCCCCAAATCCTGGATCCACTGCGCATCCGGGTCGTTCCGTGCCCAGAAGAGGCCCCCTGCCGCCAGCGCCTCATAGTAATACCGCTGGCTGAGGGCGAACTGCAGCGCCGTGGGGATCGTCAGGTCCCCCACGATCTGCCGCACCATCCGGTCCTTCAGTTCCGTCTCGGACGGCATGCCCGCCAGATGCCGGTCAGCCTGCTGGGCATCGACCGCCATGGTCATCAGCTCCTGCGCCACCGGAAAGCCGCTCTCATGCCGGTCGATGGTTAGCTTCGGCGCCCCCTCGCCCCGCCCGGTCATCAGGTACTTGTGGTTCAAGGCCCGGAACGTCCCCGCCACGGCCTTGAGATAGACTCCCAATATCCGCGCCTCGGTCCGGGAGAGCTTCCCCTCCGCCTCCACCTCCGCCGCCACCCGCGCGAGATAGCTGGAGATCCGCTCGAACTTGGCAAAGTAGCGGCGCGCGGTCAGCGTGTCGTAAAGCTCGGCATGGTCCGAGGTGAGGACGTCTTTGACGGTAGGGTCAGACATCTGGTCGTTTTCTTTTCGCAAGAAGCAGCTGCACGCCAGTGATTAGAACGAGCACAAGCCAAAGGAACGGCGCCACAAAAGAAGATCCGATCCCGCTCCACCACCAAAGCGCAGCTAGAAGTGCGGCCAAGGCAGACTGGACAATCCACTGCCACCAAGAGCGTGGCCGCGAGCCTATCCAGTCAATCCACAATTCATTGCGGTTGCTCATGGTGGCTTGGGCTCAAACCTCACTCCCCATACGCGTTCTTGTCGTGCTTCTCGACAATCGCCGCGAACCTCCGGGCAAAGCGCTCATCCGCCTTCGCCTTCTGCTCAAGGATCTGCCGGGCGAAGACCATATGCCCCTCATGCGCTTCCAGCATGTCGGCCATCTTGTCGTTCGTCGCCGCGCCAATCGCCGCCATCGCGGTCTGGGCTTCCTGATCGGTCTTCACCCCGATCTCGTTGATGCGGTGCGCCACGTCCTGCTGCTGCGCGGTCTTCAGCGACGAGGTCAGCGCGTCATACAGCACCACCCGCTGCTTGGTATCCGTCTGCAGCTTGTTGATCAGCACCAGCTGCGTCGCCGCCTGGTTCTGCAAGGAATCGACCCAGGTCTTGCCCTTTTCGATATAGCGCTCCAGCGTCTGCGACTTCGCCAGCTTCACCTGTTCGTCCTGCACCAGCGCGTTGTACTTCGCGTTCAGCGTCGCCAGCTCGGTCTCCAGCTTGGTCCGCGCCGCCGCGTCCTGTTCGACCGCGATCTTGTTCTCGATCTCGATGATCTTCGGATCCATGCCGGCCACTTCAGCCCGCACCGCCTCCAGCGCGCCCACAGTATCCTCCCGCTCCACCAGCGTCCCCGCCAGGTTCGCCTCGACCTTGGTCTTCTGCCCGTTCAACAGGTCCAGCTGCCCCTGCAACAGCTTCACGATCACGTCCGACTTCGAGATCAGGTCCTGCAACTTGTCATCGACCGAAGCCGAGCGCATCCGCTCCTGCCGCATCGATTCCGCCTTGGCAGAGGAGAAGATGCCGATGAAGCTCTCCATCCCGGTCTTCGTCCGCATCTCGTTGAATTCGGCCGAGAATCCGGCGGTCACATCGTCCAGCCCCATGATGAGTTCCGCGATGTTCGCGTTCATCAGGTCGGTATGCTTGTGGACATCCTCCAGCGTGGCATTCTCCACGTCCAGCGTGACGCCCTGGTCCAGCTTGGACCGCGCCGCCTCGATCCGGCTGGTAATCTCCGAAATCTTCGCCTGCGCCTCGGCGACCTGAGCCTGGCTTTCCTTGATCTGCGTATCGAAATCGGCCATCCGACCCTCCGTTGAACATCGTCTGCATCACATAGTGATGTTACAGCGAATTACATCATCCCGGCGCCGGTTTTTCGGCCACCGTTGAACTCCCCAAGTCTTGCCGCAAGTTCCCCCATCCGCCAAGCCCGGAATCCGGCAAGCCTGCACTTGCTCTTTTTGCAAATACTCTGGGGGTTTGGGGGTGAAACCCCCATCAGCCGAGGAGGAGGCGAAGCCCGACGACGAGACAAATCTCTTGCGCGCCAGCGCTCCGCTCGAAAACCGCCCGTCACACCGGAATGTTGTCGATCAGCCGAACCCCGTCGATCCAGGCCGCCGCCAGCATCCGGCGCGGGCGGCGCGGGTCGTCCGAGGGCATCAGCGTCTCGGCGTCGCGAAGCTCGATATATTCCACCCGCTCAAACCCGGCCTCGCGCATCGCTTCCGCCGCCTCGCGGATTGCCATCCGGTCGGCATGGCCTGCGCGGATGTCCTCCGCTGCCCGGGTGATCGCGGCATAAAGGACCGGGGCCTTCGCCCGCCCTTCCGCCGTCAGCCGCACGTTGCGCGACGACATCGCCAGCCCGTCCGCCTCGCGGATCGTCTCGCAGCCTACGACCTCCACCGGCACGTTCAGGTCGCGTACCAGCCGCAGCACCACCTGCAACTGCTGCCAGTCCTTCTGGCCGAAATAGCCCCGGTCGGCCATCGACATGCCGAAAAGCTTCGTCACCACCGTCGCCACGCCGTCGAAATGGCCGGGCCGCATGTAGCCTTCCAGCGGCTGCGCCACGCCCTGCATCGAAACCGTGGTGATGAAGCCTTCCGGGTAGACCTCCTCGACCGGCGGGGCGAAAACCGCGTCCACCGGGACCGTGCCCAGAAGTGCGGCATCCGCTTCCAGCGTGCGGGGATACTTCTTCAGATCGTCCGGATTGTTGAACTGCTTGGGGTTCACGAAGATCGTCGTGACCACCCGGTCGCATTCCTTGCGCGCCCGCCGCGCCAGCGACAGGTGGCCGTCGTGCAGCGCCCCCATGGTCGGCACCACCCCGATCACCTCGCCTTTCGCCCGCCAGCCGCGCGCCATCGCCCGCAGGTCGGCCACCGTCCGCAGGATCGGGATCATTTCTTCACCGGCACGACGTCGGGAAACGAATGCTCTGCTGCGGGGAAGCTCCGCGCGCGCACCTCGGCCGCATAGGCCGCAATCGCCTCGTCCGCCGCCTTGCCAAGCTCGGCATAGCGCTTCACGAACTTTGGCCGGAAGTCGGTGAACAGGCCCAGCATGTCATCCACCACCAGCACCTGTCCGTCGCAAGCCACCCCGGCCCCGATGCCGATTGTCGGAATGCTCAGCGCCTCGGTGATCCGCCCCGCCAGCCCCTCCGGCACTTTCTCCAGCACCACCGCGAAAGCTCCGGCCGCCTCCACCGCGCGGGCGTCGGCCATCACCTTTTCGGCCTCGCCCTCCCGGCCCACCACCTTGTAGCCGCCCAGTGTGTTCACCGCCTGCGGCGTCAGCCCCACATGCGCCATCACCGGCACTCCCCGCGCGGTGAGGAAAGCAATCGTCTCGGCCATGTGGACCCCACCCTCCAGCTTCACCGCCGGAGCGCCGGTCTCGGCCATCAGCCGCGCGGCGTTGCGGAAGGCCTGCTCGGGGCTTTCCTCATAGCTGCCAAACGGCATGTCGATCACCGGCATCGCCTTTTGCGCACCGCGGACCACGGCACGGCCATGCAGGATCATCATCTCCATCGTGACACCCAGCGTCGAGGGCAACCCGTGGATCACCATCCCAACCGAATCGCCGACCAGCACGATGTCGCAATGCGCATCCACCAGCCGGGCGACCGGGGTGGAATAGGCGGTCAGCACCACCAGGGGCGCAGAACCCTTGCGGGCGCGGATATCGGGGGGAAGCACGGGGCGGACGGGGGAGGTGGCGCTCATCTTCGGGCCTCGCAGCGTAAGGGGCGCTTTCGCAATCTGCCCGTCATATGGGCACAACCGCATCGCAGGCGCAACATAATTGCGCCGCAGCGCAGCACCGCCGACCGCAGCGTCACGGGCTTGACCCTACCGCAGCAAGTGGACTGAATGCCCGCAAAGGAGACAGCCATGACCCTGATCCAGCGCGTCAGCCGCGACGGCACCGCCCCCGAGGTTACCCGCCCCGACCCCGAGAAGGTGATCTCGGGTGATCCGGTCCACAGCAGCTGGAACCTTGAGGAGCGTGACGGCCTCTATGCCGGGCTTTGGCAATCGACCCCCGGGAAATGGCGCGTAAGCTATTCCGAATGGGAATATTTCCGCATCCTGTCAGGCTATTCGATCCTGACCGGCGCCGACGGCAGCGTCACCCAGCTGCATCCGGGTGACAGCCTGATCATCCGCCCCGGTTTCGAAGGGACGTGGGAGGTCGTACAGACCACCCTCAAGGACTATGTGATCCGGCTTTAGCCGGCGTCCGAGGTGCCCACCGTGACGCTTGCCACGCCTTCCGGCGGGGCGCATTCGGCATCCGGGATACCCCGGCGCGCGCAGGCGGCCAGACGCTTCTTCTCGGCCTTCTCGGCGGCGGCCCGATCCTTCGCATCCTGCTTGGCAAGCGCGGCCTCGTCCTTCGCCTTCTTCGCCTCGTTCTCCGGCGTTGCCGGAACCATGTGGCCATAGGCGTTCAGCATCTGCGGACCTTCCAGCGCAAGGCTTTCCGCCTCGCTCCGCACTTTCACCAGGGTTCCGTTCGGCACCTTGTTGTACAGGTCGATGGCGTCCTGGTTGAACAGCCGGATGCAGCCCGCGCTGGTCGCGTGGCCGACAGAAGCGGCGTCCGAGGTGCCGTGGATGCGGAACATCGTGTCCCGGCTGCCGCGATACAGGTACAGCGCCCGCGCGCCCAAGGGGTTCATCAGCCCGCCTGGCAGGCCACCGGCATAGGCAGCATAAAGGTCGGGCCGGGTGCGGATCATGTTCGCCGTGGGCTGCCACGACGGCCATTCCGCCTTGCGCCCGACCGTGCCGGTGCCCCGGAACGACAGGCCCTCACGCCCCACTGCGATGGGGTACCGTGTCGCCGTGCCACCCTCGTTCACCAGGTAGAGCTTCCGCGCAAAGGTATCGACAACGACGGTGCCAGGCGCCTCAGGTCCGGTATAGGCTACTTCGGTCCGGATATTTCCGTCCTGAAGATACTGTGCCGAGACCGGCTCGATGAAGAACTCACCGTCCTGCACGCCCTCATAGCCGGGAACGGCTTCGGGCGGCGCTTTCTGTTTCTCGGCACCTGCACAGGCGGCAAGCAAGGGAAGGGCGAGGATCGCGACGATCCGGGCAAGGGAGTGGGTCACTTGGCAGACTCAAGGTTAAGGGCAGCTAGGTCACTTGCGCCATGCCCTTGGCCATGCGTCAAGCCTAAAAGCACTGACTTTTCCGAATCTTCCCCGCCATTGCTGACTTTACCGTGAAATCGTAGTAGAATTCGAACCATGGGAACCGACCGCGCATTGCCTGCGTTCTTCTGAGGCTAGTCTGGCTTGCGCCCCAATTCCGGGGCAGGAGGGGGAAGAATGGACATCACTGCACTACTTGTCATGCTCATCATCGGCGCTGTCGCGGGCTGGTTGGCCGGACAGATCGTCGACGGCTACGGATTCGGCCTGATCGGCAACATCATCGTCGGCATCGTCGGCGCACTGATCGCCGGTTTCCTGTTTCCCCGCATCGGCCTTTCGCTGGGCGGCGGACTCCTCGGCGCGATCATCGCGGCCACTGTCGGCGCGGTGATCCTTCTGTTCCTGATACGTCTCGTCAAACGAGCCTGACAAACGCGCCTGAACGGAAAAGGCCGGGGGATCTCCCCGGCCGCCTTCCTTAACCCACCACGTTGAACGCAGGCCCATAGGGGTAATGCGTGATGTCTTCGGGCTCATCTTCCGTCACGACGAAGATATCATGCTCGCGGTAGCCGCCCGCCCCCGGCATCCCTTCCGGGATCGTCAGCATCGGCTCCATCGAGATCACCATCCCCGGTTCCAGCACCGTGTCGATATCCTCGCGCAGCTCCAGCGCCGCCTCGCGGCCATAGTAGTGCGACAGGACACCGAAGCTGTGCCCATAACCGAAGGTCCGGTATTGCAGCATCTGCCGCTCGGCCAGGAACTCGTTGATCTTCATGGTGATCTCGGCACATGAGGCGCCGGGCTTCAGCAGCTTCATCCCGAATTCGTGACTGTCGATGTTGGTCTGCCAGACCTTCATCGAGGCATCGTCCACCTCGCCCACGAACAACGTCCGCTCCAGCGCGGTGTAATAGCCCGAGATCATCGGAAAGCAGTTGAGGCTGAGAATATCGCCATGCCTCAGCTTGCGGTTCGTCACCGGGTTATGCGCCCCGTCGGTGTTGATCCCCGACTGGAACCAGACCCAGGTGTCGCGAAACTCCGCATCCGGGAAGCGCTTCGCGATCTCGCGCTCCATCGCGTCCCGCCCGGCGATGGACACCTCCAGCTCCGTCGCCCCCACCGCAATCGCCTCGCGGATCGCATAGCCGCCCACATCGGCCACATTGGCCCCGTGCTTGATCAGCGCGATCTCCGCCGGCGACTTCATCATCCGCTGGTGCATCGTCGCCGGGGCGATATCCATCCCCCGCTTCGGCTTCAGGAAGGTGTTGAACTTCTCGGCCCGCTCCATCGTTAGATGATCGGCCTCACAGCCCACCGCCTTGCCGGTCCCCACCACCGAGACGACCGCCCGCCAGAAGTTGTCGCGGGTCCAGTCGGTATAGGTGATGTTGTCCGCAATCGACCGCCGCCAGGGCTGCCCTGCGTCGATCCCCGCGCTGATGGTGACACAGTCGGTTTTCGTCACCACGCAGGCATAGGGCCGCCCGAAGCTGCAATACAGAAAGCCTGAGTAGTAGGCGACGTTGTGCATGCTGGTCAGCACCACCGCGTCCAGATCATGCAGCTCCATGATCTCGCGCAGGCCGTCCAGGCGGTCATGGTATTCCTGATCGGCGAAAGGCAGCGTGTCCTTCTTGCCGCCATTGTGAAAGCGGTACATCTCGGGACGGTTCAACGACATTTCCAGACCTCATATCCAGGGGTCGGGCAGGTGCGCCACGAGACCCCGAAAGGTCCCGGCGTACAGGACGGAAGCGGGTTTCCCCACAAGCGTCGGGGCAAAACCCCTGCGGCGACGCCATCGCCACGGCTCTCCCTTTCCATGCGCCTTCGCGACATTTCGCGCAAGTCGCGAAACGACCCTTGCGAGGTGCGAAAGCGACCCCATGTAACGGGCTGACACATGAAATGGGAGAATGACATGCGCTGTCCGGTCGACAATGAAACCCTGGTGATGGCTGACCGCGGCGGGGTCGAGATCGACTACTGCCCGAAATGTCGCGGCGTCTGGCTGGACCGGGGCGAGCTGGACAAGATCATCGACCGTTCGCTCGGCGGCCCGGCCGCCGCCCCCGCCCCCACGCCGCAGCAGGCGGCCCAGAGCCACGCTCCGCAGCACGCGGCGCCGGTCTACCAGCCCGAACCCCGCGCGCCCCAGGGCTACCGTGAAGACAATCGCCGCCGCCGCGATGATGACGACGACGATGATTACCGGCGCGGCTTCAAGAAGCGCCGCAAGGAAAGCTTCCTGGGCGAGCTGTTCGATTTCTGACCAACCGCTCCTCGGTGACTTCGTCCCTCGTCGCTGGCCCGCGACGAGAAGACGAAGTTGCACGAGGAGCTACTCCCCAAGCATTTGCGCTTCCCACGCCTCCCGGCCTATCCTGCCACCCGGCAGGAGGCCCCGATGACCCCCATCAACCTTTCCGAAAAGCTCGCCAGCTTCACCGCCCACTGGTCGCCCAAAATCGTGGGCACCTTCAACGGCCATGACCTGATGGTGGTGAAGGTGCTGGGAGAATTCGTCTGGCACGACCATCCTGACACCGACGATTTCTTCTTCGTCCTGTCGGGCGAGTTGACCATCGACCTACCCGACGGCGCCGTGACCCTGAAGCCGGGCGAGGTCTTCGTCGTCCCGAAGGGCATCCAGCACCGTCCCCGCGCCGCGGTGGAGACCCACCTTCTCCTGATCGAACCCGCCGGAACGCCCAACACCGGCGACCCGGCCACCGCCGCAACCAAGGTCCGCATCTGATGCGCCCCGGCCCGCTGAACCTGATCACCGATGTCCCCGGCCTCCGCGTCGGCAACGCCCATGACCCGCACCTCCGCTCCGGCACCACTGTCCTGACCGCCGACCGGCCCTTCGTCGCCGCCGTGCATGTCATGGGCGGCTCTCCCGGCACGCGCGAGACCGACCTTCTTGCCCCAGACCGCATGGTGCAGGAGATCGACGCGATCTTCCTCTCCGGTGGCTCCGCCTTCGGCCTTGACGCCGGACAAGGCGTCATGGCGGGGCTCCGCGCCGCAGGCCGGGGCTTCGCCGTCGGCCCGGTCCGCGTCCCCATCGTGCCAGGCGCCATCGTGTTCGACCTCCTGAACGGCGGCGACAAGGACTGGGGCGAAAGCCCCTATCCTGCCCTCGGCCGCCGTGCCTTTGACGCTGCTGCCCAAGCGTTCGCCCTCGGCTCATCAGGCGCGGGCTTCGGGGCGATGACCGGGTTCCTGAAGGGCGGCCTCGGCTCAGCCTCCTGCGTGCTGCCCTCTGGCCTAACTGTCGGCGCGCTGGTGGTCGTCAACGCCCTCGGTCAGGCGACCGTCGGCGAAACCCCGCATTTCTGGGCCGCTCCATGGGAAGAAGGCGCCGAATTCGGCGGCCTCGGCCCCGCGCCCATGGCCCCGCAGGACGCGCCCCTGCCGCGCAAGCGTCTGGGCGAGGCGACCACCATCGCCATCGTTGCCACCGATGCCACGCTCACCAAGCCGCAGGCGCAGCGCATGGCCGTAGCCGCCCATGACGGCATGGCGCGCGCCCTTGTTCCTGCGCACACGCCGCTGGACGGAGATCTCGTCTTCAGCGTCGCCACTGGCGGGAAAGCCCTCACCGACCCCCTGACAGACCCCTTCCAGCTTGGCCACGCCGCCGCCACCTGCCTCGCACGGGCCATCGCCAGGGCGGTCTATCTGGCGCGGTCGGAACCGGGCGACCTGCAGCCAAGCTGGCACTCCCGCTTCAAGGCGCGGGGCTGAGGCGCGGGGGCACTACCACCGCTTCAGGGCGGCCTCGTCCTCATCCCTCGCAGCCACCCATTCCGCGCCGTCCGCCCCGATTTCCTTCTTCCAGAACGGGGCGCGCGATTTCAGGTAGTCCATCAGGAACTCGGCAGCGGCAAACGCATCGCCCCGGTGCCGCGCGGCAGTGGCGACCATCATGATCGCCTCCCCCGGACTTAGCCGCCCGTAGCGGTGGATCACCAGCGCATCTGCCAGTGCCCAGCGTGCGACCGCCTGATCCACGATCCCGGCAATCGCCGTCTCGGTCATGCCGGGGTAATGCTCGATCTCCATGGCGGAGAGCCTGCCGCTCTCGTCCCGCACCAGCCCGGTGAAGCTGACCACCGCCCCCGCCCCCCGGACCCCCGCGGTGAACCCGGCCACCTCGGCCCCCAGGTCGAACGGCTGCGACTGCACCGCGACGCGCATCCCTAGCCCCCGGTCATCGGCGGGAAGAAGGCGACCTCGCGCACCCCCGCCAGAGACGCGTCGAAGGACGCCAGCTCCTGATCCAGCGCCACCCTCAGCGCGGAAAGGTCGGCGAAGGCGGCAGCGTAGCGATCCTCCCGGCTCCGCAACTCCTCGACCAGTTCGGTCACCGTCGCGGCCTTGGTCTCGATGCGCTCGCGCGGCAGACCGATCCGTTCCCGGACCCAGGCGAAATAGAGGACGTCGATCACTTGTCTTCCTTCAGGAAGGGCAGCGATTTTACGAAATATTCCCAGCCCGTGACCATGGTCAGCAGGGCCGCGATCCACATCAGCCAGATCCCCACCAGGTTGGCATAGGAGGCGCAGTCCCGCTTGCCGCAGGCCCGGATCGGGTCGGCGATGCCTGCCGTCACCGCCTCGGCATATTGCTCGGGCGTCATCCCCTGCATCGCCACGCCGTTCAGGTATTCGAACCCGGTGCCAAGGAACAGGACAGCGATGGCGATCATCTGCGCCGTGGTCTTCCACTTCGCCAGCTTCGTGACCTTCAGCGTGCCGCTCTTCTGGCCCAGATACTCGCGCAAGCCGCCCACGAAGACCTCGCGGAACAGGATCAGCGTCGCAGGCAGGATCAGCCAGGGGTTCATCCCGTTGTAGCCGGTGATCACCATGATCGCGATCACCACCATCGCCTTGTCGGCAATCGGGTCCAGCATGGCGCCGAACTTCGACTCCTGCTTCCACAACCGCGCAAGATAGCCATCGAACCAGTCGGTGATCGCCGCACCCACGAATAGCGTCAGCGCCAGCCAGTCGGCCCAGGGGCGGTGGAAATACAGGAACATGATCGCCACGCCGGGCGCGGCGAGCAGACGAAGCACGGTCAGCGTGTTCGGGATCGTCCAGATCATGCTCAAGTCGTAGACCATGGGCCGAAGAGGGGGAAGGGGCTTGTTGGCCGGGCGATCACCCGGCCCGGCACGCTTTCCGCCAGCCCCGCAGGGAAATGTGAGCCCATGCTCACATTTCTTCGGGCTGGCCCACCACCACGAACTGCAACGCCTCGGGCTTGAACAACCGGGCTGCGACGCGCCGGATGTCCTCCATCGTCACCGCCTCGATCTTCGCATTCCGCGTGGTGACATAATCGATCGGCATACCGTCCATCTGCATGCCTACCAGGATGCTGGCGATCGGGCCGTTGCCGTCGAAGCGCAGCGGGAAAGAGCCGGTGAGATAGGTCTTCGTCGCCTCAAGCTCTTCGGGGGTCACGCCTTCGCTGACGATCCGGCCCCATTCTTCCTTCACCACCTTGATCGCCTCGGCCACCTTGTCGTTCGAGGCCGAGAACTGGCCCAGAAGCATGTCGGCATGTTCCATGTTCACCAGATAGGTGCCGATCCCATAGGTCAGCCCGCGCTTTTCCCGCACCTCGGTCATCAGCCGCGCGGTGAAGCGGCCGCCGCCGATCACCTCGTTCAAGACGAAGGCCGGGAAGAAATCCGGGTCGTCGCGCGGGATGCCAAGCTGTCCGAAGAACACCGTGGATTGCGGGGTTGGAAAGTCCACCACGGTCGTCCCGCCCGTCAGATGCCAGGGCGCCGTCCCCGGCTGCGGCGCACCCGTGGCGGGCAGGTCGCCCAGAAGCCGGTCGAGAAGCTTGCCCAGTTCCTCTGCCGTGATGTCGCCGCTGGCCGAGACGAACACCCGGTCGCGCGCCAGCGCCGCCTTGTGCGCGGCCACCACATCGTCGCGGGTCAGGGCCGTCACCGTCGGGATCGTGCCGTCGCCGGTCGAGCCATAGGGATGATCGCCAAAGGCCAGCGCGTCGAAGCGTTCCGAGGCAATCGTCCCGGGGTCCTTTTCGTTCGCGCGCAGGTTCGACAACACCTGTTCGCGCACCCGGTCCACCGCATCCTGGTCGAAGCGCGGAGTGACCAGCGCCGACCGCAACAGGTCGATGACCTGATCGCGGTTCTCGGTCAGGAACTTGGCCGAGACCCCCACCGAATCCACCCCGGCGTCAAAGCTGATACTTGCCGCGAGCGCTTCGCGGGCCTCGGCAAAGCCCTTGCTATCCAACTCTCCCGCGCCTTCCTCCAGCGTGGCGGCCATAAGGTTGATCACGCCCCGCTTGTCCGGCGCCTCCAGCGAGGTGCCGCCCTTGAACTGCAACTCCAGCGCGGTGAAGGGAATGTTGTGGTCCTCGACCAGCCAGGCCTTGATCCCGCCCGGAGAGGTCACCTCCTGGATCGCGATCTCGGCGCGCAGGGGGCTGGCCAGCAGCAGGGCGGCAGCGATAACAGCGCGAATCATTCCTTGGCCTCCCCGTCAGCCTTGGGCTGGGTCAGCCAGCCGGTGACGGCATTCCTGCGGTCCAGCACCTTGTGCGCCGCAGCCATCACATCCTCTGCGGTCACCGCCGCCAGCGCCTCGTCCCAGCCCTCGATATCGGTCATCGTCAGGCCCACGCTCAGCTCCTGCCCGTAACGGTTCGCCAGGCTTTCCACGTTGTCTCGGGCATAGATCTCGCCCGCCCTGACCTGGGTCCGGATACGCTCCAGCGCCGCCGGATCAGGGCCCTTTTCCAGGAACTCCGCCAGCACCCGGTCCATCTCCGCCTCGGCTTTTTCCAGCGTCACCCCCTGCGCCGGCATCACCATCAGCCCGAAGGTCGCATCGTCGATCGAGGTCCCGTCGTAGAAGGCCGAGGAATAGACCGCCACCTGCGTGTCGAACTGCAACGCCCGCGCCAGCACCGAGGTCTGGCCGTTGCCACCCAGAAGCTCGGCCAGCACGGTCAGGGCCGCGGCCTCGCGCTGGTTGCCGGGGTCGCGTTCCGGCGCAAGATAGGTGCGGAAGACATAGGGCTCCGACACCCGCTCGTCCTCCAGCACCATCCGGCGCTCGGTCAGCTGCGGCGGCTCTTGCGGGCGGATCCGCGGCACGATCCCCTCGGAGGGTTTCAGCGGGCCATAGTACTTTTCGGCCAGCACCTTCACCTTGTCCGGCGTCACATCGCCGGCGATCACCAGCGTCGCGTTGTTCGGGGCGTAGAATCGCTCGTAATAGGACAGCGCATCGTCGCGGGACAGCGCCTCCATTTCATGCCGCCAGCCGATCACCGGAACGCCGTAGGGCGTGTTCAGGAACTGCGCGGCCCGCATCTGCTCCATCAGCAAGGCTCCGGGGTCGGTGTCCGTCCGCTGCGCCCGTTCCTCCAGGATCACCTGGCGCTCGGTCGTCACGTCGTCCTCGGTCAGGCGCAGGTTGCGCATCCGGTCGGCTTCCATCTCCATCACCAGATCCAGCCGGTCGGCGGCGATGCGCTGGAAATAGGCGGTGTAGTCCCAGCTGGTGAAGGCGTTGTCGTCGCCCCCCTGCGCCTCGACGATGCCGGAGAACGCGTTCGGGGCCACCTTCTCGGTGCCCTTGAACATCAGGTGTTCCAGGAAATGCGCGATCCCCGAATGGCCCGCAGGCTCGTCCGCCGCGCCCACCCGGTACCAGATCATCTGCACCACCACCGGGGCGCGATGATCCTCGATCACCACCACATTCAGCCCGTTGTCGAGCGTGAAGGTCGTGACCGGCACTTCCGCGTGGGTGGGCAGGGCAAAGATCAGCGCAAGGGCGATGCCAGCGCCAAGTCGTCCGAACATCGGCTTCTCCAGGTCAGGTCTTCCGGGAAACTGCGGTGTGGCGCCCCGACATGCAAGCCGGGGCAGGCCATGGCCACAGGCTTGTTACTTTTCGCCAACCTTGGCCGGCGGCGCCGAAGACGTGCGGGCCCCAAGCGCCCGCCAGCGGGCAAGCTCGGCCTGCTGGTCAAGGCTCTGCTTGCGATAGGCCTTGAAGTAGACGTTCAGGTTGAACAGCCGCTCCAGCGGACGGCCCCGGTTGTCGCGCCGCCATTCCAGGTCTTCCGCGGCCAGCGTCGCCCGGATGCCGCCATCCACGCCGAACCGCGCGGCATGGGCGTAAAGCGCCGCATCGCTTGAGGGGATGCCCCCCGCAGCCGAGGGCTTGCCGCCCAGCGCGATTGCCGCGTCGGCCTCGGGGTTCTGGTCGGTGCGGTTGTAACCGCCCGGCGTCGGCTCGGGCAGGTCAGCCAGACTTTCCGGCATTTCCAGCGGCTTCGGCGGCACGATGGCAAATTCGTCCGGGCCCTGGCCGGCGCGCAGGTTCATCAGTTTCGGGTCGCTTGTGCCGCCGCAGGCCGCAAGCGTGACCATCGTCGCAACCGCGATGACCGCCCTGCCCTTCACTGCCCGCATGCCTGCCTCCGAACCGTCTTTGCCCCGTCTTAGCCTAAAGCCGCGCGGGCGTCACGCCTGTTTAGCGCGTCCTGCGGGGGGGTTTTCCGCCGGTCGCCTTGCGGCCTTCACTGCCCTTGGCAAAGACCACCAGCCCCAGCGCCCCGGCAAAGATCGCAATGTCGGCCACATTGAAGGCATAGGGATTCTCGATGCCGCAGCAGGACATGTTCAGGAAATCCGCCACCGCGCCATAGGCGATTCGGTCGACGATATTGCCCAACGCCCCCCCAACCAGCAGACCGCCAGCGACCTCTGCCTTCCAGTTCCCCCGCTCACGCCGAATCCACCAGATCACCCAGGCAGAGATCACCAGCGACACCAGGACAAGGCCCCAGCGCGCCAGATCCGATCCGTGCGACAAGAGACCGAAGTTGATGCCCTGATTCCAGGCCATGCGGAAGGTCAGCCAGGGCGGGAGGACGTCAATCTCACCCCGCTTGAGGAGATCCAGCCCCTGCACAACCGCCAGCTTCGTCAGCTGGTCCAGTGCGAAGGTGACGACAGCCGTGACCCAGAATATCCGCATCTCAGTGCCGGAAATGCCGCTGGCCGGTGAATACCATCGCCAGCCCACGTTCGTCGGCGGCCGCGATCACCTCGTCGTCGCGCATGGAACCGCCCGGCTGGATGATCGCCGTCGCCCCGGCCTCGGCCGCCGTGATCAGCCCGTCGGCGAAGGGAAAGAATGCGTCAGACGCCACCACCGACCCCTTGGTCAGCGGCCCCGGCAGCCCCAGCGCCTCGGCCATGTCCTCGGCCTTCCGCGCCGCGATGCGGGTCGAATCCACCCGGCTCATCTGTCCTGCGCCGACGCCCACCGTCGCGCCGTCCTTCACATAGATGATGGCGTTCGACTTCACATGCTTGGCCACCGTCCAGGCGAACATCAGGTCCCGCATCTCCGCCTCGGAGGGCGCGCGCTTCGTCACCACCTTCAGGTCGCTTGCCGCCAGATGCCCCGCGTCGCGGTCCTGCACCAGGAAGCCTCCCGCCACCTGCTTGAAGGCAAGCCCCCCGGCCTTCGGGTCCGGCAGCGCGCCCGTGGTCAGCAGGCGCAGGTTCTTCTTTCCCGCGAACACCGCCCGGGCTTCCTCGGTCGCATCGGGGGCGATGACGACTTCGGTGAATATCTTCACGATCTCCTCTGCCGTCTCGCCGTCAAGCACCTGGTTCAGCGCCACGATCCCGCCAAAGGCCGAGGTCTGGTCGCACTGATAGGCCCGGACATAGGCCTCGGTCAGCGTCGAGGCCGTCGCCACCCCGCACGGGTTCGCATGCTTGATGATCGCGCAGGCCGGGGCACCGCCCGCGAACTCCGCCACCAGCTCGAACGCCGCATCGGTGTCGTTGATGTTGTTGTAGGACAGTTCCTTGCCCTGCCATTGCCGCGCCGTGGCAACTCCGGGCCGCCGGGTGCCATCGACATAGAACGCCGCCGACTGATGCGGGTTCTCGCCATAGCGCAGGGTCTGCGCCAGCTTGCCCGCAAAGCTGCGATAGCGGGGCGCCGGTTCCTTGATCTCGCCCGCCAGCCAGGTGCTGACAGCGGTGTCATAGGCCGCGGTCTTCGCATAGGCGGTCAGCGCCATCTTCTTCCGGTAGGCCATCGTCGTGGCCCCGTCGTTCGCCTTCAGCTGGGTCAGCAGGCAGTCATAATCCATCGGATCGGTCACCACCGTCACGAAGCGATGGTTCTTCGCCGCCGCGCGGATCATCGCCGGACCGCCGATGTCGATGTTCTCGATGCAGGTCGCATGATCCGCGCCTGCCGCCACCGTCTGCTCGAACGGGTAAAGGTTCACAACCAGAAGATCGATCGGCTCGATCCCGTGCGCCGCCATTGCCACCAGATGCTCGTCATCGTCGCGCAGCGCCAGCAGCCCGCCATGCACGTTCGGATGCAGCGTCTTGACCCGCCCGTCCATCATCTCGGGAAAGCCGGTCACCTCCGACACGTCCCGCACCGCCAGCCCTGCCTGCCGCAGCATGCCCGAGGTTCCCCCGGTCGAGATCAGCTCCACCCCCTGCGCCGCCAGCGCCCGCGCCAGATCCAGAAGCCCGGTCTTGTCGGAAACCGAAATCAGCGCGCGGCCGACAGGAACGAGGTTGGTCATCGCGGAAACCCTTCGCTTGCCCATGGGGCCGTCAGGGGTCCACCCCCTCCAGGTCCCGGATGGCGAGCGGAGTATCCTTTGCCTTCGCCAAGGTCCAGCCTATCCGTGTCTCGAAGCTCCGCGCCTCGCCCCGCAGCACGATTTGTGTACAGGGCCGGGGGTTCAGCCGTCCGCCTTCCAGATAGGCCGATGGCTCCAGCCCCAGCTCCACCGGGCCAGTGAAGCGGAAAATCCAGATCTCGCCGCTTTTCAGCGCCAGCGAGACCGCCAGGCCCCCCATGTCCAGCGAGGCATCCACCTCGGGATGCAGGTGGAACCGGATCGCGAAGCCGGCGCCGACCATCGCTGTCGTGGTCATCACGTCCTCGAACCGCCGCCGCGCCTCGGCCGTCATCGCGGTCAGCGCATCCACTCCCGACAGCCGCCGCCCGTCCTGCGCCAGCGTCAGGCTCCGGCTTGCGGTCAGCCCATGGCTGGAAAGCCAGCCGTCATGCGCAAGATAAAGGTCGCTGCCTTCCGTCCCCAGCGTCAGCCGCGAGGCCGTGATCCCTGCCCTGTGGTCCAGCGTGTCGCCCGACCTGCCCAGCCGCGAGGAGGAAACCCCCTCCATCCCCAGTGCCGAATGCGAGGCGGTGGCCCGCGCCGCCCGCCGCCAGTCCGCCCCGAAGGCCTGGCCGGACCCGCAGTTCACCACCAGCGCCCGCCGCCCCGAGGTCAGCTCGAACGCCGTGGTCGAGGCATGTGCCGTCAGCCCCGCACGGCCTTCCGGCGGGGCCTGCGCATCGACGATCACCGAGGTGCGCCCGCCATGCAGCCTGGCATAGCCCATCGCGATCGCCGGCGTTGCACCCGCCCGCACCCCCGCCGCCGCAAGCGCCTGGTCCAGCCGCCCCTCGACCGCCCGGTCACCGCCCTGAAACCGTGCCAGCTCGCCATCCGCATGGCGCAGCGCCCGCAGCGCCGGGGCAATCCGGGTGATCGCCGCCGACAAGGCAGGCGGCACGGCCATGTTCGCCTCGCTCATCGCGCTGGCTGACCAGGTCAAGAGGGTCAGCACCTCCAGCAGTTCCTCCGGGTTCCGCGTCGGAATGCCGCCTTCCGCGTCGATATCGGCCTCGCAGGCCGCCGCAAGCGCCTGTGACGCCGGGGCGACCAGCGCCTCCATCCCGATCAGCGAGATGCCCGCATAGACCAGCCCCGTCAGCGCCTCGAACCTTGGCAGCCCCTCGGCCGCCCCGCGCCAACGCTTTGCCAGATAGGTCGCCTGCCGCGACAGCGCCGCGTAGAATGCCGCCGACTGCGCCTGGTCGCGCCCGTTCAGCAGAAGCATCGCGTGATGCACCCAGCGGATGATCCGCCGCCCGGTCAGGTCAGGCGTCCAGCCCGGACCCTTGCCGGTCCCGTAGCGGGCGATCCAACTCCAGGTCCAGTCCTGCGCCCGCGCCTGAGCCTCCCGCGTCCCGAGCGCCGCCAGATCGTCCAGCCAGCCAAAGCCCTGCGCTTCGGCGGTGAACGCCGCGTCGGGCGGCGCGATATCCCACAGCGCGGCCTCCCCTGCCTCGGCCAGATGCCCGGCCAGAAGCACGTTTCCCGTCACCAACTGCTTGCCGCGCGCAAAATGTCCGATCGACCGTGGCTCCGGCTGCGAGACGAAACCTCCGGCAGGCCGCGCCCGACGCGCCGCCAGCACGGCCAGCCTGTCGGCCAGCCGGTCGAACCGTTTCGACGTGCTGCCTGCGCTGCCCACGTCTTGCCTCGCTCGCTTGCCCGGTTTCTCCGGGTCGTGCGGTCGATGATAGGCAAATCCACCCGGCTCGTCGACGGTTTCGTCACGCCTCACCCTGCGACGAGACGACCAGGCGCGACGCAGGAGCGATCAGGCGAGGTGGTCGATCCGCTGCAAGACCTGTGCCAGATGCCCCACCTGATCCAGCCAGCGCAGTAGAAGCCGTGGATCATACGGCGCGCCATGCACCCCCGCCGGGATCTCGCGGTTCAAGACCGCTTCCACCGCCAGCGACACCGGCACCGAGACCAGCCGCCCCATCGCCGTGCCCCTCACATCGCCCCAGGCATCCATCGCCCAGGTCTGGTGGAACACCGGCACGCCATCGCGTTCCGCCTTCAGCGCGACGAACAGCACCACCCGATCCGGCTCTCCCTTCGCATAGGAGTTGTCGCGCAACAGGTCCGCGGCCCGCGCATTCAGCGCCGCATCGACCTCGGACGCCGGCTTTCCCTCCAGCCCCTCGATCTCGGCAAAGATCGGCGCCCAGGCATCGGCCCATCCGTTCAGCCGGATCGTCCCGCGCACGAAATCCTTGACCTTCCAGTGCTTCTCGAAGCGGTACTCCGCCATGAACGGATAGCTGTCGCGGTTCGGATAGACCTCGAAGCTTTCCGGCACCGGCAGTGGCGCGTCATAGCGGCTGATCGCGTCCCAGGGCCGCGCCACCCGCAGCTCGGTGAAATGGCGAAGCGAGCGCGACGGCGAGCGCAGCGCCTTCAACACCCCTGCCGGAGCCCAGGAGAACTTGTAGCGGAAGGCATTCGCCACTTTCGGCACCCCACCGCAATAAGAGGTGAAGCTCAGCGCATTGTCATTGTGATAGGCCTTCGACGCCCGGTAGCGCGCGACCAGATCATGCGCCATGAGGTGATCAATGCCGGGGTCCAGCCCGACCTCGTTCACCGACACCAGCCCAGCCTCGCGGAACGCCTGATCCAGCGCCCGCATCTCCGGCGCGATGTAGCTGGAGGAGCAGAAATTCGCCCCTTTCTCCAGGCAAAGCGTGGCAATTCCCACATGCTGATCGGCGGGCAGCATCGACACCGCGATGTCGCCCGGCTTCAGCGCCTTGGCCAGAGCGTCAAGGCTGAACGCCCGGATGTCCTGCGTCAGGTCGCCCACCTCGGCGCGGGCCTTCTCGACTGTCCGGTTCCAGACCGTGACCGGATGGCCCGCCCCGATCAGCCGCCGCAGGCCCGGAATCGACGACAGCCCCGTGCCGCACCAATGGATCGTCATCTTCTCGCTCCCCCATGTCCCCGGACCCAAAAATCTTAAGCAAGATTTTTGACAAATTCCTTCCTCAAGGAAATTGGTCCCCTTCGCTCACACGCCCGCGACGTGCCTGTCGAATTCCATCTTGGCCCGCCCCCAGACGCCTTGGCTCGGCGCCGTCAGCTTCAACAGGGACGGCAGCAGTTGCCCCGCATAGTCCTCCGACGATTCCACCGGCATCAGGCTCGGCAGGTTGTCGATCGCCGTCACATCCAGTGGCGGGTTGTCCGCCACCCGCAGCGCAGGCGCATCCCAATCCGTCGCCCGGTCATAGACCTTGATCGGCGAAAAGTCCGAGGTCGGATCGCAGGCGATATCCCCGATCACCGTCAACTGCCGCGCATCGGTCTTGGCTGACGCAGGCACGAACACCGGACAGCCGGGCCGCGCGAGGATGCAATTCAGG
>JAFLCY010000078.1 GCA_017303485.1 Rhodobacterales bacterium
CCGAAGGGCGCGCGCTCTCCGCCGCCAAGGGTGGAGGCTTTGCCGCCGAGAACTGGTTGCAGGATGATGGCGATCTGGCCGAACAGGCGTTGGCAGCGGAGCGCCCCGGCTTCGAGGGGCCAAAGGGCGAACGCTGGTTCGACCTCGGCGGCCTGCGCGCCGTGGCGCTGTCGGGGAAGGGGGCAGAGGCGAAGCTGGCCGAAGCCTGCGCTTCTGGCGGGCTGGTCATTATGGCCGCCGAGGCCGGGACCGCGCCGGAAAACTGTGCGCTGATCGACGCAAAGACCCTTGCGGCCACCGGACCGCTCGCCATCTGGCGTGAGGGCAACACGCTCAGGATCGAGACGACCAAGGCAGCGCAGCGGCTGTGGTCGCCGCCTGCGCGCAAGGTTGCCTTGCCCGACCTGTCTGCGAAAGACCTGAAGCTGGCAGCTCAGTAGCTGCGAATCAGGCCGACCAGCCGACCCTGCACCTTGACCAGATGATCGGGAAACACCCGCGTCTCATAGGCCGGGTTGGCCGCTTCCAGCGCGATCATGTTGCCGCGGCGGCGATAGCGCTTCAGCGTCGCCTCGTGATCTTCGACCAAAGCCACGACGATATCGCCGTTCTCGGCCGTCGACTGTTCGCGGATCACCACGATGTCGCCATCGTTGATCCCGGCCTCGATCATGGAATCGCCTTTGACTTCAAGGGCATAGTGCTGACCCTTGCCCGAGAGCATCGAGCCCGGCACCGCGACATGATGCGACACTTCCGAGATCGCCTCGATCGGCACACCAGCCGCGATCCGGCCCATGACCGGCAGTTCCAGCGCATGTACCGTTGAAACCGGCATCGCGCCGCGCGGCGGATCGGTACGGTCGCCCTCGATCACACGGGGAGAGAAGCCGGGCTTCTCCATCGCCTCGGGCAGTTTCACGATTTCCAGCGCCCGGGCCCGGTGGGCGAGGCGGCGGATGAAGCCGCGCTCCTCCAGCGCGGTGATCAGCCGGTGGATGCCGGATTTCGACCTGAGGTCCAGTGCATCCTTCATCTCGTCGAAAGACGGCGGGACGCCATCGCGGTCCATCCGCGTCTTGATGAAATCCAGAAGTTCCAACTGCTTGCGTGTCAGCATGCCTGTGCCCCCATTACAGGTGTTAACACAATGTTCTGCCCGTGTTCCCGGTTTGTGTCAAGAATATTTCGGGGCGGCCTAAAGCGGCAGGTAGGAAACCGTGCTGCCTTTGTCACTCGGACCATCGCCAACCGGACGGATCAGAAGCGCATCCGCTTGGCCAAGAATCGACAGCAGGGCCGAGTCCTGCCGCTCGAAGGGTGTGATCTCTGGCATGGCATCGCCCGCTGTCAACCGCGCCCGCATGTAATGCGCGCGGGGGCCGTTGGCGGGCAGGTCCACCGCGAGCCGGGCCTGCCGCGGCTGCGGCGCCGGAGAGGGATCTCCAAGCATCGACCGGACCATGGGCAGGAGGAAGAGATGCCCGCAGACGATGGCAGAGACCGGATTGCCCGGCAGGCCAAGCATCGGCACGCCATTCAGCCGCCCGGCCATCAAGGGCTTGCCGGGCCGCATCGCGATCTTCCAGAACGCGTGGTCCAGCCCCGCGACCTTGCCCACAAGGTCATGGTCGCCGACCGAGGCCCCGCCGATGGTGACGATCAGGTCGGCCCCGCTGGCGAGGTCCAGAACAGTCGCCAGTTCCGCCTCATTGTCCCGCGCGATGGGCAGAAGCCGCGCCTCGCCGCCCCCGGCCTCGATCATCGCCTTCAAGGCAAAGCTGTTCGAGGCGATGATCTGGTCCGGTCGCGGGTCCTCGCCCGGCATCACCAGCTCGTCCCCGGTGGCAATCAGCGCGACCACCGGCTTGCGCGTCACGGTCACGGCGGGAATGTTCATCGCGGCCAGCAAGGCCAGGTCGTTCGGACGCAGACGGCGGGGCGCAAGACTGTCTCCGGCCCGGAAGTCCTGCCCCAGCGGGCGGATGTTGCTGCCGCTGTCGGCGCCTTCGCGCAGGATGATCCGGTCGCCGACGCGCACAACGTCTTCCTGGATGATCACCCGCGTCGCACCCTCCGGCACCGGGGCGCCGGTGAAGATGCGCACGGCCTGACCGGGGCCGATCTGCCCGGCAAAGGCATGTCCCGCCCCCGCCTCGCCAATGATCAGGAAGTTGTCGTCCGGGCCGGGGTTGCCCTGCACCGCATAGCCGTCCATCGCCGAGGCCGTGAAGGGCGGCTGGTCCCGGGTGGCGACGGCGGGGACGCACATCCAGCGGCCAGAGGCCTGGGCCAAAGGCACGGTCTCCGCCGGAAGCGGCGCGGCGAGGGCCAGGCAGTGCCGCAATGCCTCTTCGACCGAAATCATCGCGCCAACTTTCATTTGGCCTCGTATCGACCTGATTTCCCACCATCTTTCAGGATCAAGCGCACGCCGTCGATCACCATCGACTTCTCGACCGCCTTGACCATGTCATAGACCGTCAGCGCGGCGACCGTGACCGCCGTCAGCGCCTCCATCTCGACCCCGGTCTGACCCGAGGTCTTGACCGTCGCCTCGATCCGCACCCCCGGCAGGGCCGGATCGGCGGTCAGCTCAAGCGCCACCTTGGTGATCGGCAGCGGATGGCAAAGCGGGATGAGGTCGGCGGTCTTCTTGGCCGCCATGATCCCCGCCAGCCGGGCGACCGACAACACGTCGCCCTTCTTCGCCCGCCCCTCGGTGATCAGCGCCAGCGTCTCCGCCGTCATCCGCACCGCGCCGATGGCGACGGCCATCCGGTCGGTCACCGGCTTGCCCGAGACATCGACCATATGGGCCTGACCCCGGTCGTCGAAATGGGAAAGCCCCGTCACAGCCCGCCCTGCGCCGTCAACGGCCTGGCGAGGATCGCCCGGGTGGCGGCGGTCACATCCTTCTGCCGCATCAGGCTTTCTCCGATCAGGAAGCAACGCGCGCCGTATTGGGCGAGGTCGGCCAGGTCGTCGGGCGTGTAGAGCCCGCTTTCGGCAACGATCATCCGGTCCTCGGGCACCCTCCGCGCCAGGTTCCGCGTGGTGTCCAGGGTCACTTCGAACGTGTGGAGATTGCGGTTGTTGATGCCGATCAGCGGCGATTTCAACAGCGATGCCCGCTCAAGCTCTGCCTCGTCGTGGACCTCGATCAGCACGTTCATTCCCAGTTCCATCGCGGCCGCTTCCAGTTCGGCCGCCTGGCCGTTGTCAAGCGAGGCCATGATGATCAGGATGCAGTCGGCATTCAGCGCGCGGGACTGGACAACCTGGTAGGTGTCGTACAGGAAATCCTTGCGCAGGCAGGGCAGCGCCACGGCGTTGTGTGCCGCGACGAGGTAGTCGTCCGCCCCCTGGAAGCTCGGTGCATCGGTCAGGACCGACAGGCAGGTCGCGCCCCCGGCCTCATATGCCCTGGCCAGCGCGGGAGGGTCGAAGTCCGGGCGGATCAGGCCCTTGGAGGGGCTGGCCTTCTTGATCTCGGCGATGAGCCCGTAGCCGGTCAATGTCGCCTCGCTCAACGCTCGGGCAAAATTCCGGGGCGGAGCGGCGGACTTGGCGGCGGCTTCCAGCTCGGCCAGCGGCACGGCGGCCTTGGCCCTGGCCACCTCCTCCAGCTTGTAGGCCTTGATACGGTCGAGGATCGTGCTCATCTGCGGTCTTTCTCAGGCATTCGTCAGGCGGCGGAGCGCGTCGATCTTGGCTTTCGCGGCACCGGAATCGATGGACTGCCGGGCCAACGCAACGCCGTCCGTCAGGGTTCCCGCCTTGTCGGCCACCACAAGCGCGGCGGCGGCGTTGAGAAGGACGGCGTCCCGGTAAGCCCCCGGCGCGCCATCCAGAAGGGCGCGGAAGGCCTGGGCATTCTCGGCAGGGGTCCCGCCAAGGATCGCTTCGAACGGGTGGGGCGTCAGCCCGGCGTCCTCGGGGTGGAGGGTGAAGTCGCGCACCGCGCCATCCTCGACCGCAGAGACCGAGGTCGGGCCGCAGATGGTGATCTCGTCGGTGCCGTCCGAGCCGTGGACGAGCCAGGCCTTCTCGCTGCCAAGAGCAAGAAGGGTTTCCGCCATCGGCCGGATGAGGGCATCCGAAAAGGCACCAGTCAGCTGCCGCTTGACCCCGGCGGGGTTGGTCAGCGGGCCGAGGATGTTAAAGATCGTCCGCGTTCCAAGCTCGGCCCTGACCGGCATGACATGGCGGATCGCCGGATGGTGCATCGGCGCCATCATGAAGCCAATCCCGGCCTCGGTCAGGCAGCGTTCCACGATCTCGGGGCCGACCATCACGTTCAACCCCAGTTCGGTCAGCGCGTCGGCGGCGCCGGATTTTGACGACAGGTTCCGGTTGCCGTGCTTGGCGACCGTTACTCCCGCGCCCGCCACGACGAAGGCGGTGGCGGTGGAGATGTTGAGTGTGCCCTTGCCGTCGCCGCCGGTGCCGACGATGTCCATCGCGCCCGGTGGTGCCTTCACCGGGTTGCATTTGGCCCGCATCACCGAGGCGGCGGCGGCGTATTCGTCTACCGTCTCGCCCCTTGTGCGCAGCGCCATCAGGAAACCGCCCATCTGGGCCGGCGTGCCTTCGCCCTCGAACAGAGCGTTGAAGGCGGCTTCAGCCTCTGTGCGGGTCAGCGGACGGTTGGCGGCGGTGCCGATCAGCGGCTTGAGGGTATCGCTCATGCCGGCACCTTGGCGCGGGCCTCGTCAAGGAAGTTGCGCAGAAGCTGGTGGCCGTGTTCGCTTGCGATGCTTTCGGGGTGGAACTGGACGCCCTCGATCAGGTGATGGCGGTGACGCAGGCCCATGATCGTGCCGTCCTCCAGCCAGGCGGTGACTTCCAGCTCCGCGGGCAGGGTGGCGCGATCGACGATCAGCGAATGATAGCGCGTCGCCTGGAAGGGCGAGGGCAGGTCGCGGAAGACGCCTTTCCCGGAATGGTGCATGGTGCCCATCTTGCCGTGGACGATCTCGTGGCAGCGGACGACCTTGCCGCCGAAGGCCTCGCCGATGGTCTGGTGACCGAGGCAGACGCCGAGAAGGGGGATGCCGGCCGTGGCGGCAGCTTTGGTCAGGGGCAGGCAGATCCCGGCGGCGGCGGGGTCGCAGGGGCCGGGGGAGAGGACGATGACCTCGGGTTGCATCGCGATGACGTCCTGGACCTCAAGCGCGTCGTTCCGCTTGACGACCACGTCCGCGCCAAGCTCGCCCAGGTAATGGACGAGGTTGTAGGTAAAGCTGTCGTAGTTGTCGATCAGGAGGAGCATCGGTTTCCCCGGGGGCTGCTACCGGCTGGTTATCGCCGATGCGGGGGGCGGTGTAAACCGGGGTTGGGGCAAGGGCGCCGCGCGTGGGCAGCCTTTCGGGCCGTGCGAAATCAAGGGTTTGGGCGCTTGCGTTTACCTGCGCTTGGCCGATGCGGCGGCTCCTCGCTCCCTTCGGTCGCTCCTCGCGCGAGCCACCGACGAGCGACCGAAGGAAGCGAGGAGGCGTCAGCCGTGCCGGACCACGTCGTCCTCGCCGAGATAGCAGCCGGTTTCCACCGCGATCAGCGTCACCGGCAGGCGACCGGGGTTTGCCATCCGGTGCGGCTGGCCGAGCGGGATGTGGACGGCCTCGCCTTCGCCCACAAGGCGGGCGCGGAGGTCGATGGCAACCTCTGCGGTCCCTTCGACCACCACCCAATGTTCCGCGCGGTGGAGATGGGAGTGCAGCACGATGCCCTCGCCGGGTTGCAGCCGCAGGCAGCGGACCCTGAACCGCGCGCCTTCCGCCAGAAGGCCGTTCGTCGTGGGGGCCGCAAGCACCGGTTCCACGGCGAAAAACCCGGTCGCAGGCGCTTCGGCAAAACCTGCGTGACGTGATCGGCCCATGATCCTGCCCCTGTCAAACACGGGACCAGCCTCGCCGGGGAATGGTTAGCGGGAGGTTAACGCCAGATGGTGATTTCGGGGCATTTCGCGGGCGGCTTCTGTCAGGAGCGCGTACCGCGCAAGCCTTTGTCTCGCCACTGGCGCAAGTGCCAGCCGGCTCGGGATTGCCTCCGGCGGGGATATTTGGGGACAGAAAAATCGGCCGCCCAGGATCAGGCCGCGGCCGGGCACCAGTCCTTCACGTCGACATCCAGAAGTGCGGGCATCGTCGCACGGTACTTCATCTCGACCGTTTCCAGGTCGATCAACATGCCGGCATAGAATTTCGCGCCTTCGCGGTGGAAGCTGTAGGTCCGGATGTCCCGCGCGGCGTAGAGGCTGTATTTCAGCGCCAGGAACGCCTGCATCCCGCGCAGCGCCTCGGTCGCGCAGGCAGGATGGGTGACGCTGGGGACCGCGCGGGAAGTGATGCGCGCCACCGCGAGACCGTCGGAGCAGAGGAAGGCCATGCGGTCGGCGCTGAGGACGGCGAGCGCCGAACAGGAGCCTTCCGGGGCCTTCAGGTAGCCGTTGATCGCGTCGCCCACGGGAGACAGGACGACGAAGACCGCCAGTGCCAGAAGCCTGAAAAACATGATGGAAACCAATAGATTGCGGCCTTTGGCGGCAGGTTAGCCGCGTGTTTCAGGTCCAGTCAAGCACCACCTTGCCGGAAAGGCCCGAGCGCATCGCGGCGAAGCCTTCCTGGAACGCGCCCACCTTGAAGCGGTGGGTGATCACCCGGCGGATGTCGAGGCCGTTTTCCAGCATGGCGATCATCTTGTACCAGGTCTCGAATATCTCGCGGCCATAGACGCCCTTGATCGTGATCGCCTTGAAGACGATGCGGCTCCAGTCGACCGGGGACTTTCCGGGCGGGATGCCCAGCATGGCGATGCGACCGCCCATGACCATGTGTTCGACCATCTGGTCCAGCGCCTGCTGGCTGCCCGACATCTCCATGCCGACGTCGAAACCCTGATTCATCTTCAGGCTGGGATAGACAGATTTCAGGTCGGTGGTGGCCACGTTCACCGGGACCACATCGGCGACCTGTCCGGCAAGGTCGAGCCGGGCCTGGTTGATGTCGGTGATCACCACATGCCGCGCGCCGACATGGCGGGCGACGGCGGCGGCCATGATGCCGATAGGGCCCGCGCCGGTGATCAGCACATCCTCACCGATCAGGTCGAAGCTGAGAGCGGTATGGACGGCGTTGCCGAGGGGATCGAGGATCGCGCCGATCTCGTCGTCAATCGCGTCGGGCAGGGGGACGACGTTGAAGGCCGGAAGGCGCAGGTACTGAGCAAATGCGCCGGGTTCGTTGACGCCGATGCCCCGGGTTTCGGGGTCGAGGTGGAACTTGCCCGACCGGCTTTGCCGCGAGGTCTTGCCGATCAGGTGGCCCTCGCCCGAGCAGCGCTGGCCGAGGGCGAGGCCCTCGACATTCTTGCCGATCTCCACGATCTCGCCAGCGAATTCATGGCCGGTGACGAGGGGGACGGGGACGGTCTTCTGCGCCCAGGCGTCCCAGTTCCAGATATGGATGTCGGTGCCGCAGATCCCGGTCTTGTTGATCTTGATAAGCACGTCATCGGGGCCGATCTCCGGCACCGGCCGGGTTTCCATCCAGAGGCCGGGTTCGGGTTTCGACTTGGCGAGAACGGTCATCTCGTTGCGACGCGGGGCGGTTTCGGTCGTCATTTCGGGGCCTCGGGTTGGGCGGTGAGGGCGAGCCAGGTCCAATGCACCCCTGCGGCGAGGTTTTCGGGCTGGATCGAGGGGGCGGCGATGCGGAAGCTTTCGGCGAAACCGGGCTCTGCAAGAAGAAGGGCGGTGGCATCGGGATCAATCGGCCAGACCGGACGGTCTTCCGACGCCGGACCGTGGCGGAGCGCCATCAAGAGCATGGCACCCGGCGCGGCGAGGCGGCGAAGGTTGGCAGCGGCTATCCGGCGCTCATCCGGCCCAAGATGCTGCCATACTGCGGAGAGGGTCAGGAGGTCGAAGCTCTCGTTCAGTGCAAGCGTCCGGCGCAGGTCGGGCAGCGCGTCTTCGACCCAGCGGGGGCCCTCTGGCCGCTGGCCTGCGGCGATGAAGGCCGGGACGGGTTCGACGGCGGTGACCTGATGGCCCATGGCAGCGAACCAGCGGGCGTCGCGGCCGGTCCCGGCGCCGATGTCGATCACCCGGGAGGGCTGGGTGGGCAGCAGGTGGCGGACCGGGGCATACCAGGCCTCGCTCGAGATGGCGTCGTAGCGGGCGATAAGCCGGGGCGCATGGGCTGCATAGGCGGCGATCGCCGTGGCTGAACCCATGGAGGTCATGCCAGCACTCCGGTGGCCTTGCCCGCAGCGCGGAAGGCGTCGAGGGCGAAGTCTAGGTCGGCCTTGGTCAGGGCCGCGTTCATCTGGGTGCGGATGCGGGCCTGGCCTTTCGGGACCACCGGGAAGAAGAAGCCCGCGACATGCACGCCGCGCTGGTAAAGGTCGGCGGCCATGGCCTGCGCGAGCTTCGCGTCGCCCAGCATGACCGGGATGATCGGATGGGTGCCGGGCAGGAGGGTGAAGCCGGCCTCGGTGAGGCCCTTGCGCCAGTAGTCCGCGTTGGCGGTGAGTTGGGCGCGGAGGTCGTCGGCCTGTTCCACGATGTCAAGGACGGCGAGGGCGGCGCCCACCACGGCGGGGGGCAGGGCGTTGGAAAAGAGATAGGGCCTTGCACGCTGGCGGAGGAGATCGATCACCGCTTGTGGCCCGGCGATATAGCCGCCAAGCGCGCCGCCAAGCGCCTTGCCGAGAGTGCCGGTCAGGAGGTCGACTTCGATGCCTGCCCGGGCCGGGGTGCCGCGCCCCTGCGGGCCGGTGAAGCCGGTGGCGTGGCAGTCGTCGACCATCACCAGTGCGCCATACTGGTCGGCCAGCGCCCGGATTTCCGGCAGCTTGGCGTAGTAGCCGTCCATCGAGAAGACGCCATCCGTGGCGATCAGGATGAAGCGGGCGCCATCGGCGCGAGCCTGTTTCAGCTGGGCCTCAAGGTCGGCCATGTCGGAATTGGCATAGCGGTAGCGCTTGGCCTTGCACAGGCGAATGCCGTCGATGATCGAGGCGTGGTTCAGCGCGTCGGAGATGACGGCATCCTCGGGGCCGAGCAGGGGTTCGAAGAGGCCGCCATTGGCATCGAAACAGGCGGCGAACAGGATCGAATCGTCATGGCCAAGGAACTGCGCCAGCCGGGTCTCCAGCGCGCGATGCAGGTCCTGGGTTCCGCAGATGAAACGGACCGAGGCCATGCCGAAGCCGTGGTTGTCCATCGCCTGTTTCGCGGCGGCGATCAGGCGGGGGTCGTCGGCGAGGCCGAGGTAGTTGTTGGCGCAGAGGTTCAGCATCTGCCGCCCGGCCATCTGCACATGCGCGCCCTGCGCACCCTCGATCAGCCGTTCGCGCTTCATCAGCCCGTCGGCGTCGATCCCCTGAAGGGTGGCGGCGATGTGGTCGAGGAAGGCGGCCTTGTCCGTCATTGCAGAATCCTTTCCGATTTGGCGGAATGTTGCAGAATGCGGGCCTTGTGTCAACTTGGCGGAAATAAATCCGCTAAACTGGAAGTCAGCTGTCCTGGACAATGAGAATGGCGCGGGCGGCGGTGGCGGCGGCGATCTCATGGCTGCGGTCGGCAGGGTAGCGGGCGACGTCGCCGGGAGCGAGCTGGTCGGTCGCTTCGCCCGAGGTGACGGTGAGGCGGCCTTCGAGGACCGTCAGATGTTCGCGGCAGCCGGGGGAATGGGCGTCGGAGGTGAGCCTGGCGCCCTTGGTGAACTGAAGCTCGTAAACCTCGTGGCTGCCGACGGTTTCCGGGGCGGAAAGGATGCGGATGGTGACGCCGCCACGGTCGATCACCGGGGCGGAGGCCGCGCGGATGACCTCGATCCCGGGGGAGGGGCGGCCTTCCAGAAGGCCAGCAAAGTCGAGCTGCAGCGCCTGGGTCAGCGCCCAGAGCGTCGCCACGGTGGGTGAGGATTCGCCGCGTTCGATCTGGCTGACCATCGAGCGGGAGACGCCGGACAGCTTGGCGGCGGCGTCGAGGCTGAGGCCACGCGCCTTGCGGGCGGTGCGAAGCGAGGCGGCGAGGCGGTCGTGGATGTCGGAACGGTCGGCCATGGGCGCATGGTGGCGGGGAAGGGCGAAGGCGTCAATCGGTGGACAGGCGCGTCGTTGACTTCGTCACGCCTTGCTCGCGGCGAGGTGACAAGGTCGCACGAGGAGCCGCCCGTCAGGTTCCGCAATAGGTGACGTAGGTGCCAAAGCCGGTGGGGGCGGGGAGCATGTAGGGCTCGGCTTCGGTGTAGGGGTTCTGGATGGCCGCGAGGAGGGCGTTGAACGGGGCCAAGTCGCCCCCGGTGGCGGCGCTCAGAGCCTCTTCCACCTTGTGGTTGCGGGGGATCACCGCGGGACTGGCCATGGCCAGCCGTCCGGCGACACCCTCGCCGGCCCGGGCACGCCAGCGGGGAAGCCAGGCTTCCATCCGGGTGAAATCGGGGAACAGGGGTCGCAGGGCGGCCTCATCGGACAGCCTGCGGAAGGTGAGGGTCCAGTCCGCCCCCTCCATCGCGGCAAGCAGGTCGTCGGCAAGGGCTGCGTCGTCGCCGTCCTCGCCGATCAGGCCAAGCTTGCCGCGCATCACCGAAACCCAGTCGGCGCGATAGCGCCCGGCGATGGACCCGAGCCGGTCGTTGGCGATCTCGACCGCCTTCTCCTGGCTGGGATCGAGCAGCGGCACCAGCGTCTCGGCCAGCCGGGCCAGGTTCCAGCCCAGGATCAGCGGCTGGTTGGCATAGGCGTAACGGCCCTGGCTGTCGATCGAGGAAAAGACAGTCCCCGGCGCGTAGCCCTCCATGAAGGCGCAGGGGCCATAATCTATGGTCTCACCGCTGATCGCCATGTTGTCGGTGTTCATCACGCCATGGATGAAGCCCAGGCCCATCCAATCCGCAATGAGTTTGGCCTGCCGCGCAATGACGGCGTCGAGGAAGGCAAGATAGTCGCCATCAGCAAGCTCGGGGTAGTGGCGGGCGATGGCATGGTCGGCAAGCGCCTTGACCTTGTCCGTCTCACCCCGGGCGGCGAAGAACTGGAAAGTGCCGACCCGCAGATGGCTGGCGGCGACGCGGGCAAGGACGGCACCGGGAAGCTTCGTCTCCCGCCAGATCTCCTCTCCCGTCGCCACGACGGCGAGCGAGCGGGTCGTCGGCACACCCATCGCGGCCATGAATTCTGACACCAGATACTCGCGCAGCATCGGGCCGACTGCCGCTTTGCCATCCCCCCCGCGCGAAAAGGGGGTCTTGCCGGAACCTTTCAGCTGAATGTCGAACCGCCGGCCGTCAGGTGCGACCACCTCGCCCAGCAGATGCGCGCGCCCGTCGCCAAGCTGGGGCGAGAAGCCGCCGAACTGGTGGCCGGCATAGGCCTGCGCAATGGGGTCGGCCCCCGGCGGAAGGCTGGCGCCAGAGAACCAGTCGCGGGCCTCGGCTTCGGTAAGGTCAAGGCCCAGACTGGTGGAAAGGGGGCGGTTCAGGACCAGGAGCTTCGGCGCGGGGCTGCATCGGGTGCGGCCCGCAGATAGGTGCCGGGCAGGTCGCGCGCATAGGAATGGTCGAAGGCGATGGTCATGGATGGTCCCTTTCCCGAAGGATATGCGACTGCCGGGCAGGTCGCGCAAGGCGGGAAGGGGCGGGATCAGAATCCTTGAGGAGGGATTCGGGCAACTTTCCTGCTTAGGAAATCTGTACTTCAGCGGGTGGGATTTGTTGAAGTGGTCGGGGCGGAGGGATTCGAACTCTCGACCTACGGTACCCAAAACCGTCGCGCTACCAGGCTGCGCTACGCCCCGACTGCCGCTCCTTTACCCGGAGCGGATGGGAATGAAAAGCCTCTAGCCGTCGCAGGGCCAGGCAGCACCGGCCGCCGGTATCATCGGGTGGCGCAGGACTGCGCCGGGGACCAATCCCAGCTTCCCGGCAAGCCCGCCGTTGATCTCCAGCACGAACATCACGCCCTCGCCGCCGTCAATCGGGCTCAGGTCGCCGGGCACGGCATTGGCGTGGACACGGGTGACGGTGCCGGTGGCATCGGCGAAGACCATGTCCAGCGGAATGAGCGTGTTCTTCATCCAGAACTGCACCCGGCGAGGGGCCTCGTAGACAAAGAGCATGCCCGCGGCCGGGTCCATGGCCTCGCGGAACATCAGACCCTGCGCCCGTTCCCCTGCATCGTCCGCCACCTCGACGGAAAAGCTCTCGCGGCCGCCGTCCCAGCGCACATCAAGCCGTCCGGGCGCGCAGGCGGCATCTGCCGCCGCGCTGCCGGTCAAGGCCAGAAGGGCAAGGGCGGCCATCCGCAGCATCAGGGCTTCTCACGCAAGGCCGATTCCCAGGAGATGACTTGCACCGCCATCCGCCCGCGACGCCCCTCGATGATGCGCAGCGACACGGCCTCGCCCGCTCCCAGATCGGCAAAGCCCGAGACCCGCAGCACTTCGGCATGGATGAACACATCCTCGGGACGACCGAAGACATTGGCAAAGCCGAAGCCCTTGCCCTTGTCGAACCATTTCACCCGCGCCGGTTCCATCGGCAGGGCCAGGATATCGGCGCTGACCATCTGGGCCGCGTCTTCCCCGAAGGGCAGCACCACGCCTTCCGGCGGGTCGATCCGCACCACCTCGACGGCCTGCACGCCGCGCTGGGTCCGCTGGACCTTGACTTCAATCCCCGCTCCATCGGCGACCGATCCCTGCCCGAAGTTCCGCAGAACATTCGCGTGCAGCAGGATATCCGCATCCGCCTGGTCTGAAACGATGAACCCGAAACCCTTGGAAGGATCAAACCACTTTACGCGACCATGCAGGATCTGCATGACCTCTTCTTCTTCTGACATTCTCTTAGGCCTTCTCCCCAGAATTAGCCCGTCGCGCGTCAATTGGGGGATATCCCCTGCACTTATCAAGGCCTATTCAGCAGCCGGACCAAAGATTGTCATTCAAGTCTTGGAAACCTAAGGGTTCAATCTTTGGACCGTCCAGCCTGCCGCCGCGGCATCCCGGTGCCAGCGGAACCGATCATGCAACCGGAAGGCACCGTCGGCCCAGAATTCGATCTCGACGGGTCGAATCCGGAACCCGCCCCAATAGGGCGGCCGGGCAGGATTCGGGCCCTTGGACAGCGCGACCTTCGCGGCCTCCGCCATCAGCGCCTCGCGCGAGGACAGGGGCTGCGATTGCTGCGACGCCCAGGCGCCAAGCCGGGATTTCAGGCTGCGGCTGGCAAAGTATTCGTCGGCCTTCGGACCCTCTTCCCGGGTCACGGTGCCCCGGACGCGGATCTGGCGGCGCAGCGATTTCCAGTGCATCACGAAGGCGGCCTTGCCCGAGGCTTCGATCTCCTGTCCCTTGGCTGACCCGTAGTTGGTGTAGAAGACAAAGGCCCCCTCGCCGTTGCCCAGGCTCTCGATGTCCTTGAGCAGCACCATGCGGACATTGGGCATCCCGTCGGCATCCACCGTGGCAAGCGCTATGGCGTTCGCATCGTTCGGCTCCCGCACTTCCGCCTCGGCAAGCCATGCGAGGGCGATCACGAAGGGGTCGCTGCCCGCGAAGATGCCGGAACGGTCCATGGGAGACTCCTTGCCTTTGCGTTCAGGACCTGCCTTGAAGGGCGGCCCGGCTTCGCCTACACGTCAAGGCAACGAAAAGGGCGAGGGGTCAGGAATGTCAACCGGACTTATGCAAGGCAAGCGCGGCCTGATCATGGGGCTTGCGAACGACAAGTCCATTGCCTGGGGCATCGCGCAGGCGGTGGCGGGGCAGGGCGCGGAACTGGCGTTCTCCTACCAGGGCGAGGCGCTGAAGAAGCGGGTCGAGCCCCTGGCGGAAAGCCTGGGCCAGCCGCATCTCTATGAATGCGACGTGGCCAGCGACGAGAGCATCGACGCGCTGTTCGCGGCGCTGAAGGCGGAATGGGGCCAGATCGACTTTCTGGTCCATGCCATCGGCTTTGCCGACAAGAACGAGCTGCGCGGGCGATACGTAGACACCTCGCGCGCTGGGTTCGCGCTGGCGATGGACATCTCGGTCTATTCCTTCACCGCGGTCTGCCAGCGGGCGGCAGCGATGATGGGGCCGGGGGGCAGCCTTCTGACGCTGACTTATTTCGGCGCGGAACGGGTGATGCCGCATTACAACGTGATGGGCGTTGCCAAGGCGGGCCTTGAGGCTTCGGTCAAGTATCTGGCCGAGGATCTGGGCAAGGATGGCATCCGGGTCAACGCCATTTCAGCGGGGCCGATCAAGACCCTGGCCGCCAGCGGCATCGGCGATTTCCGCTACATCATGCGCTGGAACGAGCTGAACTCGCCCTTGCGTCGCAACGTGACGCAGGAAGAGGTCGGCAAGGCCGCACTCTACCTTCTGTCCGACCTCGGCTCGGGCACCACGGGCGAGAATCTGCATGTCGACGCGGGCTACCATGTCGTCGGCATGAAGGCGATCGACGCGCCGGACATCGACATCGTGACGGGCAAGAAAGAGGGCGGCCAGTGAGCCTTTCGGCCTTCATGATCTTCGTCGGCCTCGTCGTCTTTGCGGCGATCTCTCCGGGGCCTGCGGTGATCATGTCGGCGCGGACCGGGCTGACCGAGGGGATGCGGACCGGCTTCATGCTGGCGCTCGGGATCGGGGCAGGGGCCGTGGTCTGGGCCTCGGCGGCCATGTTCGGGCTTAACCTGGTCTTCGCGGTGGCCCCGGCACTCCTCTGGGCGCTGAAGATCGGTGGGGCGGCTTACCTTCTGTGGATGGCCTGGCACCTGTGGCACGATGCGAAGAAGCCGATCGCGACAGGGGACGCAAACGCCGTGCCGCGCTCAGAGTTTTCGGCGTTCCGGTTGGGGCTGTTCACCCAGCTTGCCAATCCGAAGCCCGCCGTGATGTTCTCGGCGATCTTTCTGGGCACGGTGCCGCCCGCCACGCCCTTCTGGGTCTATCTGGCGCTCCTGGCGGTGATCTTCACCTCGGAAACGCTGTGGAACACCGCAGTTGCGCGGATTTTCTCGCTTGACCGCACCCGTGCCCGCTACATCAGCCTGAAAACGGTCATCGACCGCAGCTTCGGCGGCCTGCTCGCGATCCTCGGCATCAAGATCGCCGCCACTTGAAGGAGACTACCCATGTCCGCCGACCGCCTGCCGCATGAAAAAGGCTTTCACGTCAGCTGGGACCAGATCCACCGTGACGCGCGGGCGCTCGCCTGGCGGCTGGACGGCAAGGGGCCGGGCGAGGGCGGAAGCTGGAAAGCCGTGGTCGGCATCACGCGCGGGGGCCTCGTGCCCGCGATGATCGTCAGCCGCGAGCTGGATATCCGTGTCGTCGATTCCATCAGCGTGAAATCCTACCACTCCGGCGGCGGCAAGGCCGACCAGCGGCGCGAGGCGCAGGTGATCAAGGCCCCGAACGCCGAGGTGATGGGCGACGGGTCGGGCATCCTGATCGTCGACGACCTTGTGGACAGCGGCAAGACGCTGGAACTGATCCGCGGCCTTTACCCCAAGGCGCATTTCGCCTGCGTCTATGCCAAGCCCGAGGGCGAGAAGCAGGCCGATACCTACATCACCTCCGTCAGCCAGGACACCTGGATCTTCTTCCCCTGGGACATGGCCCTGCAATATGTCCAGCCGATGCGCGGCACGGACTGAGGCCACATGCTGCGCAAAAGCCGCGACCGGCTGTTGCACTGGCTGTTCGAGGCGAGCCTGGCGATCAAGGGCCTCTTGACCGGGGCCGAGGCCCTGGCGGGGCTTGGGCTGCTGCTGACGCCGAATGCGCTGGTTGCGCGGTTTGTCTACTGGGTCACGCATTTCGAGATCGCCGAGGATCCGCATGACACGCTGGCGACCTGGACGCTGCGGGCCATGCAGCAGTTTCCGGTGCCGACACAGCATTTCTATGCGCTCTACCTCTTGGCGCATGGCGGTCTGAAGCTGACGATGGTCTTCCTGTTGTGGCGCAAGGTCATCTGGGCCTATCCAGTCTCGATGGCGGTGCTGGCGGGCTTCGTGGCCTATCAGCTTTACGAATTCTTCCATGTTGGCTCGCCTTTCCTGCTGCTTCTCGCCGTGTTTGATCTGGTGATGATTGGCCTGGTCTGGCAGGAATGGCAGGCATTGCGCGGAAGGGTGACCCCCGCCGCCTGACGAACCCTTGAAGGATGCCAGCGATGACGCTTCCCCTGAACCCCGCTTTCGCCGCGACCGAACCGCCCCCGGTGATGGAGGCGCGGCGCTGGATCGAGGGCGTCACGTTCCCGGCCGACCGTCCGCTGATCAACGTCAGCCAGGCCGCCCCGGTGGACAGCCCGCCCCTGGGCCTGCGGCAGGCGCTGGCGGATGCGGCGCTGAACGATCCGCAGGCGCATCTTTACGGCCCGGTGCTGGGACTGCCCGCGCTGCGGGAAGAGATCGCCACGCAATGGTCGGCCGCCTATGGCGGCACCATCCGGCCCGCGCAGGTGGCGATCACCCAAGGCTGCAACCAGGCTTTCTGTACAGTGATGGCAACGCTCGCCGGGCCGCGGGACGAGGTCATCCTGACCACGCCCTGGTACTTCAATCACAAGATGTGGCTCGACATGGCCGCCGTCACGACGGTGCCGCTGGAGACTGACCAGACGCTGATCCCCTCGGCCGCGGAAGCAGAGAAGCTCGTCACCAGCCGCACACGGGCCATCGTGCTGGTCAGCCCCAACAACCCCGGCGGAGTGGAATATCCGGCTGAAACGCTGGCGGCCTTCCGCGACCTCTGCCGGGACAAGGGGTTGGCGTTGATCGTGGACGAGACCTACCGCGATTTCGACAGCCGGACGGGCGCCCCGCACGATCTGTTCGCCGACCCCGACTGGGCGGATGTGCTGATCCATCTCTATAGCTTCTCCAAGGCCTACCGGCTGACCGGGCATCGGGTCGGGGCGGTCGTGGCCTCTGAAGCGCGGCTGGCCGAGGTGGAGAAGTTCCTCGATACCGTGGCGATCTGCCCCAGCCAGTTGGGCCAGATCGGCGCGCTCTGGGGGATGCGCAACCTGTCGCAATGGGTGGCGGGCGAACGCGACGAGATCCTCGCCCGCCGCAAGGCGATGACCGATGGCTTCACGTCCCTGCCGGGCTGGCGGCTTCTTGGTTGTGGCGCCTACTTCGCCTATGTCGAGCATCCGTTCGACATCCCCTCGGACCAGCTCTGCAAGCGGCTGGTGGCTGAGGCCTCCCTTCTGATGCTGCCCGGCACGATGTTCCAGCCCGAAGGCTCGGCGGCGGGCAAGCGGCAGATCCGCATCGCGTTCGCCAATGTCGATGCCACCGGCATTGCCGAGGTGATCCGGCGGCTGGGGGCATTCCGGCCCTGACGGCTGCGTGAGCGGCGAAGGGGCCGGGCGATCTTGATCTTGCCCCCCTGATGCCTTCCCACTATTCAACCCATGCGAACAACCCAAAGGCAGACCCATGGCCAAGACCCCGACCGAAGAAGGCAAACGCCCGCGCGGCAAGGCGCAGGAGGCTGCTGTCTGGGTGCTGATGGCCATGCTGATCCTCGGCCTCGGCGGCTTCGGCGTGACCAGCTTCTCGGGCGGGGTGCAGAAGGTCGGCACCGTCGGCGATATCGAGATCTCGACCAACGACTATGCCCGCGCCCTGCGGAACCAGGTCAACGCCTTCTCGCAGCAGATCGGCCAGCAGCTTTCAATGCAGCAGGCGCTGACCTTCGGCATCGACAAGCAGGTGATCCAGAGCGTGATCACCCGGGCGGCGCTGGACAACGAGGCCGGGCGGGTGGGCCTGTCGGTCGGTGACGACATCGTCGCGGCCGAGATCATGAAGATGGACAGTTTCAAGGGCGTCTCGGGGACCTTCGACCGCGAGGCCTACCGCTTTGCGCTTGACCGCAACGGGATGAGCGAGGCCGAATTCGAGACCAACCTGCGCCGCGACATCAGCCGCGAGCTGTTGCAGGGCGCGGTCGGCGGCGGGTTTGCCGCGCCGAAGCCGATGACTGACATGCTCTACGCCTGGGTGGCGGAACGGCGGGGCTTTTCCCTCTTGCGGCTGGGCGAGGCGGACCTTGCCAGCCCGGTGGCCGAGCCCACCGATGCCGAGTTGAAGGCGCATTACGACGCCCATATCGACCGCTTTACCAAGGCCGAGGCCAAGCGCATCACCTATGCGGCCCTCTTGCCCGAGGCGATTGCCAAGGACCAGCCGGTCGACGAGGCGACGCTGAAGAAGATGTATGACGACCGGAAGTCCGAATTCGTCCTCCCGGAACGCCGGCTTGTCGAACGGCTGGTCTTCCCGGACGAGGCCAGCGCCGAGGCCGCGAAGGCACAGCTGGATGCCGGCACGACCTTCGAGGCGCTGGTCGCCGGACGCGGGCTGACGCTGGACGCCATCGACCTTGGCGACGTGTCGAAGGAAGATCTGGGTGCGGCGGGCGAGGCGGTCTTTGCCGCAGCCGAGGGCACGGTCGCCGGGCCGGTCGCCTCCGACCTCGGCCCGGCGCTTTACCGGGTCAATTCGGTGCTGGCGGCCGAGAATACCAGCTTCGAGGACGCCCGCGAAACGCTGTCCGCCGAGGTGCAGATGGATGCTGCGCGCAAGGCGATCGGCGACCGGGTCGAGGAGATCGACGATCTTCTGGCCGGCGGCGCCACGCTGGAGGACCTCTCCAAGGAAGCCGGTCTCTCGCTTGCCACGCTGGATTATGTTCCCGGCGCGCAGGGCGACGACACCATCGAGGGCTATCAGGCTTTCCGCACGGCTGCCGATGCGGTGAAGTCCGAGGATTTCCCCGAGGCCATCGTGCTGGATGACGGTGGCGTGGTCGCGCTCCGGCTGGACGAGATCGTGCCAGCCGCGCCGATCCCCTTCGACGAGGCAAAAGAGAAGGTGGCCGAGGACTGGCACAAGGACACCCTGGCCGCCGCCCTGAAGGCCCGCGCGGACGAGATCAAGACCGCGCTGGACGGCGGGGCGAAGATCGGCAGCTTCGGAATCGTCGACGTGACGCCGGAAACCGCGCGGTCGGGCTCCATCGCCGATGCGCCGGCGACGCTGATTGGCGATGTGTTCAAACTGGCCGAAGGCGCGGCCCAGGTGGTCGAGGCTGACGGGTTCGTCGCCGTCGTGCAACTGGACAAGATCATGCCGGGCGCCACGACGGGTTCCGATGCCGAGGCGCTGAAAGCCTCGCTTGAGGCGCAGGCCCAGCAGGCCATTTCGCAGGACGCCTTCGCGGCCTTTACCGCCGCGCTGACCGCGCAGGCCGGGATCACGCTGGACCAGGCTGCGATCGAAGCCGTCAACGCGAGCCTGCCCTGATGCAGCTGCAGCCGTCCTTTGCCGAGTTCGAGGCGGGCTGGGCCGAGGGCCGGAACCAGATCGTCTGGGCACGGCTTGCGGCTGACCTCGACACGCCGGTCAGCCTGATGCTCAAGCTGGGCGACGCGCGGGCCGACACCTTCATGCTGGAATCGGTCACCGGCGGCGAGGTGCGGGGCCGCTATTCCATCGTCGGCATGAAGCCCGACCTCGTCTGGCAGTGCCGGGGCGAACAAAGCCGCATCAACCGCGAGGCGCGCTTCGACCGGCAGAGCTTTACCGACCTGCCCGGCCATCCGCTGCAAACCCTGCGCGACCTGCTCGCCGAATGCCGGATCGAGATGCCCGAGGGGCTGCCTGCGGTCTCGGCGGGCCTGTTCGGCTATCTCGGCTATGACATGATCCGGCTGGTGGAACACCTGCCGGACGTGAACCCCGACCCCCTTGGCCTGCCCGATGCCGAACTTATCCGGCCCTCGGTGGTCGCCG
>JAFLCY010000079.1 GCA_017303485.1 Rhodobacterales bacterium
GGCGGGGTGCCGGCCAGCAGGCCGGTCAGCCGGGCCTTCGCCTGCCGCGCGCGGGTGACGACGGGCCATTGGCCCACCGCCTGCTCCACCGGCTGCAGGGCCCTGCCCATCAGGATCGACGCCGCGATCATCGCGCCCGCCGAAAGTTCCTGCCGCAGGACGAGCCAGGCGGCGAGGCCGAGCATCGCCGATTGCAGGAAAAGCCGGAAGGTCTTGATCGCGACCGTGTAACGTCCCGCAACGTCAGAGGCCGCAAGCCCGGTTTCCAGGGCCTTGTCGCGGCCGAGCTTCAGCCGCGCAAAGGCTGCGCCCCGCATGCCGAGCGCCTGGACAAGCTCGGATTCGGATTTCAGGTTGTCGGCCTGCCGTTCCGCCGCGAGGGTGGCGAGGTTGGCGTCTTGCAGCGGCGCCTCGGTGTCCCGCTGGTTCAGCCAGCTCAAAAGGACGATCACCAACCCGCCGGCAAGGGCAAGGCTGCCAAGCAGTGGGTGGAAGACAAAGATCGCGGCGGCGAAAAGCGGCGCCCAGGGGGCGTCGAACAGGGCCAGCAGGACCGGCGAGGCCCAGAAACGGGCGATTGCATCCAGGTCCTTCTGCGCCGCCAGCGCGGCCGTATCCTGCGGGGCCACCGTCAGGCGGCGGAAGGCGGCGGACAGGACCCGCGGGTCCAGCCGGTCCTGCAAACGCGCGCCGACCCGCGCCATGATCCTGCCGCGTGCATGGTCAAGGACGCCCATCACCAGAAACAGGAAGGCCATCAGAAGGGTCAGCGCCAGCAGGGTTTCCTCGGACCGCGAAACCAGCACCCTGTCATAGACCTGCAACATGTAGAGCGGAGCCGTCAGCATCAGGATGTTGACGAGGGCCGAGAAAACGAAGGCAACCGCGATGGCCTGGCGCGAGGCGGCCCGTGCGGCGGCCAGTTCGGACAGGCCGGCCTTCATGTCGGTCTGCGGTTTCGCGGGTTCTGCCATTGTTACATCCTTGGCGTCTTCCTGCCATGCGCGGCGCATCTGCCACGCTTGGCCGTTGTATTGGTCAAGTCACGGTCTTATGCCTTGCCAACGCCCGCGCAAGACTGTCGTTAGCGGCGTAGTGGCCGGACAGTAGGGATATGGGTCTGAACATTCCATTTATTTCAGGGCACTGGGTGCGGAAATCGGTTGTCGTTGTGGCGGCGGGCCTCGTGACTGCCTGTGCGGGAGCCCCCGATGCGGGCGGAATCAACGACCCGTTCGAACCCACGAACCGCAAGATCCACGGCTTCAACAAGGGCGTTGACAGCGCGCTGGTCGGCCCGGCGTCCAAGGGCTACGGTATCGTCCCCACTCCGGTGAAGCGCGCGGTCGGCAACCTGGCCGATACGCTGGATCTGCCGGGAGACATCGCAAACAACCTGTTGCAGTTCCGCCTGGCCGATGCCGGAGAGAACACCGTCCGCCTGGCGGCGAACCTGACATTCGGGCTTTTCGGGCTGGTCGACTTTGCCTCATACGCCGGGGTGGAAGGCAAGCCGACGGATTTCGGCGAAACCCTGCATGTCTGGGGCGTCGGCGAAGGGCCCTACATGGAACTGCCGCTCGCCGGTCCCTCGACCGCGCGGGATACGGTGGGCATGGCGGTCGACATTGCGCTCGATCCGCTGCGGCTGGCGCTGCCGCGGAAGGAAGCGAATGCCGTGACGGTCCTCAAGCTTTTCTCACGGCTTGGTGATCGCGACCGCTTCTCGGATACGGTGGATTCGCTCCTATATGAAAGCGCGGACAGCTATGCTCAGGCGCGGCTCCTCTACCTGCAGAACCGGCGGTTCGAGCTGGGGCAGGGCAGCGGGGCGGCGGCCGGTGACGACGGTTTCATCGATCCCTATGCCGATGGCCCGGGAGAAGCTGCGCCAAGTGACGACGGATTCATCGACCCATACGAGGACCCCTATGCCCAATGACCTGATCCTCTCGCGCCGCGGTTTCGTGGCCGGCCTCGCAACCGTCGGCGCGCTGGCCGCCCTGCCCGCCCATGCCCTGACGGCTGACGCCGCGAAGACATTGGTCGACAAGACCGTGGGCGACATCAACTCGATCATCAACTCGGGCAAGTCCGAAGCTGCGATGCTGAAGGATTTCGAGAAACTCTTCAGCCGCTATGCCGACGTGCCCGCCATCGCGCGGTCTGTCCTAGGTACTGCGGCGCGCTCGGCCTCCAAAGGCCAGCTCTCGGCCTATACCAAGGCCTTCCAGGGCTACCTCAGCCGCAAGTATGGCCGCCGCTTCCGCGAATTCCAAGGCGGCAAGATCGAAGTGGCCGATGCCCGGGCGGTGAAGAGCTACTTCGAGGTGATCTCGACCGCGCACCTGAAGGGCGAAGCCCCGTTCGAGGTGCGCTGGCATGTGTCCGACAAGTCGGGCAAGAGCCTGTTCTTCAACATCATCATCGAGGGCGTGAACATGCTGGCCTCGGAGCGCACCGAGATGGGCGCGCTGCTCGACCAGCGCGGTGGCGATCTCGACAAGCTGATCGCCGACCTCAAGACGCTCTGACCGCAATTTGACCGCGTCCCCTGCGGTCATCCGGCAACTTTCCAGCGGCTCCGCGCCTTTGGGCGCGGGGCCGCTTTCATTTCTCGGTTGTTCGCGGTCAGCGGTTCGATTTTCTGGGGAATCTCGGTGATCCGGGCAAACGGGATGTCGCTCAGACTGGCATGCCGGTGGATCGCCTCCTCGCCGCAGGCCAGATAGATGCAGAACGTCTTGTCACCCGCGACATAGGAATGGTGCCACGTTCCGCGACGTGCTGGTTCCGATCACCGGGCTCGACAATGTCCGCCGCATGATAGGCGGCGATCCGGCCTTGCAGATGAAAGGGATGCACCTTCTGCATCTGAAGGCGCATTTCGACCAGTTCGGACACCGGACGACCGGGCGCGCGCGGCGTCAGTTGTTCCCGCCCAGAACGCCATCCAGAAGCTGATCGACAAGATCGCCTCTGGGCGCTTCCGTCACCCTTCCTTCCGGCACCGCCCCGGCCGGCGGAGGGCCGTCATAGACCGGGATCGATTCTCCTGTTTCCGGGTCAATATAGACATCGTTGTATGTGGGTGCTTTCGGATCGTCGAAATAGGGTACGTCTTCGGCAGCGATGGCACCTTCGCCGGTGCCCTGCCCGACAGGGGCATAGGTCGATTCAGGGATCTCCTTGATCAGGGGCTTGGCCTCGACCCCCTCGTTGATCCGCACCATCACCTCATGCCAGATTTCCGCCGGCAGCCCGCCCCCGGTGACGCCGGTCAGCGGGCTGTTGTCGTCATAGCCCATCCAGACGCCGACAACGTAGTCGGCCGTGAAGCCCACGAACCAGGCGTCCCGCGCGCTGGTGGTGGTGCCGGTCTTGCCCGCAGACTCGCGATCCTTCAGCCGCGCCCGGCCTCCGGTGCCCGAGTTCATCACCTCGGTCATCATGTAGGTCAGCGCATGGGCCGCCTTCTCGCTGATCACCCGCTCACCAATGCCACCGCCCGCGCCGAACAGGGGCTCGTCCATGCCCTTCAGCTTGAGCGCGTTCAACCCGTAGGGCGTGACCGAGGACCCGCCGTTCAGGATGCCCGCGAAAGCCCCGGTCATGTCGATCAGCGTCGATTCCGACACGCCAAGCGCCAGCGCCGGGCCGTCGGCGAAGTTCTGTGCCAGGCCGAAGTCGGTCGCCACCTGCTTCACCAGATCGCGGCCCACCGCCTCGCTAACCCGCACAGCCGGGATGTTCCGGCTTTCGGCCAGGGCCTGCGTCAGGGTGATCTCGCCCTTGAACTTCCGGTCATAGTTCTGCGGGCACCAGTCGCCCGACCCCGCCGTGTAGATGCACATCGGCGTGTCCTCGACGTAATCCATCGGGCTGTAGCCGAGGTCCATCGCCACCGCGTAGACGAAGGGCTTGAAGGTCGACCCGGTCTGCCGCAAGGCCTGCGTCGCGCGGTTGAAGTCGCCCGCATTCGGCAGGTTGCGGCCCCCGACCATCGCGCGCACCGCGCCGTCTGAGCTCATCACCACGATGGCGGCCTGGGCCTTTGACCCGGCCTTCAGCTTGTTCTCGAAGACCCAGGCCAGCGCCTCCTCGGCCTTCTTCTGCATGTCCTGATCCAGCGTCGTCTCGATCACGACATCCTCGGTGGTGTCGCGCGCAAGATAGTCCGGGGTCGTCTCCATCACCCAGTCGGCGAAATAGCCGCCCGACTTCTGCTTTGCCGCCTTCGACAGCACCGCCGGCTTGGCCAGCGCCTCCTCGGCCTCGGCCTTCGTGATATAGCCCTGCTCCTCCATCAGCCCGATCACCACCGCCGCCCGGTTCCGCGCGCGTTCCATGCTCGCGGTCGGCGCATATGTGGAGGGCGCCTTGAGAAGCCCGGCCAGCATCGCGGCTTCCGGCAGCGTGACGTCCTTGGCAGACTTGCCGAAATAGCGCTGCGCCGCCGCCTCGAAGCCGCGCGCTCCGGCGCCCAGATAGGCGCGGTTGAAGTAGATCGTCAGGATTTCTTCCTTGGAGTACTTGGTCTCCATCGCCATGGCGAAGGGGACTTCCTTGATCTTCCGCCACATGCCGCCCTGACGGCAGTCCTTCTCGTAATCGGCTTCCGACTTCCATAGCTTGGGGTCCCACTGCACGCCAAGGCACAGGAGCTTTGCCGTCTGCTGGGTGATGGTCGAGCCGCCGTTGCCCTCGAACGCCCCACGGCCTTCGGACAGGTTGATCCGGATCGCAGACGCAATCCCGCGCGGCGAGATGCCGTAGTGCCAGTAGAACCGCTTGTCCTCGGTCGCCACCACCGCGTCATGCAGGTAGGGCGACACGCTTTCCGCCGTCACCATCCCGCCGAAGGTTTCCCCCCGCCAGGCGAAGACCTCGCCGTCACGGTCCAGCATGGTGACCGACCCGCGCGCGCGTCCGTCGATCAGGTCGGCCACCTCGGGCAGTTGCGCATAGAAATACCAGACGATCCCGGCCAGCACCAAGGCTCCGACCGCCGTCGCGCGCCAGGCGATGCCCCACAGCACGCGCCAGATCGTCACGATCAGGCCTATCACCAGCCCGTGCTGCCGCCGGGGCCGGGGCGCGCGGCTGCGCTTTGGCTTGGGGGTTTTCGGCGGTGCAGGCTTTTTCGGCCCGCCGCTTGCCGGGGCAGCGCGCGAGGAAGGATACCGTCTGTCCGCAACAAGGGGGCCGCGCCCCCGGTCTTTCGTCGCCATGCCTGCTCTGCCACTCGTGACCGGGGCCATTCCAGCCCGTTTGCCGGGACAATAGACCGGATTTGCCGGAAAGCGAAGTCAGGCAAAGCACGATTCGCGTCGCTCCGCCGCCCAAGAAACGGGCAGATGACGCGAGAAGCGCAAAAAATGTGCGCTAACCCGGGGCGCGGCCCGTCCTGACTGCCTCCGTGCCTTGTGCAACCGCAGCATTGATCGCCCTGATGACCCCTGAAGGGCACCTGCCGTGGTGTCTGTCAGGAGAAAGAGGGGTAGAGGTGAAGCTCATCATTGCAGCGATCAAGCCGTTCAAGCTCGAGGAGGTCCGCGAGGCGCTGACCGCCATCGGCGTGCGCGGGATGATGGTGACCGAGATCAAGGGGTTCGGCAGCCAGTCCGGCCATACCGAGATCTATCGCGGTGCCGAATACGCCGTGAACTTCGTGCCGAAGGTCCGGCTTGAGATCGTCGTCGCCGACGCGCTGGCCGACCAGGTCGTCACCACGATCCAGAAGACGGCCAGGACCGACAAGATCGGCGACGGAAAGATCTTCGTCCTGGACGTTGAACATGCCGTGCGGGTGCGCACCGGCGAAACCGATGACGACGCGCTCTGACGTGGCGGGGGAAAAGGGAATGCCTGACATGAAATTGCACTCGAAACTTGGCCTTGGCGCGCTTTTGGCCGCACTCGCCGCACTTCCAGCCCTCGCGCAGGAAGTCACGACCGAAGCCGCAGCCGAAGTCGTCCCCGTGATGGACAAGGGTGACGTCAGCTGGATGATGATCTCCTCGGTCCTCGTCCTCTTCATGACCGTGCCCGGCCTCGCGCTTTTCTACGGCGGCCTCGTGCGGTCGAAGAACATGCTGTCGATCCTGATGCAGACCACCGTCATAGCCTGCGTGATGATGATCGTCTGGGTGATCTATGGCTATTCTTTCGCTTTCGGCGGCTCGACCTCGCCCTGGTGGGGCGGCACGGCGAAGATGTTCCTTGGTGGCGTCACCGTTGACAGCATGTCGGCGACCTTTTCGGCAGGCTACGTCATCCCGGAATATCTGTTCATCGTCTTTCAGATGACCTTTGCCGCGATCACCCCCGCGCTTGTCATCGGCGCGTTTGCCGAGCGGGTGAAGTTCAAGGCCGTCCTCGCCTTCTCGGTCCTCTGGGGCACGTTTTCCTACTTCCCCATCGCCCATATGGTCTGGGATGCGAACGGCTATCTTTTCGTCAAGGGCGCCATCGACTTTGCCGGCGGCACGGTCGTCCACATCAATGCGGGCATCGCGGCTCTGGTCGGCTGCCTGGTGATCGGCAAGCGCGTCGGTTACGGCAAGGACAACATGGCCCCGCATTCGATGGTGATGACCATGATCGGCGCCTCGATGCTGTGGGTTGGCTGGTTCGGTTTCAACGTCGGCTCGAACCTTGAGGCGAACGGCGGCGCGACGCTTGCCATGATCAACACCTTCATCGCGACGGCGGCAGCGACGCTGACCTGGTGCGCCATCGAAGGCATGGCACGCGGCAAGGCTTCGATGCTCGGCGCGGCCTCGGGCATGGTGGCGGGGCTTGTCGCCGTCACCCCGGCCTGCGGCACCATCGGCCCGATGGGGGCGATCCTCCTCGGCTTGATCGTCTCGGCGGTCTGCTACGTCTTCGTGACCAGCGTGAAGCACAAGTTCGGCTATGACGACAGCCTCGACGTCTTCGGCATCCACGGCATCGGCGGGATCATCGGCGCGGTTCTGACCGGTGTCTTCTCGGCGGCCGCCTTCGGCGGGGTCAAGGGCGACGACTACGCCATGGGTGCCCAGCTCTGGGTGCAGATCGAGGGCGTGCTGATCACCATCGTCTGGTCCGGCGTCGTGTCCTTCATCGCCTACAAGCTGGTCGACATCACCATCGGCCTCCGTGTGGACAGCGATACCGAGCGCCAGGGCCTCGACCTCATCAGCCACGGCGAACAGGCCTATCACAGCTAGGGCCAGACCGGCACGGCATCAAGGCGGCCCGCGGAACCTTTCCGTGGGCCGTTTCCTTTTATCACCTCCGCGCCCGACTTCCCCCAGGCGTCGGATGCGCTTCAAGCGAAGGGTTGAGACGTCTCCGACGGGCGTCCCTTTTCTCCACCGTCTGTCCCGGCTAGGCTCAGCCGACCAAGGAGACATGATGCATCCCGAAGGCAATCCGCTGAAAGGCGTGGCTCTGGTCGTCGTCGCGACCTTCCTTTTCGCGTCGGCGGACACGCTGGGGAAATACCTGGTCATGCTTTACGCCGCGACCATGGTTCTGGCGGCCCGCTATGTAGTGAACCTGTCACTCGTCACCCTGACCATGTGGCCCCGGCACCGCGCCGCGCTGTGGCGCACCCGCCGTACGGCTCTGGTGCTGATCCGGGGCCTCTGTCTTGCGCTGGCCTCGATCACCATGCTTCTGGCGCTGCGGGTGATGCCTGTCGCCGAAACCGTGGCCATCATCTACATCACCCCGGTCCTGGTCATGCTGGCCTCCGGCCCTGTTCTGGGCGAAAGGGTCAGCCGACTTGGCTGGATCAGTGCAGCGCTGGGCTTTGCAGGCGTTCTCCTGATCGCCCGCCCCGGCAGCGGGCTTGACCCCTGGGGTGTGGTGCTGGCCATGATGAACGCCACGCTGGCGACCGGCTATCACGTCCTCACCAGGGTCCTGACCCGAACCGAGACTACAATGGCGATGATGTTTCACACCGCGCTGGTCGGGGCCGTTGTCTTCCTTGCGCTGACGATTCTGCTGGGCACCGAAACCCGGCCCACTGCAATCGACGCCGGACTGATGCTTGCCCTCGGCGCGCTGGCGACTGTCGGGCATCTTCTCTTCACCTCGGCCTATCGTGAGGCACCGGCATCGACCCTCGCCCCGGTCAACTACATGCACATTGCCTTCGCCACCGTGCTTGGTGCGCTGGTCTTCCAGCAGCTTCCCGACACGCTGGGCTTCACTGGCATGGCATTGATCGCGGCGGCGGGACTCTTGTCGGCATGGCGGGCAAGCCGGGCGTCAGCCCTGTCGGTCAAATCCTTTCCAGAAGCTTAGTGCTCACAATCAATCCGTTGATTTTGAACGATTGCTCTACGGTGCCAACGGTGGACAGCTTCAGAAGAACCCCCGCGGGATCAGCCGGTGTTCATAGGCATCCCGCTCCAGTCCCTCGCGGAAATCGGGGTGGGCGATGGAAATCAAGGCCCGCGCCCGCTCGGCAATCGACCGCCCTTTCAGGTTCACCATCCCGTATTCCGTCACCACATACATGATGTCGGTCCGGGGCGTCGTCACCACATTGCCCCGGGTCAGCGCCGTCACGATCCGGCTCCGCCGCTCGCCCTTCTTGTCGTAGGTCGAGGCGAGGCACATGAAGCTTTTCCCGCCCCTGCTCCCATAGGCCCCCCGCACGAACTGCAACTGCCCGCCGGTGCCCGAGATATGCCGGAACCCATCCGACTCCGACGCCGCCTGCCCCTGCAGGTCGACCTGGGTGGTGTTGTTGATCGACACCACCTTGTCGTTCCGCATGATCATATGCGGTAGGTTGGTGTAGTCGACCGGGTGGAACTCCACCTCCGGGTTGCGGTGGATGAAGTCGTAGAGGTACTGCGCCCCCAAAGCGAAGGTGCAGACCATCTTGCCGGTGTTGACCTGCTTCCGCGCGCCCGTAATCCTCCCCGCGCGGTACAGGTCGACGATCCCGTCGGTCATCATCTCGGTATGGATGCCGAGGTCCTGCACCGGGCTTTCCGCCAAAAGGGAACAGACCGCGTTCGGCATCCCGCCGATCCCGATCTGCAGGCATGACCCATCCTCGACCTCTGCCGCGATCAGTCGGGCGACGGCCTTGTCGACCTCACTCGCCGGGGCCTTCGGAAGCTCCGACATCGGGCGGTCGAAGCCGGGAATGATGAAGTCGACCTCGGACACATGGACACCGGTCCCATCGCCCATCACGTAAGGAAGCGTCGGCGTCTCCTCGACGATGATCACCTTCCCCCGCTCGACCAGCGCCCGCATCCAAAGGACATTCGGCCCGAAGTTGAAGAACCCGTTCTCGTCCATCGGCGCGGTCTTGAAGACGACAATGTCCGGCGGGTCGATAAAGCGGCGGTAGTAGTCCGGCACCTCGCCCAGGTTCACCGGCAGGTAATGCGCCATGCCAGCATCATGCTTCCGCCGGTCGTAGCCGGAAAAATGGGTGGAGAACCAGTGGACGTGTTTCCCCTCAGGGTCCGCCTCCAGCACCGCACGAGGGCGGGCGGTCAGGACGGATCGGAAGCGGATGTCGGTCAGCGGCCCTAGCCGCGCCGCAAGCGCCTCGTCAAATGCATCGGGCTGGCCCAGCACCGCGCCGTAGTCCAGCCACATGCCGGAGCGGACCAGTGCCGCCGCGTCCTCTGCCGTGATCCTTTTCGCCGTTTTTGCCATGGCGTTTCTCCGGAACCTGCCCGCAGTCAAGCACGCGCGGTGGGGTTCTGCCAAGTCTCAGGTCGAAAGGCTGATCAGCGCGGTTCCTGCGACAGCCAACACCGCCCCGAGCCAGGCGAGCGGTCCGGGCATCCGGCCATGCAGGGCCCAGACCATCGGCAGGATCAGGATCGGCATCGTCGAGGACAGCGTGGTCACGATTCCCACGTTGCCGCGGGCAAGGGCCGCCATCAACAGCGACATGCCAAGGACCATGCCGGTAACCGAAGACAAACCGATCAGCCGAATCGCCGGCACAGGCGGCAGGGTGGCGGGGCGAAGGCCGGGAAGCGCCAGGAGCAGGATGAAGAACAAGGCACCCGTCCCCGACCGCACTGCCATCGCCGCCACCGGGTCGGCCTCCGCCAGCATCGCCGGTCGCGCGAGCAGGCTTCCGGTCGCCTGGGCAAGCGACGTCAGAAGGCCCAGTCCGATCCCCATCCAGAGCGGCTTTGGCGTCCGCGCGCCTTCGTCCTGCTTTGGGCCCAGGACCGCAAGCACGATTCCCGCAACGATCAGCCCGACGCCCGCTGCTTGCTGCAAGGTGACCGTCTCGCCCCGGAACGCGAAGCCCAGGGCGAGGGCGAAGGGCGACGAGGTGGTGAACAGCAGGGCCGCGATGCGCGGACCGATAAACTGGATCGTTGCGATGAAGGTCAGCGAGCCAAGCATGATGCCTGCGACGGACGAGGCGCTGAGCCAGAGGACCATCGGCAGGTCCAGCGTCCGCCAGCCCCCCGTGATCAGCACGATCACGGCAGTCATCGGAAAGGCGAGGCCCATCTGCCAGCGCGACAGTTGCAAGGGTCCGACCCGTCCCGGGACCGAGTTGACGAACATGGCCGCCGCCGCAAAGCAGGCCGCCGCGCCAAGCGAAAGGACGACGGCCAGCATATTGTGTCAGATCACCTGCGCGATGGCCGCGGCAAGGACGGGGACGGTCTTGGCATTAAGCCCGGCAATGTTGATCCGGCTGTCGCTGACCATGTAGATCGCATGCTCCTCGCGCAGCCGGGCGACCTGCGCTTCGGTCAGGCCCAGACGGCTGAACATGCCCCGGTGATGCGCGACGAAGTCGAAGCGGTCCGAGTTGGTGGCGCGGCGGAGTTCATCGGCCAATTGCTTGCGCAGGCCCAGCATGTTCTGCCGGACCTCCTCCAGCTCGGCTTTCCAGTCGGCGGTCAGCGCCTCGTCCTCAAGGATCATCGTCACCAGCCGCGCGCCGTGGTCGGGCGGGAAGCTGAAGTTCTGCCGGTTGAGGAAGGCGAGATTGCCCTGCACCACAGCCCGGCGGTCGGGGCTGGTCAGGGCTATCAGGATGCCGGTCCGCTCCCGGTAGATGCCGAAGTTCTTGCTGCAAGAGGCGGCGATCAGCACCTCAGGGAAAGCCGCTGCGATCTTGCGGGTGGCGGCGGCGTCATCCTCCAGCCCGTCGCCGAAGCCCTGATAGGCCAGATCGACGAAGGGCACCGCGCCCTTGCGTTGCAGAAGGGCGATCACCTGGTCCCACTGGTCGGGCGTCAGGTTCGCGCCGGTCGGGTTGTGGCAGCAACCATGCAGCAGCACCGCATCCCCAGCAGCGACAGTCTCCAGATCGGCCATCAGCCCCTCAAAGTCGATGCCCGATGTCTCCACGTCGAAATAGCGGTAGTCCGCCGTCGGCATGCCGAGGTACTTGATGATCGACGGATGGTTCTGCCAGGTCGGGTTCGACAGCCAGACCTTTGCCTTCGGGTTGGACATCTGGATCAGTTCCAGCGCCTGCCGGATCGCCCCCGTCCCGCCCGGCGTTCCGACCGAGGCGGCGCGGTCCGCAAAGCCCGGTCCAAGGATCATCTTGACCAGTGCCGCGTTATAGGCGGGCTCCCCGGCAAGGCCAGTGTAGGTCTTGGTCTTCTCGACCTCCCACAGCTTCTTCTCTGCCGCCTTCACCGCGCGCATTACCGGGGTCAGCCCGGTCGCGTCCTTGTAGACGCCGACGCCAAGGTCGATCTTCGACGGCCGGACATCGCTGGCGTACATGGTGATCAGTTGCAGGATCTTGTCCTGCGGCTGGGGGTTCAGAGTTTCAAGCATCGGGGATTCCCACGGTTTCAGGGGCAGTTGCCCAGTGCCACACGGCGCGCGGGACGGCAAGCCGCCTCAGGGCCCGGTCGCCACCCGCAGATCGTCATACATGCCCCATTCCGCCCAGGACCCGTCATAGAGCGCATGGTTCCGGTGGCCCGTCCGCTCCAGTGCAAGCGACAGGATCGCGGCGGTGACGCCCGACCCGCAAGAGGTGATCGCGGGTTTCTTCAGGTCGACCCCTGCGGCTTCGAACACCTGCCGCAACTGTGCTGGCGGCTTCATCGTGCCGTCCGGGTTCAGGACCTCCGTGAAGGGAATGTTCTTCGATCCCGGGATATGGCCCGCGCGCAGGCCCGCGCGGGGTTCCGGCACCTCGCCCCGGAAGCGCGGCGCGCCACGGGCGTCGATGATCTCGGCCTCGCCCAACTTGGCGGCATGGGCGACTTGCGTGACATCCTTCACCAGATGGTTCTGGCGGGAAACCGTCATGTGCCGGTCGCGGATCACCGGCGGCATGTCCTCGATCTCGCGGCCCTCGGCCCGCCATTTCGGGAACCCGCCGTCCAGCACGGCCACGTCGGTCTTGCCCATCAGGCGGAAGGTCCACCAGACCCGGGCGGCCGAGAAAATGCCCGCGCCGTCATAGACCACTACCTGATGCCCGTCGCCGACGCCCATCGCCCTGAGCCGCGAGATGAACTTTTCGGGCGGGGGGGCCATGTGGGGGAGGGAAGAGCGCTGGTCGGAAATCTCGTCGATGTCGAAGAACCGCGCGCCGGGAATGTGGGCTGCATCATATTCCGCCTTCGCGTCGCGGTTCTGCGCGGGCAGATACCAACTGGCATCCAGCACCCGCAGGTCGGGATCGCGCAGGTGTTTCGCGAGCCAGTCGGTCGAGACGAGCGTCTTGGGGTCATCCTGCGGCGATGGGGTCATTCGGGCCTCCCGGAGCTATCCGGGATATATCCACGCGGACAGGGGAGGCGCAAGCGGCGCGGGGGCCAATGGGTCCCCGCGCCTGTAGCTGTTACTTCACCAGAGCTTTCTTGATCATGCCGATGATTGCCGTAAGGACTGCACCACCGGCACCCCCACCGATGACCGACTGGATGATGCTGCCGAAGTCGAGGCTGGCCGCCGCATCGGCCGCGGCTCCGGCATCACCGCCGAGCATACCCATCAACAGGCCACCAAGGCCGCCGCCCACGGCCCCCGCGACCGAGTTGCCGGTCGTCCCGAGGCTGAGGTTCTTCAGCCCTGCGCCGGCAGCGTTGCCACCCAGAAGCCCGGCGATGATCTGGATGATCAGTTCCATACCCATGAAAGTACCTTTCCCACTTTGCCGGTTTTGTGCCCATGGCGCCCCGGCTTTCCCCCGAACGTACTGTCCGGTAGCGGTCACAATGCCAGAAACGTGTGAATCCGGCAAGAAATGTGTGATTTGTGCAATATCAGTCGCGGCTGTTGTGCTTCAGAAGCCGGGCCTTGTCCCGTTCCCAGTCGCGTTTCGCGGATGTTTCGCGCTTGTCGGCCAGCTTCTTGCCCTTGGCGATGCCAAGCTTCAGTTTCACGATGCCGCGGTCGTTGAAGTACATCTTCATCGGCACGATGGTCATGCCCTCGCGGCCCACCGCGCTCCACAACCGGCTGAGTTCCTTCTTGGAAACCAGAAGCTTGCGCCGCCGCCGTTCCTCGTGCCCGAAGGTCTTGGCCTGCAGATAGGGCGCGATGTAGCCGTTGATCAGCCACAGCTCGCCCCCTTCGACCGAGGCGTAGCTTTCCGCGATGTTCGACCCGCCCTGGCGCAGGCTTTTCACTTCTGACCCAAGCAGCATGATGCCAGCCTCAAGATCGCTCTCGATCGAGTAGTCGAAACGCGCCCGCCGGTTCTCGGCGATCAGCTTGGAGTTGGGATCGGACTTGGCCACCATGATCCCGTTCAGATAAGGTTTGAGGCAGGCTTAGTCCAGAAGGTTCACATGGTTCTGCAAATCGCCCTGGGTTCCGGTCTTCTGGTGTTGAACGTGCTGATCATGGCGCTGGCGGCGCTGGTGCTGGAAAGCGGCTTTCGCGCCGTGCATCCGTGGCTGATCACTGCGCCGCAGCGTCCGAAGCTCTTGCTGATGCTGGTGGCGGTGGGGCTGTGGGTGCTGGGGTCCCTGACCATCGGGGTCTGGATCTGGGCCTTCGTGCTGCACGAGACCGGAGCGTTCCCGACCGTCGAGGAATCGGTCTATTTCGCCATCGTCGCTTTCTCGACGCTGGGCCTGGGCGATATCGTGCCGCATCACGAATGGCGCATCCTCGCGGCCATGGCGGCGGTGAACGGGTTCCTCAGCTTCGGTCTTCTGACCGCGCTTCTGGTCGAGGCGCTGCGCCAGGTCCGGCTGGCGCAGCTTGACCGGCGCCCCAGATCCTGACGGCCACGTTGCCTCGTAGGGTGGGCAATCTGCCCACCTATCCTTTGAGTTCCTCGGTAATCCGCACTGGCCCGACAGCGCCTTTCAGCTTGGCCCGGTAGATCACCACCCCTTCGGCCACCCGCATCACATAGGTCCGCGTCTCTGCGAAGGGGATCGTCTCGACCCAGTCGACCACATCCACATCCTGCCGCCGCGGGTCGCCGAATTCGGTGATCCAGCGTTCCGGCCGCCGGGGCCCCGCGTTGTAGCCCGAGGCGACCAGCGCGATGGAGGGGCCGAACTTCTCGACCATCTCCGCCAGATAGGCCGAGCCCATGGTGACGTTGTAGGCCGGGTCCGAGATCAGCTTCGCCGCATCGAAGGGCTTGCCCAGCTTGTCCGCCATGTGCTTCGCCGTGCCGGGAAGCACCTGCATCAGCCCGCGCGCATCGGCCGAGGATCGGGCCGCCGGATCGAACTCGCTTTCCCGGCGCGCGATCGACAGGGCAAGCGCCCGGCTGACCTTGAGGCCATCAGGCACGAAATCCGGCACCGGGTAATAGGCATGCGGCAGGATCAACCCGCGTTCCGCCGCCTGCTTGGCGATCAACACCGCAAGATGCGGTTCGCCCCAGTCGAGTACCATGTCGGCCATCTGCGCCAGACCGGTTGCGTCCTGGCTTTCGCCGAGATGCAAAAGGAAGCGCTTCGCCAGCGTCCGGTCGCCTGCCTTCAGCAGCACTTCCACCGCAGCCAGCACCGAGGATTGCGCGAAGGCCGACCCGCGCCAGTCGGGCGTGCCGGGCTTTGCCAGCAGGCCCGCATCCAGCGAAAGTCCCAGCCGCTCCGCTGCGAGGAGGCCGTAGAATGCGGTCTGATGCTTGGCTGCCGCCTTGTAGCTGGCGCTGCCGTCTTTCCCCGCCGCCTCTTCCGCACGACCGATCCAGTAATGCGCGCGGGCAAGGCTGATCGGCGTTTTGACCCCGGCAAGGAGATGCCTGAAATGCTTCTCCGCCGTCGCCGGATCACCCAGCTTGCGCAGGGCGATGAAGCCGGACAGGAACTCCAGATCGGCATAGGCCGAGGCTCCGCTGTCGGTCGGCAGGTGATGGTTCGCCGCCACCCGGTAGGCTTCCTTCGCGCGACCGTTCCGCATCAGGTAGCGGGCAAGCAAGGCCCGGCGATCGGCCCAGGCTTGGGGGCGGCCCAGACTTTCTGCGGATTTCGAGCGTTCCAGGATCAGCTCGGTCGCCTCGTCGTAAAGATCCTTCTTCATCCGCCAGATGAAGCGGTCATAGGCGAGGCCCGCATCCCCCGCCTTCGCCTTCGGGACTGCCTCGATGAGGCCGGTCACGCCCTTGCTCTGCGCCTGCAAGGCAAGCCGCGCCCGGGCCAGCGCGCGCAGGTCTTGCGGCACGCGCTTCAGCATCCGCTCGGCTTCCTTGCCGCGCCCCTCCCAGAGCAGATTGTCCAGCCGCAGTTCGTGGACGAATCCCACGGCTTCGGGCGCGAGGTCGATCAGTGCCTGTTCGTCCTCGGCCGCAAAGGGCAGCGTCGACCAGGCCCGCATCGCCTCGGTCTCGGCATCCGCCGCCCGGCCAGCGGCCAGAAGCGCACGGACATAGGCGATGGCGCCCTTGCCGGTCTCCGGCAAGCCGGCATCGAACCAGGCGATGACCCGGGCCGGGTCATCGGACCTCGCGACTGCCTCTTCCCCCTTCTCGCGCAGCAGGGGCAGGCCGGGCCAGTCAGGCCGGCGCTTCAGGAAGTCCTCGTACTCGCCCAGCCGTCCGTCGCCCGCCCGCAGGCGCTGCCACTCGATCACGTCGCGCCCGACGCCGGATGGCGCAACTGCCAGCGCGCCATCCCAATCCTTCTTCGCGGCCAGCTCCAGCGCCGTCCGCATCGCTTGCGTGGTATCTGCCCCTGCCGGAAGCGTCTGGAGGCCCAGGGCCAGGACCAGCGCCCGGATCATTGTTCTTCTGCTCATGCGCATGAATCTGCCTGACATGCCCTGCGCCCACAACCCACGAGTGCGTTAGTGGCAAGACTTGGCTTTGATCCGCTCTGCCGCTAAGAGAGGCGCGTTCAGACGGGGCAATTCCGCCCATCAAGAAGGAGAAGCGTCATGATCAGAGGGTCCCTTCCTGCCCTGGTGACGCCGTTCAAGAACGGCGAGCTGGATCTGGTGACGCTGAAGAAACTTGTCGACTGGCATATCGCCGAAGGCTCGACCGGGCTGGTTCCGGTGGGGACCACCGGCGAAAGCCCGACACTTTCCCATGCCGAGCATCAGAAGGTGATCGAAGAGGTGGTTGCCGCCGCGGCGGGCCGCGTGCCGGTGATCGCGGGTGCGGGCTCGAACAACACGGTCGAGGGCATCAGCCTGATGCGCCACGCCGAAAAGGTCGGCGCCACCGCCGCGCTGGTCGTGACGCCCTACTACAACAAGCCAACGCAAGGCGGGCTGATCGCGCATTACACCGCGTTGCACGACTGCTGCCAGCTGCCGATCGTGATCTACAACATCCCCGGCCGCTCGGTCATCGACATGTTGCCCGAGACGATGGGCCAGCTGGCCAAGCTTCCCCGCATCATCGGCGTGAAGGACGCGACCGGCAAGATCGAGCGGGTAAGCCAGCAGCGCGCACTTTGCGGCAAGGATTTCATCCAGCTTTCGGGCAATGACGATACCGCGCTGGGCTTCAACGCCCATGGCGGCGTCGGCTGCATCTCGGTGACAGCCAACGTCGCGCCCAAGCTCTGCGCCGAGTTCCAGGCAGCGACGCTGGCAGGCGACTATGCCAAGGCGCTGGCCTATCAGGACAAGCTGATGCCCCTGCATGAGGCGATCTTCATCGAGCCGGGCCTTGTCGGCGCGAAATATGCGCTGTCGGTGCTGGGTCTGTGCAGCGAAGAGGTTCGTCTGCCGCTGGTCACCCTGGCGGACGGGACCAAGGCCAGGATCAAGGCGGCCATGCGGCACGCCGGGCTGATCTGAGCCCGACAGGCGTCAGTCGACCCGGCCAATGCTGTGCATCGGGCGGGTCAACACGCGAACTCACGGTTCTGCCGCTATAGTGGCCATATGATCAGCAACAGCGGCAGGCTGACGACAGTGACCACGATCTCAAGCGGCAGGCCCATGCGCCAGTAGTCGCCGAAGCCAAAGCCGCCGGGACCAAGGATCAGCGTGTTGTTCTGATGACCGATTGGCGTCAGGAACGCGCAGGACGCGCCGATGGCGACGGCCATCAGGAAACTGTCAGGGTTGACCCCCAGGGCCGCCGCGATGCTGATCGCGATCGGACACAGCACCGCCGCCGTTGCGGCGTTGTTCATGACGTCGGACAGGAACATCGTGGTGACAAGCACGACGGCCAGCGCCATCACGGGGTTGTCTTGGGCGAAGGTCTCGACCAGGAACCGGGACACCACATCGGCCGCTCCCGTCGTCTGCATGGCCTCGGCCACTGGTATGAGTGCGGCCAGAAGCACGATCACCGGCCAGTCGATCGCCCGATAGACCTGCTGCAATGGCAGGGTCCGGGTCAGCATTGTCGCGGTGACGCCCAGCGTGAAGGCCGCTGCTGCGGGCAAGAACCCGAAGGCAACAAGGCCAATCGACCCCAACATGATCAATCCGGCCAAAACAGCCTTGCGACCGTCCGGCAGTCGCAGATCGCGTTCGCCCAGGGGCACGCATCCCGTCTCGCTGATGAAATCCGCGATGACTTCAATCGGCCCCTGCATCAGCAGGAGGTCCCCAGCCTTGACCCGCAGCGTCCGCAATCTTGCCCTTGGACGCCTGCCTTGCCGTGATACCGCCAGAAGGTTCAGGCCATAGCGCGACCTCAGATGCATATCCGTGGCCGACAGTCCGACAATGCTCGATCCCGGCAGCACGGCCAGTTCGCGCAGCACGATGTCCTCATCGCGTCTGGCCTTGTCCGTGCGTTGCTCGGCGCTGTCGGATGCCGATTTTTCCGCCTGTTCCCGGGATGGTTTCGCCGCCTTGTTTTCGGAGGACGATCCCTGTTCCTCCAGCTTGATGCCGAAGACCGCCAATGCCTTGCCGACGGTTTCCAGATCCGCCTCAAGCACCAGAACATCATCGGCGTTGATCTGGCGCCCCCCATGCGGCGCGGTGATGCGGACCTCGTTGGAGACGAGGGCGATCACCTGCGCGCCGCTGTCCTCGATTTCCCTTTCGAAGGCGCGAAGCGTCAAACCGACGGCCTTGCTGCCCTCGGGAACGCGAATCTCAGTCAGGTAGCTTCCGGTTTCGAATTCGCCACCCGACAAGGCTCTGCGCGCCGGCACAAGGCGCCAGCCAAAAGCGACGATGAAGGCTACGCCCGCGAGGGCGACGGCCACGCCGACCGGAGCAAAATCGAACATCTCAAACGGTGAGCCGCTCGCCTTGTCGCGGAACCCCGAAACGATCAGGTTCGGCGGCGTCCCGATCAGGGTCGTCATGCCACCAAGGATCGTGGAAAAGGCCAGCGGCATCAGCACTTGCCCCGGCGCAAGACCAATTTGCCCGGCCATGCGTATCGCAACCGGCATCAAAAGCGCCATTGCGCCCACATTGTTCATGAAGCCTGACAAGAACGCGCCCAGGCCGATCAGCGCCGACAGGCTGACCAACCTGCCCGCCTTTTGCGGCAGCACCGTCCGCGCCAGCCAATCGACCGTGCCGGAAGACTGCAGCCCCTGGCTCAGGATCAGCACGCAGGCCACCGTGATGACGGCAGGATGGCCAAACCCCGCGAAGGCATCGGCAGTCGGGACCAGCCCGCCGATCACGCAGGCCATCAGGGACATCAGCGCCACGACATCATGCCGGAACCGCCCCCAGAGAAACAGCGCCATGGTTCCGCCAAGGATGCCAAGCACACCGATCTGGGCGGCCGTCATGGCTGGTTCGTCGCCGTGAATGCCGCCCTCGCGGCCACATCAGACTGAAGCAAGGTCCTGTCCTTCCGCTGGTGGTCCGGGCCCGGCACTGGATCGCGGTCGCCGATGACCCGCCCAGATTCCAAGGATGGGCCGAGCGGGCCTTGAGATCAAGGCAGTGCAGGGACACGACTTCGGGCGACGCCTTTCCCCTGCTCAAACAACCGGGTCACAATCATCGGGTTCCCTTGCCGGATGCTCGCTTGCCATTTCCGCCCCGCCCCTGCACCTTGCCCGCGTCAGCGAGGACCCGATGCGCAGCAGCAAGACCATCCATGTCATCTCGGCCCACGCCGAGGGCGAAGTTGGAGATGTCATCGTCGGCGGCGTCGTCCCGCCGCCCGGCGACACCCTGTGGGAGATGCGGGACGCCCTCTGGCGCGACCAGACCCTGCGCAACTTCGTCCTGAATGAACCGCGTGGCGGGGTGTTCCGGCACGTCAACCTGCTGGTGCCCCCGAAGGACCCGCGCGCCCAGATGGGTTTCATCATCATGGAACCCGAAGACAACCCGCCGATGTCGGGCTCGAACTCCATCTGTGTCGCGACCGTGCTGCTGGACAGCGGCATCCTCCCGATGCGGGAGCCT
>JAFLCY010000080.1 GCA_017303485.1 Rhodobacterales bacterium
CTGCCGCCGATGCCGCACGGGCGAACTGACCCGCAGCCAACACTTTCTTTTTGCTGTCGGCTCCCCTAAGCTTCTCTGCAAGCGCATAATCCCGGGGGGGAACCATGGCCGACACCGACAAGCCGCTTCTCATCAAGCGCTACGCCAGCCGCAGGCTCTACAACACCGAAACCTCGGACTACGTCACGCTGGAAGACATCGCCGGTTTCATCCGCCAGGGCCGAGAAGTGCAGATTGTCGATCTCAAGTCGGGCGACGATCTCACCCGCCAGTATCTTCTCCAGATTGTCGCCGAACACGAATCCAAGGGCGAAAGCGTGCTGCCCGTCGACGTGTTGACCGACCTTGTCCGCAGCTACGCGACGGGCATGCAGGCGGTGATGCCGCAGTTCCTAGCCTCGTCTTTCGAAATGCTGCGCAACAGTCAGACCAAGATGATGGAAAACTTTTCCGCCTTCCCGAACCCGATGGCCGGCGTTCCGGGCTTCGATGCCCTGCGCAAGCAGCAAGAGGCCTTCCTCAAGTCGATGATGGGCGGCATGCCCGGCTGGGGCGGCTCCGGCCCGGCGAAAGAGGAAGACAGCGCCTCCTCCGACGACATCGCCGACATCAAGAAGCAGCTGGCCGAGTTGCAGAAGAAACTCTCCAAGCTCTGACCCATGGCAGACCCCGAAGGCCGCGTCACGCTCTGGGGGATCGAGGTCTTCGTCGCCGCCGCCGAGGAAGGCTCGATTTCTGCCGCCGCGCGCCGTCTGGGGGTTTCGCCTTCCGCCGTCAGCCAGCAGCTTTCGGGGCTTGAAGCCGCGCTTGGTGCCGTCCTCCTGGACCGCTCCGGCCGCCCGGTTCAGGTCACCCCGGCGGGCACCATGTTCCGCCGCCATGCCCAGACCATCCTGAACGCCGCCTCCGAAGCCCGCGCCGAACTCGCCATGGCCGATCTTTCCGGCCTCACCACCCTTCGCATAGGCGTGATCGAGGATTTCGACAGCGACGTCACGCCGCGCCTGCTCACCACCCTCGCCCGCGACCTGAAAGGCTGCCGCTTCCTCCTTGAAACCGGCGCCAGTCACCGGCTGATGGACCAGTTGGAGGCCCGCGCCCTCGACATCGTCATCGCCGCCGACAGCGCCACCGACCCTGCCCCGGAAGACTGGCGCGAGATCCACCCGATCCTCGCCGAGCCCTTCGTCGCCGTCGCGCCCCCCGGGTCGCGGATCGAGGATCTGCCCCTGATCCAGTATACCGCGCGGCACCTGATGGGCCGCCAGATCGCCGCCCATCTTGCTCGCCACGGCCTCAAGCCCGCCCATCGCTTCGAACTCGACAGCTACGCCGCCATCCTGGCCATGGTCGCGGGTGGCGAGGGCTGGACCATCCTCACCCCCCTCGCGCTGCACCAGGCCCGCGCCTTCCGCGAGAAGGTCGAGGTCCGCCCCCTGCCCTTCCCCACGCTGTCACGCACTCTCTCGCTCTCCGCCCGCGCCGGTATCCTGCACGGCATCCCCACCCAGATCGCGGCCCGGCTGAAACCGCTGATCGCCGAGGTCGTCATCACCCCCGCCCTCGCCGCCGCCCCCTGGCTCGCCCCCGCGCTGCGCGTACTCTGACACCTGCCCGCGCCCCGGATACGCACGCCGTCAGTCTTTCATACTGGCCCAATGTCCCGCCGGAGGCATCCGACGTCAGCCAGGCTGAGCGGCCCCCCACCCGAAAGTTGACGCTTCCCTAACGCGAAGCGCCAACCCACTGATTTCGTTCAATCCGAAAATCTGCCCACGCGTGGACAGCCTACCCCCGGACCTCGGCCGCGGCATCCACGATCGCCGCCGCGATATAGTCCAGTTCGCCCTCGGTCAGCCGCGTCGGCAACCGCACATCGCAGGCCCGCATCAGCATGGCGCGGGTCTGCGGCAACTCCGGCACTTCACCCAGGAACTGCCAGTTCCAGAACGCCCGCGCATTGCCTTCGCTCAAGCCGAAGACCTGCACCGACACCCCCCTCGCCTTCGCCGCCGCCTGGAACTCCATGGCCTGACTGTCGGTCCAGGCCCCCTCCAGGTTGAACTGGATCGAATCCGGCGCCCGCTCCTCCGGTTCCAGCGCCTCCGGCACCGCCAGATGGGTCGACCCGTTCAGCACCGCCGCCACCCGGTCATGCCCGGCGCGGCCCTTTTCAACCCGCTCTGCCACCAGCGGCAATTGCGGCCGGATCACCGCCGCCGACAGGTTCTGCATCCGCAGGTTATAAAGCGGCAGCTTGTTCTGCCAGTGCGCGCAGGAATTGGTCAGGCCGGGATGCTTCTTCCAGTTCGTCTCATAGGCCCCCGACATGATGATCGCCCGGGCCGCAATCTCGGGATCGTCGGTAATCATGATCCCGCCTTCGCCCGCATTGACCAGCTTGTAGGACTGGAAGCTGAAGCAGCCGACCTTGCCGATGGTGCCGATGTTGCGCCCGCCCCAGACCGTGCCCAGCGAATGCGCGGCGTCCTCGATCACCGGCACGCCGGCGGCATCGCAAAGCGCCATGATCGCGTCCATGTCCGAGGTATGCCCCCGCATGTGGCTGATCATCACCGCATCGGCCTCCGGCAGCTTCGCCGCGAAGTCCGCCATGTCGACCCGGTAGTTCGCGCCCACCTCGACCAGCACCGGTACGCAATCGGCATGGACGATGGAGGAGGGCACCGCGGCAAATGTGAAGGCGGGGATCAGCACCTTCGCGCCTCGCGGCAGGTCCAGCGCCTTCAGCGACAGGAACAGCGCGGCAGAGCAGGACGACACTGCCAGCGCGTAGCGCGCGCCAAGAAGGGCGGCGAACTCGGCCTCCAGCAGGGCAACCGGCGCGTCGGAAGGCGCGGTATAGCGGAACAGATCGCCCGAAGACAGCAGCCGGTCAATCTCGGCCCGGGCGGCCTCTGGGATCGGTTCGGCATCGTAGACGTTCGGGGCGAGGGTCTGACCATCGGGGGCCATCATGCACCTTTTCTTAATCGCGCGTTAAGAAAAGATGTAAACTCCTGCCGGATCACGCGCCAGTGACAAAATCTTCTCTTTGCAGCTTTCCGCCTAGATTTTCATCCCCGCGCGCGCCGCGACCATATGCGTTGTGGTTTCCAGTTCGTGCCAGGCCGTGCGGGCCATCGACCGGAACACCAAAATCTCGAAGACATGATCACCCGTGCGCAGGATCACCACGTTCATATGGTTCAGTTGCGTGCGCAGCGCCCGCCCCACTGGAAAGGCAGCAAGCCGCAAATCGACCGGCACCAGCCGCGCCAGCCCGTCGACCGCGCCCGCGCCCGAAAGGGCCAGCGCCGCCCAGCCATCCGACTGGTCCGTCACCGCCGCGCCCTCCAGCGCGGGCGGCGCGACCCCCATCAGGAAGGCCTGCTCCCGCCCGGTCCAGACGATCCGCGCGCCCTTCTTCTCGGCGAACGCGTTCGGCTCCGGCATCGCCAGACCCAGGGTCTTCAGCCCCTTCGCTACGGCCTTCGCCCCGCCGGGGAACACTGCGATACTGAAGATCGGCCCTGTATCGACCTCGGTCAGGGTCACCGTTCCCAGCGTCAGGCCCTGCCCCTCAAGGGCGGATTTCGCGATGAGTTCAGGCACGCAGTTTCTCCCCCTCAGGGTCGTGGAAGACCGGGTTCACCACTTCACAGATCACGTCCAGCCCGCGCAGGTGATCGACAAGCCTGATCTTCTCGCCATGGCGCGCCCGACCATCCTTCAGGAAGCCGAGCCCCAGCCAGGCCCCGACCGTCGGCGACCAGCACACGCTCGTCACATAGCCCTGGTCGGTCTCGCGATGGACCTCCTGCCCCGGGACGAACAGATGCGCCCCCGCCGAAATCGCCGCTTGCGCCTTCAGGCCCACCAGTTGCTCGCGCTCCGGCCCCCAAAGGCCGGGCCGCGTCGCCGCCGCCTTGCCGATGCAGTCCTTCTTCGCGGAAACCATCTTCTCCATCCCGATGTCATGCGCGCTGATGCGGCCATGAATCTCGGCATGGGTGATGAAGCCTTTCTCGATCCGAAGGACGTTCAGCGCCTCCATCCCGTAGGGCCCGCCGCCCATCGTCTCGGCTCGGGCCAGAAGGTCACGGAACAGCGCCTCGCCATAGCGGGTGGGCACCGCCAGTTCATAGCCTTCCTCGCCACTGAACGAGATCCGGAACAACCGCCCGTCCACCCCGCCGATCCGTACCGGAGCGACCCCCATGAAGGGCAGCTCCACCGGCACCTCCAGGAAGGAGTTCACCAGCGCCCGCGCTTTCGGCCCCGCCACCGCAAACTGTGCCCAGCTTTCGGTGACGGAAATGAACCGCACCTGCCAGTCCGCACAGAAGGCCTGATGCACGAAGTCCAGATGCCGCATCACCAACCCCGCCGCCGCCGTGGTGGTGGTCATCAGGTAGTGATCCTCGCCCAGCCGGGCCGAGGTGCCATCGTCCAGCACCAGCCCGTCCTCGCGCAGCATCAGCCCATAGCGCACGCGGCCCACCGGCAGGGTCGAGAACGTGTTGGTGTAGACGAAATCCAGGAACTTTCCAGCATCCCGCCCCTGAATGTCGATCTTGCCCAGCGTCGAGACATCGGCCACGCCCACCGCCTGCCGCACCATGTTCACTTCCCGGTCGCAGGCCTCACGCCACGTCGCCTCGCCCGGCTTCGGGAAGTAGCTCGGGCGATACCAAAGCCCCGCCTCGATCATCGGCGCACCCCGGTCGCGGCTGGCCTGATCGCTGGTCAGGAAGCGTTGCGGCGCAAATCCTTCGGCCCGCCCCCCCGCTCCCAGCGCGGCGATGGAGACCGGCACATAGGGCGGGCGGAAGGTCGTGGTCCCGGTCTCGGGAATGCCCCGCCCCGTCGCATCGGCCAACACCGCCAGTGCGCCCACGTTGGAATTCTTGCCCTGATCCGGTGCCATGCCCTGCGTCGTATAGCGCTTCATATGCTCGACACTGCGGAAGCCTTCCTGTGCCGCCAGCTTCACGTCCTTGGTCGTCACGTCATTGGCAAAGTCCAGCCAGGCCCGACCCGGCGCGTCCACCGCCCACAAAGCTTTCAGCCGATAGGGCGCATCCTCGGCTTCCGGCAGCGCGCCCGAAACCTTCCGCCCTAAAGCCTCGACCATCGCCGAAGCCGCCGCATGACCCGTGACCAGCGCCCCATGCGTGGACATCGACCCATTCGCAGCGCCTACCGCCACCAGCCCCGGCACCGCGCCCTCCATCGGCACGAAGGCGGCCAGATCTTCATTCCACCGGGGCCGCCCGTTCATATGGCAGGTCAGGTGGATCGTCGGGTTCCAGCCGCCCGACATTGCCAGACAGTCGGTCTCGATCTCGATGAGATCCGAGCCCTTCCGCACCCGGATGCCGGAAAGCCCCAGCCGCCCACGGCTACCCACCACCTCGGCCCCGACATGCACCGGGCAATCCTCGACGCTGGAAGCATCGGGCCGGGGGTCGATGATCGCCGCCACCGTCACCCCCGCCGCCATCAACTCGCGCGCCACGCCCCGCGCCTGATCGGTGTTGGCGAACAACGTCACCCGCTTGCCCGGCACCACCCCATAGCGGTTGAGATAGGTCCGCACCGCCGAGGCCATCATGATCCCCGGCCGGTCGTTGTCCGGGAAGGCCACCGGCCGTTCCAGCGCGCCGCTCGCCAGCACCGCATGTTTCGCGACGATCCGCCAGAAGCATTCGCGCGGCAGGTTGGGCCGGGCGGATTTGTGCAGCCCCACCCGCTCCAGCGCGCCATAGGTGCCGTTGTCATAGGCCCCGGTCACCGTGGTCCGGGCCATGATCCGCACGTTCGGCAGCGCCTGCAACTCCGCCACCGCCTGCGCCACCCAGTCCCCCGCAGGCATCCCGCCGATGGTCTGGCTGTCCGACAGAAGCCGCCCGCCAAGCGCATGGCTTTCCTCGCACAGGATCACATCCGCACCCGACCGCCCCGCCGTCAGCGCCGCCATCAGCCCGGCCGGGCCCGAGCCGATCACCAGCACGTCGCAGAAGGCGAAGGCCTTCTCATAGGTGCCTTCGTCATGCTTGCCCGACAGGCTGCCCAGCCCCGCCGCCCGGCGGATGATCGGCTCGTAGAGCCCCTCCCAGAAGGCGCGCGGCCACATGAAGGTCTTGTAGTAGAACCCCGCCGACAGGAAGGGCGACAGGTAATCGTTCACCGCCAAAAGGTCGAACCGCAGCGACCCAAGCCGGTTCTGGCTTTGCGTCACCAGCCCTTCGAACACCTCCTGCACCGTCGCCCGGACGTTCGGGGTCTGGTTCGACGCCCCGATGACCTCGACCAGCGCGTTCGGCTCCTCCGACCCCGCCGTCAACACGCCCCGAGGCCGGTGATACTTGAACGACCGCCCGACCAGCCGCACGTCATTGGCCAGCAAAGCCGAAGCCAGCGTGTCCCCCTTGTACCCGGCGTAATCCTTGCCGTCGAAACGGAACCGGACCGGCTTCGTGCGGTCGACCAGACCCTTGCCGTCGATCCTCATTTCACCCGCTCCGCCACCAGTTCCACGCTGGAAATCTCATGCGTTACCGTGTTCCGCGTGACCAGCAGCCACTGCGCACAGCCCGCCTCGTGATACCAGAGGTCCCGCGTCACCCCCGCCGGATTGTCCCGGTTGTGCAGATGATCATCCCAGGCCGACAACGGCGCATCGGCGGCGGGCCGGTTCAGGTAATCCTCCGACCCGTAATAGTAGAACTCCCGCCGGTCCCGTTCACCGCAAAGGGGGCATGTCAGGCGCATCGGCCGACCCTCATTTTCTGTCCCAAAATATCCCCGCCGGAGGCTTCCGCACGATCCGCAAGGTGCAACCGATCCATCATCATCCCGCCCCTCAATGCAGGTTATGCTGGCTGCCGGTGCCTTCTTCATCCAGAAGATGCCCCGTCGCGAACCGATCCAGCCGGAACTTCGCGGCCACCGCATGTGGCTCGCCGGTCGCCATAAGATGCGCCATGCACCAGCCACTGGCCGGCACCGCCTTGAACCCCCCATAGTTCCAGCCGCAGTCAAGGAACAGCCCCTCGACATGCGTCTTGTCGATCACCGGGGAGCCGTCCGGCGTCATGTCCATGATCCCGCCCCAGCTGCGCAGAACCTTGGCCCGGCCGATCATCGGCATCAGGGTCATGCCCGCTTCCATCACATGCTCGACCATCGGCAGGTTCCCCCGCGCGGCGTAGCTGGCGTAGAAATCCAGATCGCCGCCGAACACCAGCCCGCCCTTGTCGGACTGGCTGATGTAGAAGTGCCCCATCCCGAAGCTGACGACATGGTTGATCACCGGCTTCAGCCCCTCGGTCACGAAGGCCTGCAGGACGTGGCTCTCGATCGGCAGCCGCATCCCCGCCATCGCCGCGACCTGCGACGACCGCCCCGCCACCACGATCCCGACCTTCTTCGCCCGGATCGCCCCACGCGTGGTCTGCACGCCCTTCACCACCCCGTTCTCGATGTCGATCCCGGTGACCTCGCAGTTCTGGATCAGGTCCACCCCGCGCCGGTCCGCCCCGCGCGCATAGCCCCAGGCCACCGCGTCATGCCGGGCCGACCCGCCGCGCGGATGCAGAAGCCCGCCATAGATCGGGAACCGCGTCTGCTCGAAATCCAGATAGGGCAGATGCTCGCGTACCCCTTCCCGGTCCAGCAGGATCGCATCGTCGCCCTGATTGATCATCGCATTGCCGCGCCGGGCAAAGGCATCGCGCTGCCCGTCCGAGTGGAACAGGTTGATCAGCCCGCGCTGCGAATGCATCACGTTGTAGTTGAGGTCGGCCTCCAGCCCTTCCCACAGCTTCAGCGAATGCGAATAGAACTCGCTGTTGCCCGGCAGGAAGTAGTTCGCGCGCACGATGGTCGTGTTCCGCCCGACGTTGCCGCCGCCCAGATAGCCCTTCTCCAGGACCGCGACATTGGTGATCCCGTGGTTCTTTGCCAGGTAATAGGCCGTCGACAGACCATGCCCGCCGCCGCCGATGATCACCACGTCATAGTCCGCCTTCGGCGCCGGGTCACGCCAGGCCGGGGTCCAGCCCTTGTTGCCGAACAATCCCTCGGTGATGACCTTCAGGCCGGAATAGCGCATGGATGAACTCCCCTGACCCGGCCATAAGACCGGGTGCCGGGTGCATATTCAAGACGGTTCGGCGAATTCCTGCGCCACCCGCGACAGGCTTCGTCGCAAATGGCCAGAGTTGCGGTCAAGTCGCGCGAGGAAGCGCTATTCCACCATCCGGAAATAGTCCAGCGACAGGTTGCCGCCCATCCCCGTGCCGCAAAGCCCCATCCGCATGTTCGACGTTCCCGACACCGTGTCGCCCGAGATGATCGAGGTGCCGTGCAGCCCATCGCCATTGGCGGCAAAGGCGATCTCCTTCAGCGCGATCAACTGGCCGCCGTTGATCGATATGCCTGCGGCAAAGCGCATTCCGCCCAGGGAGACGAGTTGCGCCCCGCCACCGTCCGCACAATTGTCGGCCCGGCCGATCCGCGAGGTGGACACCCCCGAGATCGAGGAGTTTCCGGTGTGCAAGGTTGCGATTAGCCCGTTTTCCAGCACCCCGTCCCGCGCAAAGTTGATCTGGCAGTTGGTAATGAGGACCATGTTGCTCAGCACCTCGCCGATCTGCAGCTGTGTGCTGGTGCTGGAGCAGTAAAGGTAGTTCACCGCATTCGCGCGCAGGGCAAGGTTGCCATCCCGGTCCTTGAGGTCGCGCCCCGCCTCGATCCGGTCTGCCCCGGCCGTCGCCGCCCTTGGCCTGCCGTTCACGATGGTGATCTGCCGCGGTGTGCCGGTCACATAGGACAGCTGCCCGTCCCGCGTCGCCAGCTGGATGTAGTTCCACATCGCCGCGATGCCGGTTGCAAAGGGCGCGGACGGCACCTTGCGCAGGGCGTTGATCAACCGGATCTGGATCGCACCATAGCGCAGGGCTTCCTGCAGCCCTTCGTTCGACCGAAGCCCCGAGGCGGGCATGTCCAGCCGCGATCTATCCGGCATCGACACTATGGTGCCTTCCTCGAAATAGTTATTGCTGTTCAGCGAAACGATGTCGTTGGAATGGATGCAAAACCCGTTGAGGTAGGCGTTGTTGCTCTGGATATCGACCATGTTCTCGGCCACGAACCCCTCGCGCAGGCAGTCGGGCACATAGGTCTCGAACACGGAATCCGTTCGGACGTCCCAGGAGTCGTAGCCAGCGAATTTAAGAAGATAGGTCGTCACCTCGTTGCCGCCCGCCGCATCCCGGTGCGTCAGCACCCGCACCGCCGTCCGCGAGTTCTCATCCGGCGTGAAGTGCCTCGTCGTCCGATCCCAGGTGCCGAACTGTATATCGGCCGTCGTCAGCACCCGGCCATAAACCGCCCCTGGCATGTTGAAGTCGCCCAGCGCCAGCGCCGTGGCCTTGGCAGTATCTGCCGTGGCGGTCAGCGTGAGGTTTCGCTCGTACAGCGCATCATGGGCGGTCGCGTCAGCGGTCAGCTGCAACTGTGCCCGCTGGTTGATCGCGTTAGAGACGTCCACGGCGAGGCCGCCGACCGCAAGGATGATCGTCGTGAAGATCAGGCCGCCTGCTGTCATTGCTCCATCTTCGGATGCAAGGAATCTGGCCGGTTTGCCGGAAATAGGTGCCATCTCAGGACTCCACCCTGTGTTCCGCCGCGACCACCATCTCGGTGTCGATCATCATCCCCAGAAAGCCGATCTGTGCGATCTCGCGGGTTCGCATGGTTGCCCTGGTCAGAACGACCCCATCGGTTTCGGTCGTCGCCACAACGGTACTTGGCGACAGCCCCCGCAGTCGCGACAGCGCATAATTCTGCGCCTTGGTGATCCGCTCGGCCGAGGTTCCGGTGAACTGACCGACCGAGTACAGCCGGTTGGTGTCCTGAATCACCCGCATTGCGTGTGAGCGACTCATGAACAGCATGCTGGAATCGACGACCAGCAGCAGGATCGCAACCACAATCGGCAGCCAAAGCACGAATTCGATTGTCGCGCTTCCGCCTTCCTGCCTCAAAAAAGCCTTTATTTCAGACCGTTTGTCGCCCGCCCCATTCCCCATCATCCGCGTCCCCCGAAATTACCCAAAGTATTGAAAACAATCTACAACTTTAGGGTGTATTCCTGTCGATCCGAGCGAGGACAGAATACCGGTTCGGGCTGATTGCGTCAATATTGCGGCAGGAATGGGGCGGGCTTCGCGGCTCTACAATCCCTTCGACCTGTAGGTCTGCGCCACCCGGCTGATCGACACGATGTAGGCCGCGACGCGCAGGTCCTCGACATCCTGGCGCGAATGCCAGACCTCGCGCATTGCCTGGTAGGCCGTGCGCATCGTGTCGTCGAGACCCGAGCGCACCAGCGCCAGCTCGTCCGAGCCGGTCAGGAACCGCTCCTTGAAGTCATCGGCCAGCGTCCAGCCCAACCCCTTGTCGGAACTCAGACGCTCCAGCTCCTCGACCAGCAGGCGGCTGCGCGCTTCCTCGGCGCGGCGCTGCATCCGGCCAAAGCGGATGTGGCTCAGGTTCTTCACCCATTCGAAATAGGAAACCGTCACGCCCCCGGCGTTGGCATACATGTCCGGAATGATCACGCAGCCCTTGCGGCGCAGGATCTCGTCGGCGCCATAGGTGATCGGCCCGTTCGCTGCCTCGATGATCAGGGGCGCCTTGATCCGCTCGGCATTGCCCAGATGAATCACGCCTTCCATCGCCGCCGGAATCAGGATGTCGCAGGCTTCTTCCAGCACCGCCGCCCCGTTTGCCACATGGGTTGCATGCGGATAGCCCGCCAAGAGCCCGTCATGGCTGTTCATCCACTGGCGCACGTCCTCGATGTCGAGGCCCTTGGGGTTCAGCAGCGCCCCGTCCCGCTCGATCACCGCGATGACCTTGACCCCGTCCTCCTGGGACAGGAACTTGGCCGCGTGATAGCCCACGTTGCCGAGGCCCTGCACGATCACCCGCTTGCCGTCCAGGCTGCCGGTCAGCCCGGCCTTGCCCATGTCGTCCTTGTGGCGGAAGAACTCGCGCAGCGCATATTGCACGCCGCGGCCCGTCGCCTCGACCCGGCCCTGGATGCCGCCTGCATGAGGCGGCTTGCCGGTCACGCAGGCCTTGGCGTTGATGTCGGTGGTGTTCATCCGCGCGTACTGGTCGGCGATCCAGGCCATCTCGCGCTCGCCCGTGCCCATGTCGGGGGCGGGCACGTTCTGCGCCGGGTGGATCAGGTCGCGCTTGATCAGTTCATAGGCGAAGCGGCGGGTGATCAGCTCCAGCTCATGCTCGTCCCAGGCGCGCGGATCGACGCAAAGCCCGCCTTTCGAGCCCCCGAACGGGGTTTCGACCAGTGCGCATTTGTAGGTCATCAGCGCCGCCAGCGCCTCGACCTCGTCCTGATGCACCGAAAGGGCATAGCGGATGCCGCCCTTCACCGGCTCCATATGCTCGGAATGGACCGACCGATAGCCGGTGAAGGTCTCGATCTTGCCGCGCAGCCGAACGCCAAAGCGCACGGTATAGGTCGAATTGCAGACCCGGATCTTCTGCTCCAGACCCGGGCTCAGATCCATCAGCTTCGACGCGCGGTTGAACATCAGATCAACCGACTCGCGGAAACTTGGCTCTCCGGAAATACTCATGCCGTCCTCCCTGACAGGCAGGCGCCGTGGGCCTGGCGCCTGCCGCGACCCTAGCGCCATGGGGGGGTGATAGGGAACCCGGAAAGCACCCCGCAGAGCCACCAGATGCAAAAGGGACTTTGCCTGTCCGGAGCGAATCGGCTCGAAACCGATTCCTTTCAGAACAATGAATGGGGGGAAGTTTTCCGAATTCGCAGCACAACACATCCGATTCCCGCAGATTGTTTCCGGATTCTGGCGCTCAGCCGGGGGTCTGGCAGGAAATGCCTTACTTATGCCCGATGTTGTGCCTAAATCGACGCTTGGGAACCCGTCTTTTCTGGCGGGGCGCTGCTGCAATGGATAGTGACATGTTGATCAAGCCCGACGCGCGACCGGTATTTGCTCACCTTGCTCGCAAGGTCCTACAATTCAGGTCGGACGAAGGCGGCGCAATCGCCATTTTCGTGCTGATGGTCTTCGTGCTGATGGTCTGCTTCGGCGGCATCGCCGTCGATGTGATGCGCTTCGAGACACGTCGCGTCGCCCTGCAGGAGACGCTGGACCGAGCGGTCCTGTCGGCGTCCAACGTGGTGCTTCCGGTCAGCCAGACACCGCAATCGGTCGGGATGGAATGGTTCCAGAAGGCCGGTCTCGGCGACTACATCACCTATGACTACGCAACCCCCGCCATTACCGGCGAAGCGACCACCACCTCGCGGACCGCGCGCATGACCTCGTCGGTCCGCTCCTACAACTGGTTCACGCACATGCTTGGCGTGCCCTATTTCGAGGCGCCCAGCATCGTCTCTGCCGCACAGCAGGGCGAGGCGAAGCTCGAAGTGTTCCTGGTTCTCGACATCACGGGTTCGATGTCTGCTTCCTCGGGTTCGACCACCAAGATCGCGGCCCTGCGCCAGGCGGCAACCAACTTTGTCACCATCCTGAAGTTCAACAAGGATTCCGGCGGCAACTACACGATCCCGAAAGATCCGAACAACCTGATCTCGATCGGCATGGTGCCCTATTCTTCGAACGTGAACATCCCCGTCGAGCTGCGCAATCAGTTCAACGTGTCGCATCTGTCGTCCTGGAACTATATCGCCAACCAGGGCGTTCCCAAGATCAACTGCTTCGAGATCAACCCCGACACCTTCAATACGATGGCCCTGTCGCGGACCGATCCGATCCCGATGGCGGCCGTCGCCAATGTCGCGAAAGGCGTGCCCAACGCGAGTATCACGGACATCGGCAGCAGCAGCACCACCGCAACCAATGGCGGTTCGGTCAATATCAGCAGGACCAGCCCGGTCGCCATCAATACGAACAGCGGCACCTTCATGTGCAACCATGGCGACAACCCCAGCACCGGGGCCGATGAATCCGCCTCGAACCTGGTTGTCATGCCCGCGACCGACATGACCGCGCTGAAAGCCCAGATCGCGCAGCTGAACCCGCGCGGCAATACCTCGATCGCGGTCGGCATGCGCTGGGGCACCGCTCTCATCGACGGTTCGGCACGCCCGATCTACGCAAACCTTCTCGCTGGCCAACCGGGAATGGCGGGCCGTCCCGCCGACAACGCCGATGACGAAAGCGTCCGCCACTCCGACGGCTCGATGGGCACCCGCAAGATCATCGTCGTGATGACCGACGGGACGCACGTCTCCAGCCAACATATCCGTGACGACTACAAGAGCGGTCCCTCGCCGATCTGGCGCGGGGACGACGGCAACATGGCGATCCTGTACAACGACACCGGGATCGGCTTCAACGGTGGCTTGCGTCCCGGCGTCAACCCCAACGGCACTCCGCCGCCCGTCAACTCTTGCTCGGGCTGGTCGCTGGCTGACGCGGTGGTCAGTGGCAAAGTGGTCAAGCGCAACTTCTTCGTGCCGCACCTCAAGGCAAACTCCGTGAAGCGCCGGGTCGGCACTCAGGCCGAAGGGGCGGGCACCGGCACCAGCGTGACAGGCGGCTGCGATCCTCTTGCATGGATTTCCGCCACCGGCTCGCCCGCCACGCCGAAATGGACCGGCAGCGGCAACGTCCGGAATCTCGACTGGTCGGAAGTCTGGCGCTATGCCACAGTCGACTGGGTGATCGAGCAGCTTTACATGCGCTCGAACGTCACCGGGGCCACGAACTACAACACCATCTACAATGCGATGGTCGGCAGTTACCTGACCAGCACGTCCAACATGGACAGCCTGCTGAACACCAACTGCACCGCGGCCAAGGCTGCCGGAGTCGAGGTGTTCGGCATCATCCTGGGCGACGACGTTACCGAAGGCCCGATCCAGAACTGCGCCTCTCCGGGCACCGGCTACTACTACAAGGTGACAAACGCCGATAACCTGAACGCCGCCTTCGAGGAAATCGCCAAGATCCTCTCGCCGCTGAGACTGACCGAATGACGACATTGCGCGCATTCCTGGCGGACGAGTCGGGCGAGGCGGCGATCGAATTCCTGTTCGTCTTCCCGATCCTCTTCCTCATCTTCACCGCCTCGGTCGAGAGCAGCATGTTCATGGCGCGTTATGTCATGTTCGAACGCGCCGTTGATCTGGCGGTGCGTCAGCTTCGCCTCGGGACCTTCGTCAACCCCACGCACCAGACCCTGAAACGGACCATTTGCCGGTCGGGCATGATGATCGAGTCGGTCAACGATTGCATGAACTCGATGAAGATCTGGATGCAGCCGGTCAACACCAACACCTTCGCCATGGCTGCGCCGCCGCGGTCCTGCGTCGACAAGTCCCAGCCGATCGTCACTGACGAGCCACCCGCCAACGAATATGCGACGGGCACCGACAACGACATCATGCTGATGCGCATCTGCATGAAGGCCGACCCGATGTTCCCGACCACCGCAGTCAGCGTGAAGATGCCGGTGGAAACCGACGGCAGCTATGTGATGCTGGTGACGACCACCTTCGTGAACGAGCCGGGGTGACACAGATGCTCAACCTCAAACGCCGTTTCACCACGTTCCTGCGCGACGAAGACGGCCTGATCCTGGTCGAGGGGTTGATCATGCTGCCCCTGCTGATCTGGGCCATGGTTGCGATGTTCATCTACTGGGACGTGTTCCGCACGATCAACATCACCCAGAAGGCATCCTATTCCATCGCTGATCTCCTGTCGCGCCAGCGCGACACCATCCCGCTTGCCTTCGCCAACGGGTTGCAGAACGTCATCGAGTTCCTGACCCCCGGCGGGCATCCGGTCAAGATGCGGATCACCAGTCTGGAATGCACGTCGCCGACCGGCACAAAGCTTTGCAACTACAGCACCGGCTCTTACAAGCTGCTGTTCTCCTATTCTCCCGGCAACAAGGTGACGCCACTGACCCAGACGGATATCCAGGGTTGGAAAGGGACGACTGCCACAAACGGGAAAATCGCCATACTTAACAATGGAGAAAGCGTTTTCGTCGTCGAAAGCACGGTCGATTTCAAGGCGCAGCTTCCCACCGTTCTGGCGGGGTTCCTGATCGGCGTCGATTCCCAGACCTTCGGCGAGTTCATCGTGACCCGCCCGCGTCACCGCCGGCTTTGTCTGCAAGGCACCACCACCTGCACCTGATGTGACCCGGCCTTCCCCCCGGCACGATCCGGGGGTAGGGTCCTGTGGACATTTCCGGGATCATGATGCGCTTGCCTGCCACTCTCCTTCTCCTGACGCTCACCGCCTGCGCGCCCTTCCCCGAGATTGACGCGCTGGGGCCGGAGAGCGCGGCACCGCCGCAGCTTCTGCCGATTGACGATCTTCTCGCCCAGGCCGGGACACCAACGGCCGATCCAGGCCCGGCGCTGGCCGGTCGCGCCGCCCGGCTGAAGGCCCGCGCCGCGGCGCTGTCTGCCAGCAGCGCGGCGCCCTGACGGCGTTGCACCTCCTGCCGCTTCCGGCTAACAGACGACAGCCGTAACTGCCCGAGGTTCCCGATGTCCGCCGCCCCCTTGCGTCTTGGTCTTGCCGGTCTCGGGACTGTCGGCATCGGTGTGGTCAAGATCATCCAGTCCCATGCCGACCTGATCGCCACCCGCGCCGGGCGCCCCGTCACGATCACCGCCGTTTCGGCCCGCGACCGTACGAAGAACCGCGATGCCGACCTTTCGGGCTATGCCTGGGAAACCGACCCCGTCGCCCTGGCCACGCGCGATGACATCGACGTTTTCGTCGAGGTGATGGGCGGTCACGAAGGTGCCGCGAAACACGCCACCGAAACGGCGTTGCTTTCGGGCAAGCACGTCGTCACCGCCAACAAGGCGCTTCTCGCCCACCACGGCCAGGCCCTCGCCGAGACCGCCGAGCGCGAAGGTCTCGCGCTGCGCTTCGAGGCTGCCGTCGCTGGCGGCATCCCGGTGATCAAGGCCCTGACCGAAGGCCTTGCGGGCAACCGCATGAAACGGGTCATGGGCGTGATGAACGGCTCCTGCAACTACATCCTGACCCGGATGCAGTCCGAGAACCTGCCCTACGAGACGGTGTTCGAGGAAGCCCGGCAGCTTGGTTACCTGGAAGCCGACCCCAACCTCGACGTCGGCGGCATCGACGCGGGCCACAAGCTCTCGCTCCTCGCCTCCATCGCCTTCGGCACCAAGGTCGCCTTCGACGACGTGGAACTGGAAGGCATCGGCAATGTCTCGATCGACGACATCCGCCTGGCCGAAGACATGGGCTACCGCATCAAGCTCCTCGGCGTCGCGCAGATGACGGGCCGCGGGCTTGAACAGCGCATGACCCCTTGCCTCGTCCCTGCCGACAGTCCGCTCGGCCAGTTGCAGGGCGGCACCAATATGGTGGTGCTGGAAGGCGACAGCGTGGGCCAGATCGTCCTGCGCGGCCCCGGTGCCGGCATGGGCCCCACCGCCAGCGCGGTCATGGCCGACGTGATCGACATCGCCCGGGGCTTCCGCCTGCCAACCTTTGGCCAACCCGCCTCGACCCTTGTCGCCGCGCAACCCGCCGCAGCAGCCCATCCCGCGCCCTATTACCTGCGCATGACGCTCCTCGACAAACCCGGCGCGCTGGCCAAGATCGCCACCTGCCTTGGCGACGCCGGGGTCTCCATCGACCAGATGCGCCAGTACGGCCACCAGGGCACCAACGCCCCGGTCCTGATCGTAACCCACAAGGCTGCCCCCGACGACGTCGCCCACGCCATGACCCGCTTTGCCGCGACCGGCGTCCTCGTAGGCCAACCCGTCGCGATCCGGATCGAGGAAGTCTGACCCCTCGCCAGCCGCATCAGGGTTGACAGGCCCCTCATCCGCGCCCGACCCTTGTGCCTTCGCTGAAGAGACAGGAGACGGGCAATGCGGGCACTCCTTCTGGCAGTCATCCTTGCCACCCCGACCCAGGCCGATCCGATCCCCGGTTTCGACGACCCTGCTTTCCAGGCTCCGTTCCAGCGGGCGCTGGCCAGCGACGACCCGACCGCGCTCACCGACCTCCACGCCGCCGCCGAGGCCGGAAACACCGCCGCCCTCCTCGCGCTTCCGCCCGCCAGCGAATGGCTTCGGGCCGAACTCCCCTTCACGGAGCGCAGGAAGCTGGCCCGCGTCAACGGCACACCCATCGCGGAAGCCTATATTGCAGCCGACCCGGTGGCCGCGCTGTGGCGCCTTGGTGACATCGGCTCGGACACCGACGCGCTTCTTGCCCGCGCCCTTGGTCTTTATGCGGCAAACGAGCCGGACAAGGCCACCAGCCTCTACATGACATGGCTCAACATAACCGGCGGCTTCGATCCGCTTCCTGCGGGGTTCTTCGACCAGCCCGCCCCGGACTGGGCGACGGCGCAGATTCTCTGGGGCAGGTTGAACGCCACGGACATGGTGCCCCAGGTCGAATCCGATGCCCTGGTGGTCGAACGGCTCAAGGCCGACGATCCAGCCGCGTGGATGGCCCTGGCCGGGTTCGCAAGCTTGCACCGCAGCGACGGCCCGCCCGCCGACACCGCCCGCCTTGCCGCGATCTTTTCCGCCGCAGGCATCCCGCAGGACGAGGCCGCGCGCCGGATGCAATCCGTCGTCCCGGTGCTGAAGGTCATGCGCTATGAACCCGTCGACCTTTCCATTGCCAAGGCCGCCATCGAAACCTTCCGCAACGAGCCGGAGTTCGAGCCCCTTCTCGCCGTCTGCACATCAGCTTGCCCGACCACCGCCGATGACTGCACCGCAGCCTTCGTCGCAGGCTTCGGCCACCCCTTCGGTCGCGCGACCACCTCTCAACCCCTCACATCGCTCATCTCGACAGCAGATTTCTTTGCCACCCCGCGTGGTCGTACCCTGTTCCTGCGCTCGACCGCCGGAGCCATCGGCCCCGATCCCGCGACCTCGAAGCGCCTTGCAACCACGCGAGCCGTCAATGCCTGCCTCGCCGATGCGATCCTGGCCGCTCTGCCCTGATCCCCTGTTAGCGCCACCAAGCTTGCCGCGCCGCCAACCCCCGGCTACACCGAAAGAAAATCTGCCCCGGGGGACCCATGTCTGAAAAACTGAACTTCCAGGACCGGCTCCTGTCGCTCGGCCTTGGCCGCGTCTCCGAAGCCGCCGCCCTCGCCTCGGCCCGGCTGATCGGGCGTGGCGATGAAAAGGCCGCCGACCAGGCTGCCGTCAACGCGATGCGCGACCAGCTCAACCTCCTCGACATCAAGGGTGTCGTCGTCATCGGTGAGGGCGAGCGGGACGAGGCCCCGATGCTCTATATCGGCGAGGAAGTCGGCACCGGCAGCGGGCCGGAGGTCGACATCGCCCTCGACCCGCTGGAAGGCACGACCCTCACCGCCAAGGACATGCCGAACGCGCTGACCGTCATCGCCATGGCCCCACGCGGCACGCTCCTGCACGCCCCCGACGTCTACATGGAGAAGCTCGCCATCGGCCCCGGCCACAAGCCCGGCACCGTGACCCTCGCCATGTCGCCCTCCGAGCGGGTCTCGGCTCTCGCCGCCGCGAAAGGCGTCTCGACCGAGGACATCACCGTCTGCGTGCTGGAACGCCCGCGCCACGAGGACCTGATCGGCGAAATCCGCTCCACCGGCGCCGCGATCCGGCTGATCACCGACGGCGACGTTGCGGGCGTGATGCACTGCGCCGAACCGGAGATCACCGGCATCGACATGTACATGGGCTCCGGCGGCGCGCCGGAAGGCGTCCTTGCCGCCGCCGCGCTGAAATGCATGGGCGGCCAGTTCTACGGCAAGCTTCTCTTCCGCAACGACGACGAACGCGCCCGCGCCCGCAAGGCCGGGATCACCAACTTCGACCGCGTCTACACCCGCGACGACCTCGTGCGCTCCGACGTGATCTTCTCGGCCACCGGCGTCACCAACGGCTCGCTCCTTGCGGGCATCAAGCGCGAACCCGGCTGGGTCACGCTGGAGACGATCCTGATGCGCTCCAAGACCGGCTCCGTCCGCCGGATGACCTACAAGAGCCCGCTGCGGTAGGTCGGGCTTCAGCCCGACGCGTGGGGCGGGAAATCTGCCCACTCACGCCCGGGTGGCACGAACTCATTGATCAAATGGTCAATGTGCCACGAGTACCGATGCTACTTCACGAAAAATTCCGCGGCCCCCGGGTGATCTTTCAGGTTTTCTGGTCGGTATGGTCTCATCTCACCAACATGAGACACCGCATCAGCTTTCAATCTCTCGATTACAGAGGGATGCAGCGGAAACATCTCACTGATCTCGCGCCGCTTTGTCGGCCATTTCTTCTTGAATGGGCCAATCTCAAACATCGTCGTTTCTTCGTGTTGCATGCCTTTGGGATCAGGAAAGACATGCAGCATTTCGTCGTTGACTTGCACTTCAGGCACGCATTCTCTCAATTCCTCCAGCATCCATTTGAGCGCTATGT
>JAFLCY010000081.1 GCA_017303485.1 Rhodobacterales bacterium
ATCGGCCTCGGCCTGGGCGGCAGCTTCGGCAGCGGCCTGTTCCTCGGCAGCCTTGGCGGCGGCGGCCTCGGCCTCGGCAGCGGCCGCCGCCTGGGCCTCGGCTTCTGCCTGCGCTGCGGCCTTCTCGGCGGCGGCCTTGTCGGCCGCAAGCTGCGCGATGATTGCGTCGAGGTCGCAGGCCGCGTCGGCCGTCGGCATGCAGAGTACGGTGCCGTCTTCGCCGGTGACCGAGCCATCCTCGTTCAAGACCTGAGCGAAGACAGGCATGGTGCCCAACGGGCTGATGGCCACCGAAAGGGCCGTGGTCGATACCAGAAGCTTTCTCATTAAACAGTCCTCATCCTGAAGCGCGTGGGATAACGAATGCGAGTCGCGATCCGGTTCCCTGTGCGCCGACACCGATACCAAAGCGCAGCGGCGGCTGATATGCGATAACACGGACTTGCCAAGCGATAGCTTGCGCGAAGTGCCGCCTACGGCAGGATCATCGCCATGAGCCTGTCGCGCTCCCCCCGGTCATCGCGGTCCGAGATCGCCCGGCCAAGCGCCTCGAGCGAGGCGATGGAATGCCCGGCCCGGAAGCTGTCGACATGCGGCAGGATCGCGCGGATGCCGGCGGCCTTCGGGGCAAAGCCGCTCCAGCGCAGAAGCGGGTTCAGCCAGATCAGTTTGCGACAGGAGAGATGGAGCCGTTCGGACTCCTTTGCCAGAAGGCCCGGATCGTCGCGATCCAGCCCGTCGGTGATGAGGAGGACGACCGCCCCCTGCCCCAGCACCCGGCGCGACCAGTCGCGGTTGAAGGCGTGGAGCGACTGGCCGATCCGCGTGCCGCCGGACCAGTCCTGCGCCTCTTGCCCGGCGGCCCTGAGCGCGGCGTCCACGTCCCGGGCACGGAGGTGCCGGGTGATGTTGGTCAGCCGCGTGCCGAAGGTGAAGGCATGGACACGCGCCCAGCCCTGGCCCTGCCGGTTGGCAACGGCATGAACGAAATGCAGGACCATGCGGGAGTAGTCGGCCATGGAGCCGGAGATATCGCAGAGGACGATGAGGTTCGGCCAGCGCGGGACCGGGGCCTTGTGGGCGAGCGCGGCGATCTCGCCGCCGTGGCGCATCGCCTCGCGCAGGGTGCGGCGGGCGTCGATGCGAGCGGTCAGGATGGAGGGTGCGCCGCGCCGGGTCTTCAGCGGCTGAACCGGGAGCGAGAGTTTCGCCAGCATCCGTTTGGCGGCGGCGATCTCGTCGGCGGACATCTGTTCGAAGTCGAGCGTCTTCAGGCGTTCCTCGGACGACATGGTGGCGCTGGCGTCGATCTCGATCTGGTCGCCTTCCCGGTCGTCGGGCGGCGCGGGCGGCAACTGACCATCAAGCAGAGCCTCGGCTGCGCGCTTCTCGGCGGCTGCTGCCATCCGGTCCTCTTGCACGCCATTGAGTTGTGGCAGCATGAGCGACATCATGTGGTCGAGATAGCGCGGGTCGCGCCAGAACAGGCGGAACACCTGCGCGAAAAGGGCGCGTTCCTCGGGGCGGGAGACGAAGATCGCCTGCAGGGTAAAGTAGAAATCCTCGCGCCGGTCGAAGCCTGCCACAGCCACCGCGCGGACGGCATCGAGGGTGGACCCGGGGCCGACGGGAAGGCCCGCCTTGCGCAACGCACGGGCGAAATGGGCAATGTTGTGAGCGAGCTTGCCGTCTTCCGGAATGTCGAGCGGGGCGTATGTCGCCATCGTCGGAGCGAGGGGTTTCACACCCCTCGCGCTCCCCGTGGAGTATTTCCGAAAAGAGCAGTCATCATGCCGGGACCAGTTCGCGCTTCACCTCGTCGAGGAGGCGCCTGGCTTCCGAGCCCTGCAGTTTCTGGATGTCGTCCTGATATTTCAGGATCGCGCCGAGAGTGTCGGAGATCACCTCGGGGCTGAGAGCGATCACGTCGAGGGCGAGGAGGCACTTGGCCCAGTCGATCGTCTCGGCCACGCCGGGGCGCTTGAACAGGTCCTCGCGGCGGAGCTTCTGCACGAAGGCGACCACTTCGCGGGAGAGCATGGCCTGCGCTTCGGGGGCACGGGAGGCGAGGATTTCAAGCTCGCGGTCGAAGGACGGGTAGTCGACCCAGTGATAGAGGCAGCGGCGCTTCAGGGCGTCATGCACTTCGCGCGTGCGGTTCGAGGTCAGGATGACGATGGGAGGTTCGGGCGCGCGGATGGTGCCAAGCTCGGGGATAGTGACCTGATAGTCGGACAGGGCTTCGAGAAGGAAGGCTTCAAAGGGTTCGTCGGCGCGGTCAAGTTCGTCGATCAGAAGGACCGGCGCGCCGCCCGGTTGCGGGCGCATGGCGGCGAGGAGCGGGCGCTCGATCAGGAAGTCCTCGGTGAAAAGCTGCGCTTGCAGGCTGTCGCGGTCGCCGCCGCCGCCGCTGGCGGCCTCGGCGGAGCGGATGGCGATCATCTGGGCGGCAAAGTTCCATTCCGCGACGGCGGAGGCGGCGTCGAGGCCTTCGTAGCATTGCAACCGGATCAGGCGGCGGCCAAGGGCTGCGGCGAGCGTCTTGGCGATTTCCGTCTTGCCCGTTCCCGCCTCGCCTTCGAGGAAGAGCGGCCGGCCGAGTTTCAGCGACAGGAAGACCACGGTCGCCAGCGCGCGGGAGGCAACATAGCCCTGGCCCGAAAGCAGGGTCGCGGTGGCATCTATGCTGGACGGAAGATGGGTCACGGAGCCTCCGGTCTTGGCGTGAGAGTGGCGGGAGGGGGTGCGGGGGTCAAGGCGGGATCGGCGGCCTCGGCCTCCAGCCAGAGCCGGAGGGAGCGGAGCGGCGCACGCTCGGGCCGGGCCTCGGGCCAGACGAGGTAATAGGACCCAAGCGCACGGACCGGGAGACCGAACACCGGGACGAGGCGGCCCTCCGCCAGTTCGCGCTGGATCAGGAAAGTGGGGATCAGCGCCGCGCCCATGCCGTGAATGGCGCCTTGTGTCAGGGTCGCGAACTGATCGAACATCATGCCAGGGGGCCGAAGGCCCGGCGCACCGTGGTGGGCAAGCCAGCGACCCCAGTCTCCGGTGCGGCTTTCCAGTTGCAGAAGCGGATGGGCCAGGATGTCGGTGGCTTCTGCCAGGGTCGGGAAGCCGGGGGCGGCAACAGCGATGACCTCTTCATCCATGAGTTTCAGGCTATGGACTCCGGGCCAGTCCTGCCGTCCGTAATGGATGGCCGCATCGAAGGGCGAACCCGAGAAGTCGAAGGGGCGAAGCCGGGTCGACAGGTTCACCGTCACTTCGGGATGGGACTGGGCAAAGCGGGCAAGGCGGGGGGCCAGCCAGTGCATCCCGAAGGCCGGAAGGATCGAGAGGTTCAGTGTGCCGCCGGTAGGATTGGCGCGCAGGCCAAGGGAGGCGGAGGCCAGAAGATGCAGGGCTTTTCGGACCTCGCCGACATAGTCCTGCCCGGCGGGCGTCAGCCGCAGCCGCTGGCGTTCGCGCAAGAGAAGCGGCACGCCCAACTGCGCCTCAAGCCCTTGCAGCGCCCGGCTGATCGCACCTTGCGTCAGGCTCAGCTCTTCGGCAGCGGAGGAGGCCGTGCCAAGGCGGTCGACAGCCTCAAGCGCCATGAGGGCGGGGATCGGCGGCAGGTAGCGGCGGGGCAGCATTATGAGTTTCCCTCATGAACCTCTGCAGGACTTTCGATAGCCTGCCTTCTGCTATCATGCAATGATCCAGCGCAAAGAAGGAGAGCCGCCATGTCCGACAAGCCGAAACTGAAAGCCAAGGATGCCCCCGATCTGGGCCGCTTCGACTGGGAGGATCCCTTCCGGCTGAACGACCAGCTGACCGAGGAAGAGCGGATGCTGCGCGACGGCGCGCGGGCCTATGCGCAGGAAAAGCTTCAGCCGCGCGTGATCGCGGCCTATCGGGAAGAAAAGACCGATCCGGCCATCTTCCGCGAAATGGGCGAGATGGGTCTTCTGGGCGTGACGATCCCCGAGGAATACGGCGGGCTGGGGGCCTCGTATGTGGCCTACGGGCTGGTGGCGCGCGAGGTCGAGCGGGTCGATTCGGGCTATCGCAGCATGATGTCGGTGCAATCCTCTCTGGTGATGTATCCGATCTACGCCTACGGCACCGAAGCGCAGCGGATGAAATATCTGCCGAAGCTGGCGAGTGGCGAGTGGATTGGCTGCTTCGGCCTGACCGAGCCCGATGCAGGGTCGGACCCGGCGGGGATGAAGACGACGGCGAAGAAGACCGCGAACGGCTATGTGCTGAACGGCGCGAAGATGTGGATTTCCAACGCGCCCATCGCCGATGTATTCGTGGTCTGGGCCAAATCGGACGCACATGGCGGCAAGATCAAGGGCTTCGTGCTGGACAAGGGCACCAAGGGGCTGTCGGCGCCGAAGGTGGGGGGAAAGCTGTCGCTCCGCGCCTCGATCACTGGCGAGATCGTGCTGAAGGATGTCGAAGTCGGCGAGGATGCGCTGCTGCCCAATGTCGAGGGGCTGAAGGGGCCGTTCGGCTGTCTGAACCGGGCGCGCTATGGCATCGCCTGGGGCGTGATGGGCGCGGCGGAGTTCTGCATGGGCGCGGCGCGGCAGTATGGTCTTGACCGCAAGCAGTTCGGCAAGCCCCTCGCCGGAATGCAGATCTACCAGTTGAAGCTGGCGAATATGCTGACCGAAATCTCGCTGGGCCTGCAGGCCAGCCTGCGGGTGGGCCGCCTCTTGGATGAGGCGAATGCGGCGCCGGAGATGATCTCGATCATCAAGCGCAACAATTGCGGCAAGGCGCTGGAAGCGGCCCGCTGGGCGCGCGACATGCATGGCGGCAACGGCATCCAGGAGGATTTCCAGATCATGCGTCACATGGTGAACCTGGAGACGGTGAACACCTACGAGGGCACGCATGATGTCCACGCGCTGATCCTGGGACGGGCGATCACCGGGTTGCAGGCGTTTTTCTGATTTGGCCCCGGCGCCGGTCGTGCTAGGTCATGATCGGCGCTGCCTCGGGCAGAGGTCGTTTGCCTCCGGCGGGGATATTTTCGGACAGATGAAACGGCAGGCACAATGCGGGTAACGGTTGTGCTGACCGTGCGGAACGAGGCGGCCTTCCTCTTGGAATGGCTCGCACATCACCGTGCCTGTGGCGTCACGGATTTCCTCGTCTTTTCCAACGATTGCGACGACGGCACCGATGCGATGCTGGACCGGTTGCAGGCGATGGGCTGGCTGACCCATGTCCGCAACCCCGGACCGCATCCCGAGGGCCCGCAGTGGGCGGCGCTGAAGCAGGCCGACCGGCATCCGCTGGTCAGGGCAGCGGACTGGTTCTTGCCGCTGGATATCGACGAGTTCGTCAACGTTCATGTCGGCGACCGCAGTATTCCCGCGCTGCTGGCCGCCCTGCCCCGGGCCACCGCGATCACGCTGACCTGGCGGGTCTTCGGCAATGCGGGGGTGGTCACTTACGCCGATGCGCCGGTGACGGAAACCTTCACCCGCGCCGCGCCGAAAATCCTGCACTGGCCGTGGCGGGCGCTGCTGTTCAAGACCCTGGTGAAGAATGACGGCGGCTATGGGAAGCTGGGCGTCCACCGTCCGCGCAGCCCTGCCGAGGACCGCCTGCCCGGCCAGCACTGGCAGGACGGATCGGGCCGCGTCCTGCATCGCTCCTACCACACCGGGCGGATCTTTTCCGACCCTGGCCATGATCACTATGCACTGGTCCAGTTGAACCACTATCCTCTGGGCGCGGTGCAGAGTTTTCTTCTGAAATGCGACCGGGGGCGGGCAGTTCATGCCGATGGGGGCCTCGACGCAGGGTACTGGGTCGAGCGGAATTTCGCCGCCGAGGAGGATCGCTCCATCCTGGGGATCGAGAGCCGGGCCCTGCGCGAGACTTTGCATGGCGACCCGGTACTAGGGCCGCTGCATCAGGCGGCCGTTGCGTGGCGGCAGTCCCGGTTTCGCGAGCTGATGCAGGAGGATAGCTGGCGCAGCCGCTACGGCCAGCTTCTGATGGCCGGGCCGACGCGGGTGCTGGACCCGAAGGAAGCGGCGTCAATCTGGCAACCCTATATCGGCTGAATCTGGCGACACCGGCAAAGATTGCGGCATCATTGCAACCCTTGATTGCATCAACGCCCGAATGATGCTGCACTGCGCCCTTATGACGTGCATCGGCAGCGAATGTTTCCACCGCAGGGCCTTGTGGCGGCCTCATTCTCTCGCCAGAGTCCGCGGCGAGTAACTCACCGATGGCCAGGACCGTGCCAAGCCGAACAACCCACCCCGTCCAGCCAGCCGACTGGCAGCGCCCGATGCTGAGAATTGCGGAGGGCGACGGTGATTTCCTGCCGCTGGGGGATCGTCACTACGCCTTCTTCGCCGAAGAGCGTCCGATGCTTCTGGTCACGTTCGAGGACGCGGCCGCCCTGCGCGAACGCGAGGACAAGTTGCCGGCCCATTTCACGCTGGCGCAGAACCGGGGATGGTCGATCCTGACGATCCTGGCCGAGGGCGAGACCTGGTGGCGCGACCCGGCGGTGTTCCGCTACTTCGACCGGCTGGCCGATGACGGATTCCTCGAGGATTTCGACCGCGTGGTGTTCTACGGCGCAGGACCGGCGGGCTATGCGGCGGCGGCCTATTCGATCACCGCGCCGCAGGCGGAACTGGTGCTGATCGCGCCGCGCGCGACGCTGGATCCGGCGCTGGCAGGCTGGGACCTGCGCCACCGCATCGCGCGGCGGATCAACTTCCGCGGCCGCTATGGTTATGCTCCGGACATGACGGAAAGCGCCTCGAAGGTCTGGCTGATCCATGATCCGCTGCACCAGCCGGACGCAATGCACGCGGCGCTGTTCCAGCGGCCCTGGGTGACCCAGCTGCACGCCCGCCATACTGGCGAGGGCACCGAGGACACCCTGCGCGAGATGAAGGTGCTGGACCGGATTCTGGAAGCCGCGATGGAAGGAAAGATGTCGGAAGAGCGCTTTTCCTGGCTATGGCGAAACCGGCGGTCGAACGGCAGCTACCTGAACGCAGTGCTGGCGGCGGCGCGGCTGTCGGGGCATCCGCAGCGCGAAATCAAGATCTGCCGTTCGGTCACCGCCCGACTGACCGCGTCGCGCTTTGCCAAGCGGCTGGAAGAACTGACCGGCGAGAAGGCCTAGTCGCCGTAGCTGTCGACCAGCCCGTTCAGCTGCGCGCTGCGGTCCTCGGTCAACTGGCGCATGCAACCGTAGACCAACAGGGGTTCGCCGCTGCCGCCTTTCATCGCATAGCCTTCCACCTCGCAGGCCTTGTCGCGGAAGGTGATCCAGGCGCGCTGCGCCTCTTTCAGCGCGTCCGCCCCGCCCTTTTCGGCATCCGGCAGGGCGGAGTCCCAGCCTTTCAGCAGGGTCATCGCGCGCTTGTAGGCCGCGTTCAGCTCGGCATCCGCAGCCTCCCAGTCATCGTAGGCGCACTGGCTCATCTCCATCTGCGTCACGGCATTGGTGCAGTCCACCTCCTGTGCGGTGGCCGGGAGCGCGAGACAGGCGAGGACGAAAAACGGGCGGAACATCTTGAACTCCTTCATCTCCGGCGATCCTGTCGCAGTCTGCCATGCGATGCCACTGGAAACAGGGTCGGGTTTGCGTTACCTGCCGGACCATGCAAACGCTCACCCTGCCCCGCCCCGACGACTGGCACCTGCACCTGCGCGACGGCGCGATGCTCAAGGCCGTGTTGCCGGAAACCGCCCGGCATTTCGCCCGCGCGATCATCATGCCGAACCTGGTGCCGCCGGTGGTGACACTGGACGACGCGGTGGCCTACCGGGACCGGATCATGTCCGCGCTGCCGGACGGGATGGGGTTCGAACCCTTGATGACGCTCTACCTGACCGAAGGCACCGATCCAGGCGACGTGGAACGCGCTGCCGCTTCGGGGCTGGTGAAGGCGGTGAAGCTCTATCCCGCCGGGGCGACGACGAATTCGCATTCCGGGGTGCGCGACCTCGACAAGGTGATGCCGGTCCTGGAGGTCATGGCGCGGATCGGCCTGCCGCTTTGCACCCATGGCGAAGTCACGACGCCGGAGGTCGACATCTTCGACCGCGAGGCGGTGTTCATCGACACGGTGCTGGACCCCCTGCGCCGCCGCCTGCCCGAGCTTCGGGTGGTGATGGAGCATATCACCACCGAGGAAGGTGCCGCCTATGCGGCGGAAGGCGGCGACAGCCTGGCCGCGACGATCACCACGCATCACCTGATCATCAACCGCAACCATATTCTGGCCGGGGGCATCAGGCCGCACTACTATTGCCTGCCCGTCGCCAAGCGCGAGAAGCACCGTCTGGCACTGCGGAAGGCCGCGACCTCCGGCTCGCCCCGGTTTTTCCTCGGCACCGACTCCGCGCCGCACATTGACGCGCTCAAGGAACATGCCTGTGGCTGCGCAGGCTGCTTCACCGCGACCAATACGCTTTCCCTCCTGGCGCATGTCTTCGAGGAAGAAGGCGCGCTGGACCGGCTGGAAGGCTTCGCCTCGCGCCATGGTCCGGCTTTCTACGGCCTGCCGGTGAATGCGGGCAGCGTCACGCTGGAAAAGCGGGCCGAGCCTTGCGTCTGGCCCGTGAAGATCCAGTCCGAAGCTGGCCCCGTCACCGTCTTCAACCCCGGATTCCCCGTGCATTGGCACGTTGTGACCTGAAACAAGTCTAGGAATTTTCTGGAAGATTCTTAGACGCCGAAAGGACCTGCGCATGATCCCCTCGACCTTCCCGCCCAAGGATGAAATCGCGCGCCTTACGGCGCGTGCGCTGCTGGAGATCAAGGCGGTTCACTTCAACGCCGAGACACCCTTCACGCTGGCCTCCGGCCTGCCCTCGCCAACCTACATCGACTGCCGCAAGCTGATCAGCTATCCACGCATCCGGTCCACGCTGATGGATTTCCTGTCGGTCACGGTGATGCGCGAGGCGGGATTCGAGGCCTTCGACAACATCGCGGGCGGCGAGACGGCTGGAATTCCCTTCGCGGCCCTGGTCGCCGAGCGGCTGGCCCTGCCGATGACCTATGTGCGCAAGAAGCCCAAGGGCTATGGCCGCAACGCCCGCATCGAAGGCGCGATGACCGAGGGTCAGCGCGTCCTTCTGGTCGAGGATCTGACCACCGACGGCGGCTCGAAACTCAGCTTCGTCGACGCGATCCGCGAAACCGGGGCGACCTGCGGGCACACGGCGGTGATCTTCTACTACGGCATCTTCCCCGACACCGAAGCGAAGCTGGGCGCGCATGGGGTGAAGCTGCATCACCTCTGCACCTGGTGGGACGTTCTGGCCGAAGCCAGGGCGCAAGGGTCGTTCGACGCGGGCACGCTGGCAGAGGTCGAAAGCTTCCTCAAGGCGCCCCGCGCCTGGCAGGATGCGCGGAAGGGCTGATTCCCCGCAATCGGCATCGCGCCCGCGTTTGATCTGCCCACTATGGCCTGCCCCGATTCCAAGGGCTAGCTTGGTGCTTCATCGCACGGGCAAGATGTGGTAGGCTCATTCCTGTGGATAAGCGGCTTATGCACAGCTTTCCCCCAACCCATTCCACCGCCGGACGTGCTAGGCGGGTGGCACCAAAAAGCAGACAAGACGGCAGGGGGCAGACATGACCGAGATCACCGCACTGAGGCCGATGGTGCCGGCCGCAGGCCCGGTTGCGCCCGAGACAGAGGTGCTGCCGCACAACATCGAGGCCGAGCAGCAGCTTCTGGGCGCGATCCTGACCAACAACGATGTCTTCGACCGCATCTCCTCGCTGGTAAAGGCCGAGCATTTCTTCGACCCCGTGCATCAGCGCATCTTCGAGGTGGCCTCCGCGCGCATCCAGAAGAACGCCCTCGCCTCGCCGGTCACGCTGAAGGCGTTTCTGGAGGATGACCAGGGCTTGAAGGAACTGGGCGGCCCGGCCTATCTGGTCCGCCTTGCCGGGGCGGCGATCTCGGCCTATGCGGCGCGCGACTATGCGCAGATGGTCTATGACCTGGCGGTGCGGCGGGAACTGATCCAGCTGGGCCGCGACATCGCCTCACAGGCAGCCAAGGTCGAGGTGGCCTCCGAGCCGAAAGACCAGATCATCGAAGCCGAACAGCGGCTGTACAAACTGGGCGAACAAGGCGTTGCCGAGCGCGGTTTCCAAAGCTTTCTCAAGGCCGTAACCGACGCGGTGAATGTGGCGAACGCCGCCTACCAGCGCGACGGTGGCCTTGCCGGCATCTCCACCGGCCTGATCGACATGGACAAGAAGCTGGGCGGGTTGCACCCGTCCGACCTCCTGATCCTTGCCGGGCGTCCCTCGATGGGCAAGACCTCGCTTGCCACCAACATTGCCTTCAACATCGCCAAGACGCACCGGCGCGGGCGGTTGCCGGATGGCAGCGACGGCGCGGTGGAAGGCGGTGTGGTCGGGTTCTTCAGCCTTGAAATGAGCGCGGAACAGCTTGCGGCCCGTATCCTGTCGGAGGCCGCCGAAGTGCCCTCGGAACAGATCCGCCGCGGCGACATGACCGAGCAGGAATTCCGCCGCTTCGTCGAGGCCGCCAAGGCGCTGGAGGCCTGTCCGCTGTATATCGACGACACCCCCGCCCTGCCGATTTCGCAGGTTGCGGCCCGGGCGCGGCGGTTGAAGCGGACGCATGGACTGGACGTGCTGATCATCGACTACCTCCAGCTTCTCAAGGGGTCGTCCAAGGACAACCGGGTGCAGGAAGTGTCCGAGATCACGCAAGGGCTGAAGGCCATCGCGAAAGAACTGAACATCCCGGTCATCGCGCTCAGCCAGCTGTCCCGCGCCGTGGAAAGCCGGGATGACAAGCGGCCGCAGCTTTCGGACCTCAGGGAATCGGGCTCGATCGAACAGGACGCCGACGTGGTGATGTTCGTCTTCCGCGAGGAATATTACCGCGAGCGCGAGAAGCCCGGCGATCACGAGCTGGAAAAGATGGCGCAGTGGCAGGCCCTGATGGAATCGGTGCATGGCAAGGCCGAGGTCATCATCGGCAAGCAGCGCCACGGGCCGATCGGCACGGTGGAACTGTCGTTCGAGGGGCGCTTCACCCGCTTCGGCAACCTCGCGCGGCCCTGGCAGGGGCAAGGCGGGCCGGACGTCGGGTTCTAGGCAAATGCACGGATCGGGTTGGCGAAGGGCGTCCGGCCATCCGCGAGGGCAAGCGCCCGCCCGCGCTGAGGTTTTCCCTTGACCCCGGCTCCGGCGCAGTGAAAACAGCCGCATGGCAACCGCAACCCTCACGATTGACCTTGATGCCATTGCGGCAAACTGGCGCGCGCTGGACCGGATTTCCGGCGCGGGCGTGCAGACCGCCGCCGTGGTCAAGGCCGATGCCTACGGCCTGGGCGTGACGCGAGTGGCCCGCGCGCTAGCCAACGCAGGCGCCCGCCGCTTCTTCGTGGCGGCCGCCGAGGAAGGTGCTGCCGTGCGCCAGGCGCTCGGCCCCGGACCCCAGATCGCGATCCTGTCCGGCCACATGGCGGGCGACACCGAGATGATCCATGATCTCGACCTGACGCCGATGCTGAACAGCCTCAACCAGATCACCCGGCACCTGGAATCGCTGCCGGGCCACCCGTTCGGAGTGCAGCTTGACACCGGAATGAACCGGCTGGGCGTCGAGATGCTGGAATGGCAGGCGGTGGCGTCGATCCTGGTCGATGCCGGGCCGGAGCTTCTGATGAGCCACCTCGCTTGCGCCGACGAGCCCGATCATCCGCTGAACGAGGCGCAGCTGCGCATGTTCCACGAGATGACCGATGGCACCGGCCTGCCCCGCAGCCTGGCGGCCACCGGCGGCATCCTCCTTGGGCCGCGCTACCATTTCGACCTGACCCGCCCCGGAGTCGGCCTCTTTGGCGGGCGCCCCTATGAGGCGGCGATCCCGGCGCTGACCCTGTCGCTGCCCGTCATCCAGACCCGCGAGGTGGAACCCGGCGAGACGGTAGGTTACAGCTGCGCCTGGGTGGCCGACCGGCCTTCGGTCATCGCCACGCTGGCTGCGGGCTATGCCGATGGCCTGCCGCGCACCCTCTCCGGCAAGGCGACCCTCTGGGATGGCGACACGCCCTGCCCGCTGGTCGGCCGGGTTTCGATGGACATGATCACCGTCGATATCACCGACCTGCCAGAGACCCCGCGCAAGCTGGACATCATCGGGCCGAACCAGTCGGTCGACGCGCTGGCCGATGTGGCCGGCACCATCGGCTATGAGCTTCTGACCTCGCTCGGCGCGCGCCACACCCGCCGGTATCAGGAACGCCCGGCATGATTTCCGGAACGCTTGGCGCGCTTGGCCGCCCTGTCCTGCAATCCATCGGCGCGGTAGGCCGGGTCGTGCTGTTTGCCGGCTCGATCCTCGGCCATATCCTGCGCCCGCCCTTCTACCTGCGTGAACTGGGGGCGTCGCTCCTCCAGATCGGCTGGTTTTCACTGCCGGTCGTCGGCCTGACCGCGATCTTCACCGGCGGCGCACTGGCCTTGCAGATCTACGCGGGCGGGTCGCGCTTCAACGCTGAGGCAGTCGTGCCCTCCATCGTCGCCATCGGCATGACGCGGGAACTCGGTCCCGTCCTCGGAGGCTTGATGGTGGCCGCACGGGTGGCCTCCTCCATCGCCGCCGAGATCGGCACGATGAAGGTGACGGAGCAGATCGATGCGCTTGTGACACTTTCGACCAACCCGCTGAAATATCTTGCTGTTCCGCGTGTCGTTGCCGCGACGCTGGCGATGCCGGTGCTGGTTGCCACCGGCGATGCCATCGGGATCATGGGCGGCTGGCTGGTGGGCACGACCCGGCTGGATTTCAACTCGGCCGCCTACCTGAAGAACACGGTGGATTTCCTGCAGGCCTGGGACATCGGCTCCGGCCTGGTGAAAGGCGCGGTCTTCGGGTTCATCGTGGCGCTGATGGGCTGCTATCACGGGATGAACTCCGCCCGGGGCGCGCAGGGCGTGGGTGCAGCGACGAAATCCGCCGTTGTTTCGGCCAGCGTGCTGATCCTGGCTGCGAACTATGTCCTGACCGAAGTGTTCTTCTCGTCATGATCGAACTGCGCGACGTCCATAAGCGCTTCGGCGAGAACCGGGTGTTGCAGGGGGCGAACCTCTCCATCGCCAAGGGCACCTCGATGGTGATCATCGGCGGTTCAGGGACGGGGAAATCGGTGCTCTTGAAAAGCATCCTCGGGCTGGTGCGGCCGGACAGCGGGACGATCACGCTCGACGGGCAGGACGTGACGAAAGGTGACCGCGATACCTTCCTCGCCCGCTTCGGGATGCTGTTCCAGGGCGGCGCGCTGTTTGACTCGCTGAGGGTGTGGGAGAATGTCGCCTTCCGCCTCGTGCGCGGCGCGAAGGCGCTGCCCAAGGCGCAGGCGCGCGAGGTGGCGGTGGAAAAGCTGCGCCGCGTGGGCCTGAAGCCCGAGACCGCCGACCTCTTCCCCGCCGAACTCTCCGGCGGGATGCAGAAGCGCGTCGGCCTTGCCCGCGCCATCGCGGCGGAACCGGAGATCATCTTCTTCGACGAGCCGACCACCGGATTGGACCCGATCATGTCCGGCGTGATCAACGAGCTGATCCGCGAGATCGTGGTCGAAATGGGCGCAACCGCGATGACGATCACGCATGACATGTCCTCGGTCCGCGCGATTGCCGACAATGTGGCGATGCTGCACGGCGGGGTGATCCGCTGGACCGGGCCGGTCAGCGAAATGGACGCAACGCCAGACCCTTACGTCCAACAGTTCATCCACGGGCGGGCGGATGGACCGATCGAAAGTGTCCGCTGAACGATAGACTTTGAGTCAAATTGTGCTTGCTCTTTTGACAAATACTCCACGGGGGTCCGGGGGTGTGAAACCCCCGGCTTTCCCGCCAGCCATTGGAGCAGATGCTTGAAGTACCTCAACCTCGCCCTCCTCATCCTTTTCCCCATCGCCTGGTTCGCCCCCCTGCTGCGGGCCGCTCTCCTGCCGATCTTCGGGATGGACGAGATCAGCGTCATCACCGGCCTCCAATCGCTCTGGGAATCGGATGCGGGGCTGGCGCTTCTTGTCACCTTCCTTGCCATCTTCGCGCCCTATGCCAAGACCATCGGCCTGGCGCTCCTGCACTGGAATCTCCTCAGCCCGAAGACGCAGCCGGTGCTGGATGTGCTGGGCAAGCTGGCGATGGCCGATGTCTTCCTGATCGCGCTTTATATCCTGATCGTGAAAGGTGCCGGGTACGTGACCGTGGAAACCGCCTGGGGGCTCTGGCTTTTCACCTTCTGCGTGCTTAGCTCCATCCTGATCGCCTGGATCACCGGGCGCAGTCTCCGTGCGGAAAGCGCGGACAACACCTAAGCCGAAAGCCCGCCCCCATGACCGCCGATCCGATCCCGCTTTCGCTGCTTGACCTCGTCCGTGTGCGCGAAGGCTTCGATGCTGGCAACGCCCTGGCCGAGGCGCAGGGCATCGCCACCCATGTCGACCGGCTGGGCTTCAATCGCTACTGGGTGGCCGAGCATCACAACATGCAAAGCATCGCCTCGGCAGCGACATCGGTGGTTCTGGCCCATGCCGGGCAACACACCCGGCGCATCCGCATCGGCTCCGGCGGGATCATGCTGCCGAACCATGCGCCCTATGTGATCGCCGAACAGTTCGGCACGCTTGCCGCGCTGTACCCGGGCCGGGTCGATCTTGGTCTTGGCCGCGCGCCTGGCACCGATCAGGCCACTTTGCAGGCCATCCGCACGCCCCAGGGTGCCGCCGAACGCTTTCCGCAAGAGGTGATGGAGCTGATGCACTGGTTCGCCCCCGCCGACGAGCCGGGTTATGTGCGCGCCTGGCCGGCCTGTGGGGAGACGGTGGATTTCTGGATCCTCGGCTCCTCGCAATATGGCGCCATGCTGGCGGCGGAACTGGGCCTGCCCTACGGCTTCGCCTCGCATTTCGCGCCGGACTATCTGGACGAGGCGCTGCATCTCTACCGCAGCCGGTTCAAACCCTCGCCGCAGTTGCAGGCCCCCCGCGCCATGATCGGGGTAAACGTGGTCTGTGCCGACACCACCGAGGAGGCGCGGCGGCTTTTCACCACCGCGCAGATGAGCTTTACCGGCATCTTCCGTGGCATGCGCGGGCTGTCGCAGCCGCCGATCGATGATATCGCGACCTACTGGACCCCAAGCGAAGAAGCGCAGGTCTCGCGCATGCTGGGCTGCGCGGTGGTGGGCGACCCGGCCGAGGTGAAGGCGGGGCTTGCGGCCCTGCAGGGACGGACCGGGGCGGACGAATTCATCATCGTTACCGACATCTGGGACCCCGCCGCACGTCGCCGCTCGCTTGCCCTGACCGCGGAGGCCTGGGGGCTGGCGGCGGCCTGAGAGCTGCCTTGATAACGCCCAAAAGTCCCGGCACTGTCGCGCCTGATGAAACAGATTGCCTCTTTCACCTGCACCGTCTGCGGCGCGGCCTATCGCAAATGGGCCGGGAAATGCGATGCTTGTGGCGGGTGGAACACCATCGTCGAAGAGGCACCGCTCTCCACCGGGCCAAAGTCATTGGGTGCCAAGGGACGCACAATCCCGCTGTCCGACCTTGCGACCGAGGAAGCCCCACCGCCCCGGGCCTCCTCCGGCATCGACGAGCTGGATCGCGTGCTGGGTGGCGGGCTTGTCCCGGCCTCGGCGATCCTTGTCGGCGGTGACCCCGGCATCGGCAAATCGACGCTCCTGTTGCAGGCCGCCGCGAGTTTCGCCCGCAAGGGGCTGAAATGCCTGTATATCTCCGGCGAGGAAGCTTCTGCGCAGGTCCGGATGCGGGCGCAGCGCCTTGGCCTGACCGACGCCGCCGTCCAGCTGGGCGCCGAGACCAACCTGCGCGACATCCTGACCACGCTGGATGCGGAACGCCCTGCCCTTGCGATCATCGATTCCATCCAGACCATGTGGCTGGACCAGGTCGAGGCCGCGCCCGGAAGCGTGTCACAGGTCCGGGCCGCCGCGCATGAGCTCGTGACTTTCGCCAAGCGGCGCGGGGTTGCCGTGGTGCTGGTTGGCCATGTGACCAAGGAGGGCCAGATCGCAGGCCCCCGCGTGGTGGAACACATGGTCGACACCGTCCTCTACTTCGAGGGCGAGCGTGGCCACCAGTTCCGCATCCTGCGCGCGGTGAAGAACCGTTTCGGCCCGGCGGACGAGATCGGCGTGTTCGAGATGACCGGCGGCGGGCTTGCCGAAGTGCCGAACCCCTCGGCCCTGTTTCTGGCCAATCGCGACCAGCCCGCGCCCGGCTCGGCCGTCTTTGCGGGCATCGAGGGCACGCGGCCGGTTCTGACCGAAATCCAGGCGCTTGTCGCGCCCTCCACACTGTCCAGCCCGCGGCGGACGGTGGTGGGGCTGGACAGCGGCCGCGTCTCGACCATCCTTGCCGTGCTGGAGGCCCGCTGCGGCATCCCTTTCGCGGGGCTGGACGTTTTCCTGAATGTCGCGGGCGGTTTGCGGGTCTCCGAGCCCGCCGCGGACCTCGCCGTAGCAGGCGCGCTTCTTTCCGCGCGCGAGGATGTGGCGATCCCGCCCGACATGGTGCTTTTCGGTGAAATCAGCCTTTCCGGCGCGTTGCGTCCGGTGGGGCAGACCGAAAACAGGTTGAAAGAAGCCTCGAAACTTGGTTTCTCACAGGCAACTGTGCCGTCCCATTCGAAAATCGAGGGGACCACAGGCATGAAGGTCCGGCAGATGCCCGACCTGACGGCGTTTGTGGGCGAAATGTTCGGGGCGGGATAAGCCCTTTGAAAAGAACGGAATGGGGACGTAAGCGATGGAAAACCTGACCGCAGTTGATGGGGGCGCAGCGCTCATCATCGTCATATCTGCCATTCTCGCCTTTTCGCGCGGTCTGGTTCGCGAACTCATGGCGATCCTCGGCTGGATCGGCGCCGCGATCGCCGCCTACTACTTCGCGCCCGGCGTGCAGCCTCTTGTCAAGGAACTGCCGGTGGTGGGCGAGTTCCTGTCCGACAGTTGCGAGCTTTCGGTGGTGGCCGCCTTCGCGGGTGTCTTCGTCATCGGCCTGATCGTCGCGGCCCTGTTCACCCCCCTCTTCTCTGGCGCGGTGCAGCGGTCCGCCCTTGGCGGGATCGACCAGGCGCTTGGCTTCCTGTTCGGGGCGGCGCGCGGGGTTCTGCTGATCGCCATCGCCTTCATCGTCTATGACCGCGTCCTCAGCGACCAGCGGATCGAGATGGTCGACAACAGCCGCACCGCACTGGTCTTCGCCAATTTCCAGGCCCAGATCGACGACAACATCCCCTCGGACGCGCCGGGCTGGATCGTCGACCGCTATAACGATCTGACCAACGTCTGCGCGACCGGCACCGCCCCTGCCCCCGCGGCCCCGACGACCGAGGCTCCGGCCGCCCCCGCGACGAACCCCTGATCGCGGTCACAACGATGTATCGGGGCGTTTCGGGGCGTGACAGTTCCGAGACGCTGCCGTAAAGAGCGGGCCTAAGCCAATCGACAGGATTCGGACGCATGGCCCCTTTCCGCTCTCACCCCTTTGATGATGACAAGTTGAAGGAGGAATGCGGGATTTTCGGCGTGGTTGGCGTGGCCGACGCGTCGAACTTCGTGGCACTTGGCCTGCACGCCCTGCAACACCGGGGGCAAGAGGCCGGCGGGATCGTCTGCTACCACCCCGACCACGGCTTCAACTCGGCCCGTCGCTTCGGCTATGTCCGCGACAACTTCACCAAGGCGGACGTGATGGACACCCTGCCGGGCTCGCTCGCCATCGGCCATGTCCGCTACTCCACCGCCGGGTCCAAGGGCGCAACGGCGATCCGCGACGTGCAGCCCTTCTTCGGCGAGTTTTCCATGGGCGGCTGCGCGATTGCGCATAACGGCAACCTGACCAACGCCGCCGCCCTCCGCCGCGAGCTGATCGAGCGCGGCTCGATCTTCCAGTCCTCTTCGGACTCGGAATGCATCATCCACCTGATGGCGCGGTCGATCCAGAAAACACTCTCCGAACGCATCAAGGACGCGCTCCGCCGCGTCGAGGGGGCGTTCTCGGTCGTGGCGATGACCCGCACCAAACTGATCGGCGTCCGTGACCCCCTGGGCGTCCGTCCGCTGGTGCTGGGGCGTCTGGGCGACAGCGGCTGGGCACTCTCGTCCGAGACCTGCGGTCTCGACATCATCGGCGCCGAGTTCATCCGCGAGATCGAGCCGGGCGAGATGGTGGTGATCGAGGGCAACAAGGTCGAATCGACCCGCCCCTTCGTGCCCGCCAAGCCGCGCTTCTGCATCTTCGAGAACGTCTATTTCTCCCGCCCCGACAGCATCATCGGCGGCCGCTCGGTCTATGAAACCCGCCGCCAGATCGGCGTGGAACTGGCGCGCGAGGCCCCGGTGGAGGCCGATCTCGTCTGCCCGGTGCCCGACTCCGGCACCCCGGCAGCCATCGGCTACAGCCAGGAATCGGGCATTCCCTATGCGATGGGAATCATCCGCAACCAGTACATGGGCCGGACCTTCATCGAGCCGACCGACCATATCCGCAACATGGGCGTCCGGCTGAAGCTGAACGTCAACCGCGCGCTCATCAAGGGCAAGCGCGTGATCCTGGTCGACGACTCGGTCGTGCGCGGCACCACCAGCCGCAAGATCAAGGACATGATCCTTGAAGCCGGGGCCGCCGAGGTCCATTTCCGCATCGCCTCGCCCCCCACCGCCTGGCCCTGCTTCTACGGCGTCGACACACCGGAACGCTCAAAACTCCTCGCCGCGACGATGTCCGAGGACGAGATGCGCGACTGGATCGGCGTCGACAGCCTGAAGTTCATCTCGCTCGACGGCCTCTACCGCGCCGCGGGCGAGGCGCAGGGCCGCGATCCAGAAAGCCCGCGCTTCTGCGATGCCTGTTTCTCGGGCGACTACCCGGTCGCCCCCTCGGACAAGATCGAGGAAGGCTTCCAGATGAAGGCGGCGGAGTGACGGACGAGGTCGACACCTACCTCTCCACCCTGCCCCCGGATCAACGGGACGCCCTGATCGCCCTTCGCGCCAGACTGAAAGCCCTTCTTCCCGACCACCACGAAGTCATGTCCTACGCGATGCCGGGCTTCCGTCAGCCCGGGCCAAAGGGCAAGATGGTCGTGGGCTATGCTGCCTTCGCGAAACACCTCGGCCTCTACCCGCATTCCGGCTCGGTGATCCCCAAGATCGATTGCACCCCGTTCAAGACCTCGAAATCCGGCATCCTCTTCACCCCCGACCGCCCGC
>JAFLCY010000008.1 GCA_017303485.1 Rhodobacterales bacterium
GCCTCCCTCGGTCAACGAGGCGAAGATCCAGGCCATCATCGACCATCACATGCTGGTCGGCGGCATCAAGACCAAGACCCCGATCGACATCACCATCCGTCCGCTGGCCTGCACCGCCACCATCATGCACGACCTGATGGGCACCACGCTGACCAAGGCCCCGAAGGGCATCAAGGGCGCGATGCTGTCCTGCATCCTGTCGGACACGCTGGAATTCCGCTCGCCCACCACCACGCCGCATGACCGCGCGGTGGCCGAGAAACTGGCCGCCGATCTTGGCATCTCGATCTCCGACCTCGCCACCAAGATGTTCGAGGCCAAGTCAGACGTCTCGGCCTTCTCGGATGCCGAACTCCTGCGGATGGATTCCAAGGAATACAACGTCGCCGGCAAGGAACTCCGCGTCTCGGTGCTGGAGACGACCGCACCGAAGATCGTCCTCGACCGCAAGGCAAGCCTGATGGCCGCGATGCCGGGTGTGGCCAAGGAAGACGGCGCCGATCAGGTTCTTCTGTTCGTGGTCGACATCCTCAAGGAAGAGGCAACGCTCCTCGTCCCGAACGATCTGGTCAAGCAACTGGCCGAGGCGTCCTTCGGTGCCAAGGTCACCGGCGACACCGTGGTCCTGCCCGGCATCATGAGCCGCAAGAAGCAGATCATCCCGGCGCTCAAGCTTTAAGGCGTTGCGCCAGCTTCCGGGCATACGCGCGTATGCCTGGAAGGAATACGCGTTGTATACGGACCGTAGACTGCCGGTTTTGCACCGAAAGGCCCTCGAATGACCGAAATCATCCGTTCGCTCGCCGATCTCACGGGCCGCTACGACGCCGTCTTCTGCGATCTCTGGGGCTGCCTGCATAACGGAAAGGTGGCCTTCCCCGCGGCTGTCGCGGCCTTGCAAGGCTTTCGGGCAACCGGGGGCAAGGTCGTCCTCCTGACCAACGCGCCTCGGCCAAAATCCAGCGTCATCAAGCAGTTGGACGGCCTTGGCGTTCCGCGCGACGCCTGGGACATCGTCGTGACCTCCGGCGATGCGGCGCAAATGGGGATGCTTTCCGGCGCTGTGGGACGCCGTGTCCATCACATCGGCGCGCCGAAGGATGAACCTTTCTTTACCGATTTCGCCGACGATCTGGCCGCCTATGCCGCGACCCAGCCGCCGATCATCCGCGTTCCTTTGAACGAGGCCGAAGGCATCGTCTGCACCGGCCTCTACGATGACCTGACCGAAACCCCCGCCGACTACCGCGCCCCGCTCCTTCTCGGAAAAACCCTCGGCCTGCCAATGCTTTGTGCCAACCCGGACATCGTCGTCGACATGGGCGACAAGCGGCTCTACTGCGCCGGGGCGCTGGCGCAGGCCTATGAGCAGCTGGGCGGCACCGCGCTCTATTTCGGCAAGCCGCATCCCCCCATCTACGACCTCGCCCGCCGCCGCCTCGCCGAGGCTGGCACCATCGCCGACCCGCAGATCCTGTGCATCGGCGACGGGATTTCCACGGATATTCAAGGCGGTATCGGTGAGGGTCTGGATACGCTTTTCATCACCGGCGGGCTGGAGGCCGAACGATTCGGCACGGACGCCGAGAACCCGGACCAGCGCCTGCTTGACGACTGGCTCGACGGCAAGGAACTGTCGCCGACCTTCGCCATGGGTCGCCTGCGCTAATCACGCGGTAACTTTCGGTCGCAGACTTTCGTCTCAGCGAACAATTATTGCGCAGCCGATTGTTCTGCGTCGCAGCATGTGCTAGATTTCCCGCATGGATGAGAGGGATTCGCCCAACATGCTGGACAATATGCCCCGCGGCACGATCTGCATCGAGGACATCGAAATCGGCATGTCCCGCCACCTGATGAAGGTCATAACCGACCGGGATATCGAGCTTTTTGCCGAAGTCTCCACCGACCGGAACCCCGTCCACCTTGACGATCAATATGCCCAGGACACCATCTTCGAGGGCCGCATCGCCCATGGCATGCTGACGGCCGGGCTGATCTCCGCCGTCATCGGCGAGCAGCTCCCCGGCCACGGCACCGTCTATCTTGGGCAAAGCCTCAAGTTCATGGCCCCTGTCCGCCCCGGCGACATGGTCCGCGCCGAGGTCACCGTCACCGGCATCGACCACGCAAAGCGCCGAGTCACCCTTGAAACCCTCGCCTCGGTGGGTAAAACCGTTGTCCTGAAGGGCGAAGCGCTGGTTCTGGCGCCCAGCCGCAAGTTCGACTGACGGGGCGGTCGCCCCCTGCAAGGGCGCGGATGCAGATTCATCAGGACTTCCAATGGCTTGACCCGAATGCCCGTGGCGCATCCGTCGCGATGGGTAATTTCGATGGCGTGCATCTTGGCCACCGCTCGGTGATCGACCTTGCCCGGGGCCGTGGCCCCTTGGGCATCCTGACCTTCGAGCCGCATCCCCGGCAGTTCTTTACCCCCCACGCCGCACCCTTCCGCCTGATGAACGCCGAAGCCCGCGCGAACCGGCTGGCGAAGCTCGGGGTCGAGCATCTGTTCCAGATCCCCTTCAACCGCGCCCTCGCCGCCCTGACGCCGGAAGAGTTCGCGCAAAAGGTTCTGGCCGAAGGCCTTGGCATCGCCCATGTCGTCGTCGGCGCCGACTTCTGCTTCGGCAAGGGCCGCGCCGGAACCGCAGAGGACCTGCAAACCCTTGGCAACCGCTACGGCTTTGCCACCACCATCGCGCCGCTGGTCGAAATCAGCGGCCGCGAGGTTTCCTCCACCGCGATCCGGCAAGCGCTGACCGAGGGTCGCCCCCGTGATGCCGCCGATATGCTGGGCCACCTGCACCGGATCGAGGGCGAAGTAATCCACGGCGAAAAGCGCGGCCGCGAGCTGGGCTTCCCCACCGCCAACATGGAACTCTCCGGCCTGCACCTGCCGCGCTTTGGCGTCTATGCCGTGAAGGTCGACGTGCTGACCGGCCCGCACGCAGGCAGCTACATGGGGGCCTCCAGCCTTGGCGTCCGCCCGATGTTCGACGGCGAGGTGCCGAACATCGAGACCTATCTCTTTGACTTCAAGGGCGACCTCTACGGCCACCACCTGTCCATCGCGCTGGTCGATTTCCTGCGGCCGGAGATGAAGTTCGACGGTCTTCCCGCCCTCATCGCCCAGATGGACGCCGATTGCGCGAAGGCGCGGGAGATTCTGACGGCGCTGTAGGCCCTTTCCTTTTCCGCCCCGCCGCCGCACTTTGCGGGCATGACGAACCTCCGCCCCCGCTTCTGGGAAACCGTTCCCCTCAACAAGCTGACCCAAGCCGAATGGGAGGCCTTGTGCGACGGCTGCGGCAAGTGCTGCCTGAACAAGCTGGAGTATGAGGATACCGGCGAGGTCGCCTATACCCGCATCGCCTGCCGCCTGTTCGACGGCGACACCTGCCAGTGCCGCGACTACCCGAACCGCAAGCTGCACGTCCCGGAATGCGTGGTGCTGACGCCCAAAACCCTGCCAAAGATCGCCTACTGGATGCCCGCAACCTGTGCCTACAAGCTGCTGTTCCAGAAGAGGAAGCTGCCAAACTGGCATCCTCTTCTGACCGGCGACCCGGACAGCACCCACAAGGCCGGCCAGTCGATCAAGGGGATCACACTTTCGGAAACCGACGTTCCCGAAGACGATTGGGAAGACTATCTGATCGAGGAAACCCCCTGATGCGTTTTGCTTCCGACAACACCTCGGGCGCTGCCCCCGAAGTCATGGCCGCGATCCTGAAGGCGAACGAGGGTTATGAAAGCTCTTACGGCGCCGATGCCGGCATGCAGCGGGTAACAGACCTGATCCACGACATTTTCGAGGCGCCCGAAGCAGCGGTCTATCTGGTCGCCACCGGCACGGCAGCGAACGCCTTGTCCATTGCCACCCACTGCCCACCCTGGGGCGGCGTCTTCTGCCACCGCCACGCCCATATCGCCGAGGACGAATGCAACGCGCCCGAGTTCTATTCCGGGGCCAAACTGGTGCTGGTGCCGGGCGACCATGGCAAGATGACCCCCGCAGGTCTTGGTGCGGCGCTGTCCACTACCGGCGAAAGCGGCGTCCATGGCGTGCAGCGCGGGATGCTTTCGCTGACGAATGTCACCGAAGCCGGAACCGTCTACACCGCCGCCGAAATCGCCGCGCTGACTGCCATGGCGAAGGCGAAGGGCATCCCCTGCCACCTCGACGGCTCGCGCTTCGCCAATGCGCTGGTTGCGACCGGGGCCACCCCGGCCGGGATGACCTGGAAGGCGGGGATCGACGTCCTCTCGCTCGGCGGCACCAAGAACGGTTGCCTCGGGGTGGAGGCGGTCGTCCTCTTCAACCCGGAGAAGGCCTGGGAGTTCGAGTTGCGCCGCAAGCGGGGCGGGCATCTCTTCTCCAAGCATCGCTTCCTCTCGGCACAGATGGAGGCCTATCTGACCGACGGCCTCTGGCTGCGGCTGGCGGCGCAGGCCAATGCGATGGGCCAGCGGCTTGCCCGGGGCCTGCGCGAGCGGCAGGCGCAGGTACCCGAAGCTGCGGCCAACATGCTTTTCCCCGAATGGTCCGTAGGCCACCATGACCGACTGGAAGCCGCCGGGGCCGTCTACTACCGCTTCCCCGCCCCGGAGGGCCGCGAACGTGCGCGGCTGGTGGCTAGCTGGTCAACGACCGACGCCGACGTCGACACCTTCCTGAACGCCTTCTGACCCCGGGTTTTTCGCGCCGTTAGCGGTCGCGCCGGTTTGCAACCCGGATTCGGGGTGATAAGCGGTGCGCAACCCGAATCCGCTGCCCGGAGCCCCCCATGCCCGCCGTCACCGAACCCAAGCTTATCGCCGGAAACGCCAACCAGCCGCTGGCGAAATCCATCGCCCGGCGGATGTCGATGCACCGGGGGATGAGCGTGAACCTGGTGGACGCGCGGGTCGAACGCTTCAACGATCAGGAGATCTTCGTCGAGGTCTTCGAGAATGTCCGGGGCGAGGACATGTACGTCATCCAGCCGACCTCGAACCCGGCGAACGACAACCTGATGGAGCTGCTGATCATGACCGACGCCCTGCGTCGGTCTTCTGCTTCCCGGATCACCGCCGTCATCCCCTATTTCGGCTATGCCCGCCAGGACCGCCGCGCCAAGGCCCGCACCCCGATCACCGCCAAGCTGGTGGCGAACATGATCGAGACGGCGGGGATCGACCGGGTCCTGACACTTGACCTGCATGCCGCGCAGATCCAGGGCTTCTTCGACATTCCGGTGGACAACCTCTACGCCTCGCCGGTCTTCGCGCTGGACATCGAGCATAATTTCAGGGGCCAGATGGACGACCTGATGATTGTCTCGCCCGACGTCGGCGGCGTTGCCCGCGCCCGGGAACTGGCCAAGCGGATCAACGCCCCCCTCTCGATCGTCGACAAGCGGCGCGAGAAGGCGGGCGAGGTGGCGGAAATGACCGTCATCGGCGACGTGAAGGGCCGCAAGTGCATCATCGTCGACGACATCTGTGACACCGCCGGCACGCTCTGCAAGGCCGCCGAGACGCTGATGGAGGCGGGCGCGACCGAGGTTCACAGCTACATCACCCATGGCGTCCTGTCGGGTCCGGCGGTCGAGCGGGTGTCGAAGTCGGTGATGAAATCGCTGGTGATCACCGATTCCATCGAGCAGGGGTCCAAGGTGCTGGGCGCAAAGAACATCCGCGTCGTGCCCACCGCGCCGATGTTCGCGCAGGCAATCCTGAACATCTGGGGCGGCATGTCGGTGTCGTCGCTGTTCGAGACCGACACGCTGGTCCCGATCTATGAGGGGCTCTACCAGCGGAGCTGAGCCGGAGGCGGCCAGATTTTGGTGCCACTCGGCCAAATTTAGGCCGTAATGCCGGTGCATCGGATGGATTGTGTCCATTCTGGTGGAATTGCGATGCCTTTGACTGCCGCCCGCCCAAGCCTACTGCAGGTCTTGCGCCTGCATGCCCTGCTTGCCGGGCTGGTGGCGGCCTATCTTGCGATCTCATACACGATCAGTTCCTGGCACCAGGTTCCTGTCGCGGGCGATGCGGCGGCCGACATCTTCATGGGCTTTCTGATCGACGTCCCGATGATGATCTTCTTCGTGCTGTTGTGGCGGCTTCTGCGCCTGACATACGTCCAGCGCGACCCGAACCGCTTTGCCACGTTGGCAGCCGAAGTCAGGGGCTTTGTCACCGACAGGAGCCGCATCTGGGGCGGGCTGGTTGCCGTTGTCCTGATGACGGGCATGATGATCGCCTTTGGCCAGATGAAGAACCTCATCCCGGTCCTCAATCCCTATTCCTGGGACGAGGCGTTCATGCATCTCGACAAGATGCTGCATTTCGGGGTGCATCCCTATCAGATCGCCCACGCCGTCTTCGGGTCGCACTATGCGATCACCTTCTTCACCGGTCTCTACAACATCTGGATGTTCCTGATGTTCTTTGTTCTCTTCGGAGCCTGCTTCACGCTGCCGGACAACCCGGTCCGGATGCAGTTCCTGATCGCCTTCCTGCTGACCTGGGCCATTGGCGGCAACCTGCTGGCGACGATCTTCTCATCCGCTGGTCCCGTCTATTTCGCACAGCTTGGCCTTGGGGACACCTATGCCGGGTTGATGCAGCGGTTGCAGGACCACGCCAGCACCGGAAGCCTTACCGTGATCAACATCCAGAACCTGCTGTGGGACATGCACACAGGCCCGAAACAACTGAACGGGATCTCCGCCTTTCCCAGCATGCATGTCGCCTCGTCGGTGCTGATGGCGATCTTCCTTGGCCGCCTGTCGCCTTTGCTTGGCCGCTTCGCCTGGGTCTTTGCCGTGGGGATCATGATCGGATCGGTCCTGCTGGCCTGGCACTATGCCGTTGACGGCTATGCTGGCGCGCTTATAGCGCTGGCGTCCTGGTACGCGGCCGGCTGGCTGGTTCGCCTTACGAAAGGGCATCGCTTGCAACAGGTGTCCAGGACGGCTCCGCAGGCCTAGCCGAGATCCCAGTCATCCTCGTCCCGAACCTGACCAATCGCCATCCAGTCGGCCCTAATTCTGGCAATCCGAGTGTCACCCCAGGTGCGGAACACAATCACGAAGCTTTTTGTGGTGATATTCTCGACCGAAATATCTACACGCGAATTCGCGTTGTGATCCGTGTCCCACATCGAGAAGCCAATCGTCACCACCGGCGTGCCGGCGAAGGCCTCGGCGAATTTCTGTTCATGCCGCACTTCGCGCGGCCCTGAGCCGGTCCACATCGCTCCGTCATGCGCAAAATCCGAAAACAGGATCTTGCTGCCCTGTTCCACTCCAATTGGACCATTGAACCGCTTCATAACAAATCCAGCATTCTATTCCGTACCAAAATAACGGATTTGTGAGCAGGTGTCATGGAAAACGCAGAGGCCCCGGGCTATGCCGGGGCCAGCGCAAACCGGAAACCATCGGCAGGGATCAGATCCCCGCAGCAGCCCGCATCGCGGTAAGGTCGGCCACCGCCTTGTCGGCGGCGTCCTTGTCAGAATTGACCGCGGCAGCCTCGCAGGCATCGGCCACCAGCGCGTCCAGCGCGGCGGGGGTCAGCTCGTCCAGCGGCACCGCCTGCTCGGCCAGGACCGATACGCCGGTGGCGCTGATCTCGGCGAAGCCGCCGGTCACGACATAGGCCTTCGTCCCGTCCGACGCGACCACGCGCAGAATGCCCGGCCGCAGCGAGGTGATGGTCGAGGCATGCCCGTCCATCGCGGTCATGTCCCCCATCGCGCCGGGGATCTGGACCTCGGTCGCCGCGAAGGACGCCAGGCGGCGCTCCGGGCTGACCAGGTCGAATTGAACCGTGCTGGCCATTTCGCCCCCTTACGCCGCAGCTGCCGCGAGTTTGGCTGCCTTGGCTTTCACCTCCTCGATGTCGCCGACCATGTAGAAGGCGGCTTCCGGCAGATGGTCATATTCGCCATTCACCACTGCCTTGAACGAGGCAATGGTCTTGTCCAGCGGAACCTGCACGCCGTCCGAGCCGGTGAAGACCTTCGCCACGTCGAACGGCTGCGACAGGAAGCGCTGGATCTTCCGGGCGCGGGCCACGGTCAGCTTGTCCTCTTCCGACAGTTCGTCCATGCCAAGGATGGCGATGATGTCCTGCAGCGACTTGTAGCGCTGAAGGATGCCCTGCACCGAACGCGCAACACCGTAATGCTCTTCGCCGACGACCGAGGGGTCCATCAGGCGCGAGGTGGAGTCGAGCGGGTCAACCGCCGGGTAGATGCCCAGTTCCGAGATCGCGCGCGACAGAACCGTCGTGGCGTCGAGGTGGGCGAAGGACGTGGCCGGCGCCGGGTCGGTCAGGTCGTCGGCCGGAACGTAGATCGCCTGCACCGAGGTGATCGAGCCCGCCTTGGTCGAGGTGATGCGTTCCTGCAGGGCGCCCATGTCGGTCGCCAGCGTCGGCTGGTAGCCCACGGCCGAGGGGATACGGCCGAGAAGCGCCGACACTTCCGAACCCGCCTGGGTGAAGCGGAAGATGTTGTCGACGAAGAACAGCACGTCGGTCCCGGACTGGTCGCGGAACTGTTCGGCCAGCGTCAGGCCCGACAGCGCCACGCGGGCACGCGCCCCCGGGGGCTCGTTCATCTGACCGTAGACCAGCGCCACTTTCGACTTGGTCATGTCTTCCAGGTTGATAACCCCGGATTCGATCATTTCGTGGTAAAGGTCGTTCCCTTCACGGGTCCGTTCGCCCACACCGGCGAACACCGAGAAGCCCGAGTGCACCTTGGCGATGTTGTTGATCAGTTCCATGATCAGAACCGTCTTGCCCACGCCGGCGCCGCCGAAGAGGCCGATCTTGCCGCCCTTGGCGTAGGGAGCAAGCAGGTCGATGACCTTGATGCCGGTCACCAGAACCTGCGATTCGGTCGCCTGCTCGCTGAAGGCCGGGGCGGGCTGGTGGATCGGGCGGGTTTCCTTGGCCACGACCGGGCCCTTTTCGTCCACCGGCTCGCCGATGACGTTCAGGATGCGGCCCAGCGTAGCGTCACCCACCGGAACCGAGATCGGCGCGCCGAGGTCCTTGACCGGGGCACCACGGACGAGGCCTTCGGTCGAGTCCATCGCGATGCAGCGCACGGTGTTCTCGCCGAGGTGCTGGGCCACTTCCAGGATCAGGCGCTTGCCGTTGTTGGTGGTTTCCAGCGCGTTCAGGATCGCGGGAAGCGCGCCGTCGAACTGAACGTCGACGACGGCGCCGATAACCTGCGTCACCTTGCCAGCGCCAGCAGCGGCTTTCGGGGCTTTTGCCATTGTTGTCTACTCCGGGTTCGTCAGAGCGCCTCGGCGCCCGAAATGATTTCGATGAGTTCCTTGGTGATCGCGGCCTGACGGCTCCGGTTGTACTGGATCGTCAGTCGGTTGATCATGTCGCCGGCGTTGCGGGTCGCGTTGTCCATTGCGGACATCCGCGCGCCCTGCTCCGAGGCACCATTTTCCAGGAGAGCGGTGAAGATCTGCGTCGCGACGCCGCGCGGCAGAAGGTCGGCCAGGATCGCCTCTTCCGAGGGTTCGTAGTCGTAGAGCGCGGTGGTAGCCTCGCCCTCGAACTTGGCCGGGATGACCTGCTGCGCGGTCGGGATCTGGCTGATCACCGACTGGAAACGGTTGTAGAAGATCGTCACTACATCCGCTTCGCCCGCCTCGAAGGCCGCCATGACTTCACGCGCGATGTTCTGCGCATTGGCATAGCCGACGCGCTTCACTTCGCTCAGGTCGACATGGCCGACGAAGGCATTGCCCCAGTCGCGCTTCAGCTGCTCGCGGCCCTTCTTGCCGACGGTGAGGATCTTCACCGTCTTGCCCGCCGCCGCCAGTTCCGCCGCCCGCACACGGGCCAGCTTGACGATCGACGAGTTGAAGCCGCCGCACAGGCCACGCTCCGAGGTCATGACCACCAGAAGATGCACCTGATCCTTGCCGTTGCCGGCCAGAAGCTTCGGTGCGTTCTCCCCGGTGCCCACGCCGGCAGCCAGCGCCGACATCACCGCCGTCATCCGCTCGGCGAAGGGCCGGGCGGCTTCGGCGGCTTCCTGGGCGCGGCGCAACTTCGCCGCCGCGACCATCTGCATCGCCTTGGTGATCTTCCGCGTGTTCTTCACGCTTCCGATCCGGTTCTTGAGGTCCTTAAGGCTGGGCATCTGCCTACTCCTTCAGGGCTCAGGCGAAGGTCTTGGCGAAGGCGTCAAGTTCCGCGCGGACCGCTTTTTCCAGATCGCCCGCCACCTTGCGGTCATTCTTGGTGATGTCTTCCAGCAGCGCCTTGCCGGGGCCGCGCAGGTGCTTCAGAAGCCCCGCCTCGAACCGGCCCACATCCTTGACCGCCACCTTGTCCAGGTAGCCCGAGGTGCCCGCGAAGATGACGCAGACGATTTCCGCGTTGGTCAGCGGCGAATACTGCGGCTGCTTCATCAGTTCGGTCAGACGCGCGCCACGGTTCAGAAGCGCCTGGGTCGAGGCGTCAAGGTCCGAGCCGAACTGCGCGAAGGCCGCCATTTCGCGGTACTGCGCCAGTTCCAGCTTCACCTTGCCCGCGACCGACTTCATCGCGTTGGTCTGTGCGGACGAACCCACGCGCGACACCGACAGACCGGTGTTCACGGCAGGGCGGATGCCCTGGTAGAAGAGTTCGGTTTCCAGGAAGATCTGGCCGTCGGTGATCGAGATCACGTTGGTCGGAATAAAGGCCGACACGTCGCCGCCCTGGGTTTCGATGATCGGCAGCGCGGTCAGCGAACCGGCGCCGAAATCCTCGTTCAGCTTCGACGAGCGCTCCAGAAGGCGCGAGTGCAGGTAGAACACGTCGCCCGGATAGGCTTCACGCCCCGGCGGACGGCGGAGGAGGAGCGACATCTGGCGATAGGCCACGGCCTGCTTCGAGAGGTCATCATAGATGATCAGCGCGTGACGGCCATTGTCGCGGAAGAATTCCGCCATCGCGGTCGCGGCATAGGGCGCCAGGAACTGCAGCGGGGCCGGGTCCGAGGCGGTGGCGGCCACGACGATCGTGTAGGCCGAAGCCCCGGTCTCTTCCAGCTTCTTCACCAGCTGCGCCACGGTCGAGCGCTTCTGCCCGATGGCGACGTAGATGCAGTACAGCTTCTTCGATTCGTCCTTGCCAGCCGCGTCGTTGTACGACTTCTGGTTCAGGATCGTGTCGAGCGCCACGGCGGTCTTGCCGGTCTGGCGGTCACCGATGATCAGTTCGCGCTGGCCGCGGCCAACCGGGATCATCGCGTCCACGGCCTTGAGGCCGGTCGCCATCGGCTCATGCACCGACTTGCGCGGGATGATGCCGGGGGCCTTCACGTCGGCGATGCGACGCTCCGATGCGTTGATCGGGCCCTTGCCGTCGATCGGGTTGCCAAGGCCGTCCACGACCCGGCCCAGAAGCTCGTTGCCCGCCGGCACGTCCACGATGGACTTGGTGCGCTTGACGGTGTCGCCTTCCTTGATGTCCTGGTCGGAGCCGAAGATCACGATACCGACGTTGTCGACTTCAAGGTTCAGCGCCATCCCGCGGATGCCGCCGGGGAATTCGACCATCTCGCCGGCCTGCACGTTGTCGAGGCCGTGGACGCGGGCAATCCCGTCGCCGACCGACAGCACGCGACCGACTTCGGCCACTTCCGCGTCCTTGCCGAAGTTCTTGATCTGCTCTTTCAGGATCGCAGAGATCTCAGCAGCCTGAATTCCCATCACCCAACCTCTTTCATTGCATTTTGCAGGGCTGCGAGCTTTGCCTTGACCGACGTGTCGATCATGGTCGAGCCCAGCTTGACGACAAGACCACCGATGAGGGATTCATCGACAGTCGTTTTCAGTTTCACGGTCTTGCCGACGCTGGCTTTCAGCGTCTCGGCGAGTTTCTTCGATTGTGCGGCAGTCAGCGCGCGGGCGGCGGTGACCTCGGCGGTCACTTCGCCCTTTTCGGCGGCGATCAGGTCGGCCAGTTGCGTGGCGAACTGCGGCAGCACGAACAGCCGGCGCTTGTCGGCCATCAGGGCGAGCGTGTTGGCGGTCAGCGGGTTCAGGCCCAGCTTGGCGCCAATGGCGGCAATGGCCTTGCCCTGGTCCTCGCGGCTGATCACCGGCGAGGCGATCATTTCGCGCAACTCCGCGCTGGCGGCCAGGCTATCCGACAGCGCCGTGGTGTCGGTCTCTAGCGCTTTCAGCGATCCGTCTTCCTTGGCCAGATCGAACAAGGCCGAGGCGTAGCGTGCGGCAATGCCCAAAGAGATCGAAGCTGGTTCTGACACGTCAACCCTTCCGCTGTCTTATGCCCCGGGCTCCTGCGAACCGGGCGGTCCTCTGGCGCACACCTCGACAATCGTCCGGGGCGCGCACCATCCGTCGCGGGCGTCCTTAGCAGAGGCTTTCCCACCCCGCAACCGGATTGCGGGCGGTTTTATGGCCCATCTTGTCGCGAAAATGGGACTCTCCGACGACCGCGCAGGGCCAGACCTGCCAAGCTTTCTTGCGTCTGCCCCGCGGCGACCTAAGTCTTGACCCGGGCCGTTGACAAAACCCGGCCCCTGCCAACAGTGCGAAGCCCGGATCGGACCGGGCAGAAACGAGGGAGCGAAGCGATGTCAAAGATCCAGTGGCTCCTCTCGCGCCTCCGGAAAAAGCTCTGGATCAGGGTCTCGCTTTTCGCGGTCTTTGGCGTTGTCGTGGCGATCATGGCCTCGCTGGTCGGCCGGCTGTTTCCCGGCATGATCCCGTTCGATGTCTCATCGGACGCCATCGACAGCCTGCTGTCGATCATCGCCTCCAGCATGCTGGCGGTGACAACCTTCTCGGTCGGCGCCCTGACGGCCGCTTACAGCTCGGCAACCTCGCACGGCACCGCGCGCGCCACGCAGCTTTTGACCCAGGACCGAGTGGTGCAGAACTCGCTGGCGACTTTCGTCGGGTCGTTCCTGTTCAGCATCGTCGGCCTGATCGCCCTCAAGGTCAGCGCCTATGGACCCGAAGGTCGCGCGGTCCTGTTCGTGGTCACGCTCGGGATCATCGCGCTGATCGTCCTTGCGCTGCTGCAGTGGATCAACCAGCTGACCCGGCTTGGCCGTGTGTCCGATACCATCGGCCGGATCGAGCAGGAGACGCGGGACGCATTCGATGCCCGCCTGAAGCTGCCGTTCCTTGGCGGCGCCCCGCTGCCCGAGACGGCCATAGACTCTGGGCCGGGGACTGAGGTCGTGACCCCTACGGTGGGCTATCTCTGCTTCATTGATACCGCGCATCTCTCGGATCTGGCCGAGGAAGCCGGATGCCGGATCGACATTCTCGTCCTGCCGGGGACCTTCGCCTTTGCCGACAAGGTCCTTGCCCGGGTCACCGGGCCAAAGGAGGTGTCCGACGATCTGATCAGCGAGGTCCGGTCAGCTTTCACGATCGACACCATGCGCAGTTTCGACCAGGACCCCCGCTTCGGTCTTGTCGTCCTGACCGAAGTCGCGCTGCGGGCCCTGTCCCCGGCGGTCAACGACCCCGGCACCGGAATCGACGTGATCGGACGGCATACGCGGCTGCTGTCCTTCTGGGCCGACGCCTGGGAGAACGCCTGTACGCAAGCCCCGCAGTATCCCCGGCTGCGCGTCCCGGCCCTGACGTACGACGATCTGTTCGAGGACGCATTCAGCCTGATCGCCCGGGACGGCGCGGGACAGATCGACGTGATGCTGCGGCTGGCCAAATCGCTGGTCGCGCTTGGCCGGATCGGCCCCGAAGCCTCGCGCCAGGCCGCCCGTGCGCAGCTTCAGCTCGCGCTTGATCGCGCCAGGGACGCCCTGCCGGTCGAACAGGACCGCCAGCGCCTCACCGCCGCCGTGGCAAAGGCCAGCCAGCCTTAGCCGGCAGCCATCACACATGGTCACATGCCCGTCAGCCGCGCCCGCCAGCGGTTGACCCTGCCGCGTGACGACCGAACGTGCCGCGAAAGAAGACAGCAGAAAGGCAGGCACATGACCCTCTCGCGACGCGGACTTCTGGGCGCAACGCTGGCTGCGCCTCTCCTTGCCACTGCGGCCAGGGCGAACGAGACAGCGGTGCGGAGCAACATTTCAAGCTTCGCGATGCAGAACTGGACCGATCATTTCAACAGCCTCGGCCGCGCGATGATCGTCGCCGACACCGTCTCGCGCGCCCTGCACTTCTGGAACGCCGAGGGTCTGGACCACCGCATCTTCCCGACCTCGGTCCCGATCTCGGACGAGCTGACAAAGCGCGGCTATACCGAGATCGTCCGCAAGAAGGTCGGCCCCAGCTGGACCCCGACCGCCTCGCAGATGGAGCGCTACCCGGACTGGAAGCCGATCGGCCCCGGTCCCGAGAATCCGCTTGGCACCCACGCCATGTATCTCAGCTGGCCCGCCTACATCATTCACGGCACCCACGACACGCGCAAGATTGGCCGCCGCTCCTCGGACGGATGCATCGGCCTTTACAACGAGCATATCTCCGAACTGTTCGAACTTTGCCCCATTGGCACTCAGGTTCGTATCATCTGACGGGCACCCGTGCCGTAGGTCGGGGCCTGCCCCGACACTTGCCCCGAACCTCGTCACCCGCCCCGGTTCAGCGCCAGTTCGGGTGAACCCTTGCCCACCCCCTCCAGCACCCGCAGCGGCTTTTTCACCGCCGCCCGCAAGCCGCCCTGGGTCGGCGCATAGACCTGCTTCGATGCCTCGACCATCAGCACGCCTCCGGCCAGCCAGGGCATCTTGCGCCCGAAGCCTTCCCAGAAATTCGCCGACCGCAGCCAGAACCGCGTCCCCGAGGGCGGCGCGAACAGGACCGAGCAGCTGCGCTCCGGCGTGAAGCCGTGCCGCTTCAACTGGGTCTCAAGCTGCGCCACCGAATAGGGGCGGCCAAAGCCGAAGGGCGTCACATCCCGCCGCGACCACAGCCCGGCCCGGTTCGGGACGATGAACAGCGCCCTTCCTCCCGGACCAAGGACGCGGGCTGATTCTCCCAGTACCTCCGAAGGGTTTTCCGAGGTTTCCAACCCATGCATCAGCACCAGCCGGTCGACGAAGCCCGTCGACAGCGGCCAGGCCGTGTCCTCGCAAAGGACACTCACGTTCTCCATCCCGGCGGGCCAGGGCATCACTCCCTGCGGCCCCGGCATCAACCCCACCACCCGCCGCGCCTCCGACAGATAGGGGCGGAGCAAAGGCACCGCGAAGCCGAAGCCCGCCACCGTCTCCCCCACCTTCGGCGGCCAGAGCCGGACGACCTGGTCCCGGATCGCCCGCTGCGCCACCCGGCCCAGTTGGGTGCGGTAGTAGAAATTCCTCAGGTCCAGCACGTCGAGGTGCATTGCGGTCGCCGCCCGTTGGGTCAATCCTTGGCCATCATACCCGTGAAGGGACCAAAGGCCATGCCGCTTGAACTTGTCACCGTCCCCTGTCTTGCCGACAACTATGCCTATCTGATCCACGACGCCGACACCGGCCAGACCGCCGTGATCGACGCCCCCGAACCCGGCCCCATCCTCGGGGCGCTGAACGCGCATCAGTGGCGGCTGACCGACATCCTGATCACCCACCACCACGACGACCACATCCAGGGCGTCGACACCCTGCGCGCCCAGACCGGCGCCATGGTCCTTGGCGCAGCCGCCGATACGCACCGCCTGCCGCGCCTCGACCTCGCGCTCGACGAAGCCAGCAGCTTCTCCGTCGGCCGCGAATTCGCCCGGGTGATCGCGGTGCCCGGCCACACCATCGGCCACATCGCCTTCCATTTCCCGGAAAGCCGGCTCCTCTTTACTGCCGACAGCCTGATGGCCGGGGGCTGCGGGCGGCTGTTCGAGGGGATCGCGCAGCAGATGCACAACTCGCTGCAGAAACTGGCCGCCCTGCCCCCGGACACGCTGGTCTGTTCCGGCCACGAATACACTGCGTCGAACCTGCGTTTCGCCGCCACCCTTGAACCCGACAATCCGAAGCTTATCTCTCGCTCAGCCGAGGTCGCGGCCAGTCGCGCCCGTGGTCAACCCACCGTTCCCGTCCCGCTGCAAGTGGAACTGGACACCAACCCCTACCTGCGGGTCCATTTGCCCGCAATCAAGGCAGCGGTCGGCCTCCCGGATGCCGACGATGTCACGGTTTTCGCCGAAATACGGGCCAGAAAAGACAAGTTCTGAGCTTACCGTATCACAATCGGCGTGATGACTTGGGGGAAACCCCTAAATCTGGAAAATTGCGCTTGAAGTGCGGGGAATAAAACCGAACTTTAAGCTTATGAGGCCACGGTTGGTTGGGGCCCCGGCGCCCGGCTGACCTGCAGGACAGGAGCACTGAAGTGCCATCGTTTTCGACCACGCTTGAACAGGCAATCCACAGCGCGCTGGCGCTCGCCAATTCGCGCCGTCATGAACTCGCCACGCTGGAACATCTCCTGCTGGCCCTGATCGACGAACCCGACGCGGCCCGCGTGATGAAGGCCTGCGCAGTGAACCTTGACGAATTGCGCAAGACCCTGACCGATTTCATCGACGACGATCTTTCGACGCTGGTGACCGATGTCGAGGGAAGCGAGGCCGTCCCCACCGCCGCCTTCCAGCGCGTCATCCAGCGCGCGGCGATCCATGTGCAATCCTCGGGCCGCACCGAAGTGACCGGCGCGAACGTCCTTGTCGCGATCTTCGCCGAACGGGAATCGAACGCCGCCTACTTCCTGCAGGAACAGGACATGACCCGCTATGACGCGGTCAACTTCATCGCGCATGGCGTGGCGAAGGACCCGTCCTATGGCGAGGCGCGTCCGGTGCAAGGCGCCGAGGAACAGCACGAAACGCCGAAGGCCGAGGCGGGCGAGGCGAAGGAATCCGCCCTTTCCAAATACTGCGTCGACCTGAACGTGAAGGCGCGCAAGGGCGACGTCGACCCCCTCATCGGCCGCGAGGCCGAGGTGGAGCGTGCGATCCAGGTCCTCTGCCGCCGCCGCAAGAACAACCCGCTTCTGGTCGGTGATCCCGGCGTCGGCAAGACCGCCATCGCCGAAGGCCTCGCCCGCAAGATCGTCAACGGCGAAACGCCCGAGGTGCTGTCCAAGGCGACGATCTTCTCGCTCGACATGGGCGCGCTCTTGGCCGGCACCCGCTATCGCGGCGATTTCGAGGAGCGGCTGAAAGCCGTGGTGAAGGAACTTGAGGATCACCCCGACGCGATCCTTTTCATCGACGAGATCCATACCGTGATCGGCGCTGGGGCGACCAGCGGCGGCGCGATGGATGCCTCGAACCTCCTGAAGCCCGCGTTGCAGGGCGGCAAGCTGCGCTGCATGGGCTCGACCACCTACAAGGAGTTCCGCCAGCACTTCGAGAAGGACCGGGCGCTTTCCCGGCGCTTCCAGAAGATCGACGTGAACGAACCTTCGGTGCCGGATGCGATCAAGATCCTGATGGGTCTGAAGCCGCATTTCGAGGAACATCACGACCTGAAATACACCAACGACGCCATCAAGTCGGCCGTGGAACTGGCTGCGCGTTACATCCACGACCGGAAACTGCCGGATTCGGCGATCGACGTGATCGACGAAGCCGGGGCGGCACAGCATCTCCTCTCTGATTCCAAGCGGCGGAAGTCGCTGGGCGTCAAAGAGATCGAGGCTGTCGTGGCCAAGATCGCCCGCATCCCGCCGAAGACCGTGTCGAAGGACGATGCCGAAACCCTGCGCGATCTGGAAAAGACGCTGAAACGCGTGGTCTTCGGTCAGGACAAGGCGGTCGAGGCGCTGTGTGCCGCGATCAAGCTGGCCCGTGCAGGCCTGCGCGAACCGGAAAAGCCCATTGGCAACTACCTGTTTGCGGGCCCGACCGGCGTCGGCAAGACCGAGGTGGCGAAGCAACTCGCCTCGTCCCTCGGCGTGGAACTGACGCGCTTCGACATGTCGGAATACATGGAGAAACACGCGGTTTCCCGCCTGATCGGCGCGCCTCCGGGCTATGTCGGCTTCGACCAGGGCGGCATGCTGACCGATGCCATCGACCAGCATCCACATTCCGTCCTTCTCCTGGACGAAATGGAAAAGGCCCACCCGGATGTCTACAACATCCTGTTGCAGGTGATGGACCACGGCAAGCTGACCGACCACAACGGCCGGACGGTGGATTTCCGCAACGTGATCCTGATCATGACCTCGAACGCGGGCGCGCGGGAACAGTCGCAGGCCGCCATCGGCTTCGGCCGCGAACGCCGCACGGGCGAGGATACGGCGGCCATCGAGCGGACCTTTACGCCGGAATTCCGCAACCGCCTGGACGCGGTGATCAACTTCGCCCCCCTGGGCAAGGAGATCATCATGCAGGTGGTGGAGAAGTTCGTCCTGCAACTGGAAGCGCAGCTTCTGGACCGCAATGTCCATATCGAGCTGACGCCCGAAGCCGCCGCCTGGCTGGGCGACAAGGGCTATGACGACAAGATGGGCGCGCGGCCTCTGGCCCGGGTGATCCAGGAATACATCAAGAAGCCGCTGGCCGAAGAACTCTTGTTCGGCAAGCTTGTGAAGGGTGGCCTGGTGCGGGTGAACGTCAAGGACGACGCCATCGTGCTTGACATCGAGGAACCGGCGAAGCCTCGCCTAACGGGTCAAAAGCCTCCGCTCCTGACCGCCGAGTAAGGCCCCACGAAGCAAACCGAAACCCCCGCCCTACCCGGCGGGGGTTTTCCTTTTGCAATCATTCATTCTCTCTGCTTGGCCGAAGTGCCTCCGTCAAAGGCGCCCCCCTGACTTCATCACGCCTCACGACACCGCCGCGACGAGAAGGCGAAGCCGCACGAGGAGCCCCATGTGGACCCTAGGCCACCGCCGCCCGGTACAGGTGCCAGGTCGCATGCCCCAGCACCGGCAGGATCACCACCAGACCCAGCAGGAACGGCAGGATGCCGATGGCCAGCCCCAGCGCGACGATCAGCCCCCAGACCGCGATCACCCGCGGGTTCTCCCGCGCGACCCGAACCGAAGTCGTCACCGCCAGCGGCAGGCTCACGTCCCGGTCAAGGAGCAGCGGGAAGGACACCACCGAAACCGCCAGCACCGCGACCGCCAGCAGGAAGCCGACCCCGGTCCCGATAATCGTCATCGCCCAACCTGCGGGAGTCGTGACCGCCTGGGTCAGCAAAGCCATCAGGCTTGCGGGCCGTTCCTGTCCCAGCGTCGCCGCATGGATCGCGTCGGCGATGAGGAGCCAGGCCATGAAGATCACCCCGTTGAACAGCGCCAGCAGCACGATCCGCGGAAACCGGGGCGAGCGCAGCACGTCGAACATCGAGGCCCAGCTGACCTCCACCCCCGCCTCCCGCCGCCGGCTGAGTTCATAGAGGCCCAGTCCCGCCACCGGCCCGACCAGGGCAAAGCCGGACAGCACCGGGAACAACAGGTGCGTCAGGTTCCCCTGCGCCGCCAGCGCCAGCAGCACCGCCCCCATCAGGGGATACAGCATGCAGGCGAACATCACGTCCGACCTCATCGCCGCCAGATCCTCCCAGCCTTTCCGCAACGCGGTCCGCAGGTCGGCCATTGCCAGCTTTCGGGTTACTGGCGGCGCGGTTTCGCGTGGCGAGGCGGCGACGACCGAGGCATATCCGGCCGCCGAGCCCAATGCGCCCATGGTCCAGGAAAGGGGATTTCCGATCGTCTTCGGCATCAGGCTTCCTCCCGTTCGGGGGGTGCCGGGGCCAGTCTTTCGCCCCGGACATCCCAGTGGCATCGACATGAAAGCAACGACTTCCCGCGCAGCCTAGCACGGAACGCGGCGAAAGGCAGTCACGGAATGGTGCTTCAGCGTTCGGTCAGCTTCAACTCGATGCGCCGGTTTTGTGCCCGCGAGGCCTCGTCATTGCCCGAGGCCACCGGCCGGTACTCGCCGAACCCGGTTGCGGCCATCCGGTCCGGAGGGAAGCCAAGCTCGTCCTGCATGAAACGCACCACCGACAGGGCGCGGGCCTGGCTCAGTTCCCAGTTGTCGGCGAAGGCCGCGCCGGGCGCGATGGGGACATTGTCGGTATGGCCGTCCACCCGGATGATCCAGTCGATCCCCGGAGGAATCTCGGCGCGGACCTCGTCCAGGATGCGCACCACCCCGGCAATCTGCGCCCGCCCCTCCGGCGCCAGATCGGCGGAGCCCGGATTGAACAGCACCTCGGAGGAAAAGACAAAACGGTCGCCCACCACTCGTACGCCCTCACGGCCCTGCAACAGGGTGGACAGCTGGCCGAAGAATTCCGACCGGAAGCGGGCCAGGTCCTTGTTCTCCGCCTCCAGCCGCGCCGCCTCGGCGGCTTCCAGTTCGGCGCGCTTGCGCTGTTCCGCCGCCACCTGCGCCAGAGCGGTGTTCAGGTCCTTGCCCAGAGAGTCGAGCTGCACCTTCGCCGCCTCGTCCCGCGCCTTCGCATCGTCCAGCAGCGCTTGCAGGCTGCCCAACTGGCTGCGCAAAGCGGCGACCTGCTGGTTCAAAAGCTCCACCTCGCGCGCCGCCGCCAGCACCTTTTCCTGTTCGGCGAGAAGGGCCGTTTCCGCCGCCGAAAGGGCCGCATCCTTCTCGGTCGCCCCCTTCGCCGCCTCGGTCCGGGCGGCGGCGAGAAGGGTCAGCGTTTCCTCCGCCTTCTTCCGCTCGGCTTCCAGCGCCAGGGTCATTGCGGTTAGTTCGGTGTCGGAATTGGCCAGCCGGTCGCGCAGGGCCTGAAGGGCTGCGGCATCGGCCAGCCGCGTCGCCTCGGCCTCGGTGATCTCGGTGTTTGCAGCCGCTAGCGCGGCCGCATCCTGCGCAGACTTGGCCTTTTCCTGCGCGAGCAAGGCCTCAAGCGCCTCCCGGCGGGCGGCGGCAAGGCGGGCGGCTTCAGCATTGGCGTCCACCTCGTCCCGCGCCTTGGCCAGCGCCAGCGTCATCGCCTCGGCCTCGCTTACCAGCTTGGCCTTCGCCGCCTCCAGATCGGCGACCGAGACCGTCAACCGCTCCGCCTCGCCCCGCGCCCGGTCACGTTCCACCAGCAGCGCCGCCACTTGCGTCTCGAAATCGGTGATCCTGCTCTTGGCCGTTGCAAGCTCGCTTTCCCGCGCGGTCAGATCAGCGGTCAGGGTCGCGATCATCCCGGCCTGCCGGTCGCCCTCGGCCCGGGCCGCCGCGAGTCCCGCCTGCAGCTCGGCCACCCGCGCCTCAAGGCCGGTGGCCTTGGCCTTTTCCAGCCCCAGCGCGTCAGCCAGTTGCGCGACCTGCGCGGTCAGCGAGGACAGCTCGCTGTCCTGCGTCGTGATGGTGTCGCGCAGGACCGATTGCATCACGGTGAAGATGGTCAGGACGAACATCAGCACCATCAGAAGCGTCGTCACCGCATCGACGAAGCCCGGCCAGATCAGGCTAGAGTCGCGGCGCCGGGTCCGGGTCGCCATGTCAGACCCGCCCGGTGCTGCGGCCCAGTTGGCGGATCGCGGCGGTCAGTTGGGAAATGTCGGTCTTGAGGTCGGTCAGCGTCTCCTGCCGCCCTGCCGACATCTCCTCCAGGATGCGCAGTAGCTGCACGTCGATCGAGCGCAGACGCATCCGGCTTTCGGGGTCGGCGCTGCCGCCTTCCGTCGCTTCCAGCACCGCCAGCAGTTTCTCCTGCCCCTCTGCGATCCGGCGCAGGGCGGCGGTCTGGCCTTTCTCGGCGTCAAGCTTTTCGGTCAGGCGGCTCATGGCGGTCACCAACTCGCCGATCCGCGCCTCGGAATGGAAGCGGTTGGCCTCGGTCTGGGCCTGCAGGGCCTGCAATTCCTCCATCTGCTGCGCCATGTGGTCGACCAGCATGCCAAGCGCGTTCTGGTCAGAGCCTTCGCCATCGCCCGCAAAGCCCAGCCGGGTGATCGAGGACAGCCATTCCTCCAACTCGCGGATGAAGCGGTTCTGTCCATGGCCCGCAAACAGCTCCAGCAGCCCCAGCACCAGTGACCCGGCAAGGCCGAGGAGCGAGGAGGAAAAGGCGGTGCCCATCCCGCCCAACTGGCTTTCAAGGCCGCCCATCAGCTTGCCGAACACATCCAGCCCGCTTTCGCCTTCCTGCGGGGCGAGCGAGCGGATGGTCTCGACCACGGCGGGGACGGTGGTGGCCAGCCCCCAGAAGGTGCCAAGAAGGCCAAGGAAAACCAGCAGGTTGATCAGGTAGCGCGTGATGTCGCGGGCCTCGTCGATCCGCTGCACGACCGAATCCTGGATCGACCGCGACGAGGAGGCCGAGATCGACATCCGCGCCGACCGCGACCGCAAGAGCGCCGCCAGCGGCGCCAGAAGGCGCGGCGGAGTCTCCGACTCGGCTCCGGCGCCACGGACGAAATTCTCGATCCAGTAGACCGACTGCGCCAGGATCCAGACCTGCCAGAAGCAGGAAAAGACGCCGAACAGAAACACCAGCCCGATGACACTGTTCAGGACCGGGTTGGTCTGAAGGATGTTCAGCACCGTGCCGTGAATGAACCAGGCCCCGGCACCCACCAGAATGCAGACCAAGAGCATGGTGGTGATCGCACGGATCGGCTGCGAGAAGGTCGTCGCGACCTCAGCCGCCCGGGTGTCTGTCTGGGACATGCTGCCCTCTGGTTCCCTGCCTTGGCAGGAGTCTATCAGGATGGCCGCAACAGCCAAGCAAAAGCTCAGACCGGAAATCGGAAGGCCCAGTCCTGGAAGGCGCAGTCGTCGTCACGCTTCTGATCGAGTGCCCAACCTGCGCGACAAGCGCATCCATGCATATTCAAGAAGGGCCGTCGCGGCGAGGGCCGCAATACCCCCGCCAAGGGTCAGCACGATGCGCGCGATCGTCGCCTGTGCCGCCGACTGCGAGGTCAGCGCCGTCATCACCGTACCAAGCATGACCGTGACGGCGAACTGATAGACCAGAACCGGCCTCGCCCCGTGGATCATCAGCCAGCCGAAGCCGATGCCCGTCAGGCAGAACATCACCGCAAGCAGCGAGACTTCCGGGATCTCGGCGTAGATCGCCAGAACCGGAAGCGCCGCGAGGACGCCCAAGAAGGTGGCCAGCATCCGCGCCCGCGCTTCGGCCAGCATCAGGCCCCGGGTGGGAAAGACCACCGGGAACAGGGCCGCCATCGCCAGCATCATGTCCGAGGCGGGCAGCGTGGCGTAAAGCGAAAAGCTGATCCCCGTCAGCACCAGCGCCCGGATGACAGAACCGGCAAGCAGGCTGTCTTCGGCAGTCTGCGGATCGTCGATGTGAATGTCCTCTCGCCGCGGCGGAAGGAGCGCATAGGCCAGCACGATCAGCACGCCGCCGACAAGACCGGCATAGGTAAGTTCATCCCGCACGATATCGAGCAGGGCACGGTTCTGCAGGCCCATCGACGATATGATCACCATCAGCAGCGCGATGATCATCCCGACCGGATTTCCCTGCTGGCGGGCAATCTGGATGCCGAGCAGGAAGACCGTGAAGGCGGTCAGCACCATGAGCCAGGGGATCTCCCGCGTCAGTGCAACCAGGAAGGACAGCCCCCAGGCCAGCGCCGGAACACCGACGGCCATACCGATCACCCGGACCGGGTTGAAGGCGCCGCGCAGGCCAAGAATCAACCCCACGGGCAGGGCAACGGCAAGTGGGGGCATCTGCGGCGTGGCGAAATGGGCCACGATCAGGGCAGCCGCGCTCATCACCCCGACGCGGGCGGGAAACAACGGATCGTCTTCGGCCAGCGGCCTTGGCGCGACATACATGGCCTGACCTCAGTAGAGATAGCTGATCCACGACCGCAGACGCTGCAGCGCACCGGCGATGCCTGTCACGACACCGGGGCTGCTTTCCGGGATCACCACGACATCGACCTGGCCACCAAAGCGGATCGGATAATCGGCGGCGATCCCGAGCGCGTCGAAGTCAATGCGAACCGGCATTCGCCGTGCCGGCTCGAACCATTGTGTCGGCGCGGCATTGACCGGCAGCCCGCCCGACTGGTTTGGCCCGGCGGCGATACCCCAGCCGATGCTGTTCACCTTGCCTTCGAAAATGTGCCCGGGGGCCGCGTCGAACAGCAGACGCGCGCTGCTGCCCGGCTTGATCATTCGAAGCTGGTTTTCGCGCAGTTCGGCAGTGATCCAGATATCCTCGCCGTCCAGAAAGGTCAGGGTCGGCGTCCCGACGCTGACGAACTGGCCCACGGCCAGCTTCATGTTGCTGACGGCACCGACGGCTGGCGCCAGGATGGTGGTCGAGATCAGGTCATATTCCGCCTGTTCCAGCGCAAGCCGCGCCGTCTCCAGCTTTGGATTGCTGTCAACCTCGCCCAGTTGCCGTTGCGCGGCCTCTGCCTGGGCCATGGCGGTATCCAGTGCTGCCTCGGCGGCCTTGAGCTGGCTGGCTGCCTGTTCCGCCTGCACGCGGGAGACAGAACCGCGGTCCGCGAGCCTCTGCAACCGCTCGGCATCCGCGCGGAGACGGTCGACATTGGCCCGGGCCTGCGCCACCTGCGCCTGGGCCGCCTCGATCTGGGCTGTCGATGCGTCAACGCCAAGCGCTGCGTCGCGCAGCTTTTCCCGGGCGCTGGCGACGGCCAGTTCATAGGGCCGGGGATCAACGCGGAACAGCGGTGTTCCCGCCTGCACGATCTGGTTGTCCTGCACCAGCACCTCGGTCACGCGGCCCGAGACGCGGGGGGCGATCTGGATGACCTGTGCGGTGATGGTGCCGCGTTGGGTGGACGGGGCAAACTTGTCGGCGATCGCATGCCAGCCGATGATCAGCAGCGCCAGCGCCAAGATCACCGCCGACAGGGTCAGCGCGCTGTTGTTGCGCGCAGGTTCCGGCTCCGCAGCAGGCGGCACTGGAGCCGGCGGCTCCGGTACGATTTCCGGTTCCACCGCAACCTCTTTCAGCGCAGGCGCAGCGCTTGTGTCGTCAGTCATGGCTTGTCCATCAAAAAGAATGATCTTTCTTTATAAGAGCCGCATCGTCAGTCAAGGATTCTTCTCCTGACACGAATGGAATTCGCGCAAGGGAGCCAGAACGGCGGGAACGACAGACGAAACCATCGTGCCTGCCACAGAGCTTGCCGCGGCCAACCGTCCTGATAGTTGGCAGGGGAACGGGCTCTGACGGCGGCTTCACGTCCTGTCACAACCGCCGATTACAAGGTCTTGCCCTGCAAGTACTCGATCACCTCCCGATCAATCCCGGCATCCGGTCCGAGCAGGCTGCGCGCGGCGCTTAAGCCGAACATCAGCACGAAGACAAGTTTGCCGGTCCGGTCCGGCTCAGCGATATCGTCATACAACCTGGCCAGATCGGCGCACCGCGCGAGAAAGACCCGATACTGCTCTTGCAGATGCGCGTTCAGCGCAGTGTCGGTCTGCGCTTCGGCAAGGCCCAGCAAGGCCAGGCGGCCGTAGTCGATCCCGGTTTCCTGCCTGCGCAGGTTCAGGCCTTCCCAGATCGCCTTCAGCGCGGCGAACAATCCGCCAGAAGGTGGGGCGCTGGCAATCGGGTCAAGAACCTCGGCAACGCTGTGCATGGATTCGGCGATGCTGGCGACGATCAACTCCTCCTTGCTGGCGAAGTACCCATAGACTGCACCGGCGGAGAGGTCGGACTCGCGGATGATGTCCTGCATGGACGTCTGGTGAATCCCGCGGCGCAGAAAGCAGGCCTGCGTGGCCGCGATGATCCGCGCGCGCTGCGCCTGCCTGCGCTTTTCGGTGATTCTTGGCATCTTGAATCCTCTGCCGCGCCCCCGCCGGAACCTGATATTGATCTCTCTCACAAAGAACAAGCGTTCTCTGTGATATCGATTCGATGGGAGAGCCGGCCCCAGGGCGTTTGACAAAGATCACGTATCATACAAAAAGAATTTTCCTTCTTTTTGTATGGTACGTGATCAAAGTCACCACCCTTCACACCGGCACCGTCGCCATCAAGACCAAGCAGCAGGCTGGCACCGATGGCCGAAGCGCGCCAGGCCGCAAGATCGACATGCCGCGGGACCAGGTCTGGTCCGCACCGCTGCCGATTCTGTGCTACCTGATCGAGCATCCCGAAGGGAACTTCGTGGTGGATACCGGAGACACCTGGCGCAACTCGCTGCGGGGCTACGCGCCGTCGACGGTGGGCTGCCTGATACAGGACAAGGCAGAGATCCTGGCCATCTGCGCCCGGATCGCAGGCGCAAATCCGGAGGTCGCGGTTTCCCTTTGGCGCCGCCGTCAACCGGCAAGTGCTGGTCCGGATCGTGCCACCCTTTAGACCGGAACGTTCAGGCTGTGCTTCACCCGCTTCAGCGTGAAGCTGGTGTTGATCGACTGCACGTTCGGCAGTTCGACAATGGCGTTCTTCACCGTCGCCTCGTAGTGGCGCACGCTAGTCGCGATTACTTGCAGCACATAATCGTATTCGCCACTGAGCGAATAGCACTGCATGACCTCGGGCACCTTGGCGACCGCCTCCTCGAAGGCGCGCAGGCGGTCGCGCTGGTGGTGGGAAATCTTTACGAAGCACAGCACAAGGATCTCGAACCCTACCGCCTCCGGGTCCACAACGAAGCGTTTCGGGCTGATCGCGCCGATCTCTTGCAGGCGTTGCAACCGCCGCCAGCAGGGTGAATGGCTGAGCCCTGCCACCTCGCCCAATTCGCGCAAGGTCAGGTCTGGCCGATCCTGCAAGGCGCGCAGGATGCGGCGGTCCGGTTCGTCAAGCTCCATCCGACTCCTCCGGCGACAGGTTGGCGATGGGTCGCACTCTACAGCAACATGTTACCACTATTCCCGTAAATCATGATACAGTGTTCCAATCAGGCCAGCGATCTGGCCCGCATTGGCGACCCTGTTTCTGCTGACCTGTCCTACGCTGACCTGGGAGCGGTCCGATTGCGCGGGCCGGGGGCACACGGCATGGCCATCACGCTGGACGACAAATACACAGCCGAAAGCGGCTCGGTGTATCTGACCGGGACACAGGCGCTGGTGCGCCTGCCGATGACGCAGATGCGCCGCGACCGTGCGGCGGGGCTGAATACCGGCGCTTTCATCTCGGGCTACCGCGGCTCGCCGCTTGGCGGCTATGACCAGCAGCTTGTGAAGGCGCGCAAGCATCTGGACCGCTACGACGTCGTCTTCCAGCCGGGGCTGAACGAGGACCTTGCCGCCACCGCCGTTTGGGGCAGCCAGCAAGTCGGGCTGTCGCCGGGCGCGCGCAAGGACGGGGTCGTCGGGATCTGGTACGGCAAGGGGCCGGGGGTGGACCGCTGCGGCGACGTGTTCAAGCACGCCAATGCAGCGGGGTCGGCGGCGCTGGGGGGCGTGCTGGCGATTGCGGGCGACGACCACACCTGCAAGTCCTCGTCCATTCCGCACCAGTCGGACCATGCCTTCATCTCGGCGCTGATGCCGATGTTGTATCCGTCCTCGGTGCATGAGTTCCTGGAAATGGGGCTCCTCGGCATCGCCATGTCGCGGTTTTCCGGCTGCTGGGTTGGGTTCAAGGTGATCTCGGAAACCGTCGAGATTTCCTCGGTGATCGATCTGGCGCAGGAGGGGCGGTCCTTCGTGCTGCCGGAGGATTTCGAGCTGCCGCCGGGCGGGCTGAACCTGCGCTGGCCGGACCCGCCGCTGGTGCAGGACGAACGGTTGCAGGAACACAAGGGCTATGCCGCCCGCGCTTTTGCCCGCGTCAACGGGGTGGACATGCTGATCACCACCCATGGCCGCGACCGTTTCGGCATCGTCGCCTCGGGCAAGGCCTATGAGGATGTGCGGCAGGCGCTGGCCGAGCTGGGCCTTGGCCCGCAGGAGCAGGCGGTGGTGGGCCTCCGGCTCTACAAGGTGCGGATGCCCTGGCCCTTGGAGCCCGAAGGCATCCGCGCCTTCTCGCGCGGGCTGGAGGAAGTGCTGATCGTCGAGGAACGCCGCGAGATCATCGAGAACCAGATCAAGCAGGAGCTGTTCAACTGGCGCGCCGATGTGCGGCCCCGCATCGTCGGCAAGTTCGACGAGGCGGACCGGCCCTTCCTGCATCTGTCCGCCGGGCTGACCGTGGCCAGCGTGGCCGGAGCGATTGCGGATCGGCTCTTGCGGCTGGACCTGCCCGAAAGCCTTGCCAGTCACCTGCGCGACCGCGCCGCCGCCCTGCATACCGCCGAGGATCGCGCAAAGGCGCATGTGCCGCCGGTCCTGCGCCTGCCGCATTACTGCCCGGGCTGCCCGCACAACACCTCGACCCGGGTGCCGGAAGGATCGACCGCGATGGCGGGGATTGGCTGTCACTTCATGGCGCAGTGGATGGACCGACGGACCGAGACCTTCACCCATATGGGGGCCGAGGGCGTGCCATGGACCGCCATCCAGCACTTCACCAATGAGAAACACCGGTTCGTCAACCTGGGCGACGGGACCTTCTTCCATTCCGGCCATCTCGCCATCCGGCAGTCGGTCGCGGCGGGGGCGAACATCACCTACAAGATTCTCGTCAACGACGCGGTGGCAATGACCGGCGGCCAGCCAATCGACGGGGAGCTTTCGCCCGAGCAGATCACCCACCTAATGCATGACGAGCGCGTCGCGCGCATCGTGCTGATGTCCGACCGGCCCGACCTGTACCGCGCCGCCGACCTTGCACCCGGGACCGAGATCCGCCACCGCGACGACATCGACGCGGTGATGTTGGAATTGCGCGAGGTGCCGGGCGTCACCGTCATCGTCTATGAGCAGACCTGCGCCGCCGAACTGCGCCGCCGCCGCAAGCGGGGCGAGGCAGCGGACCCCGACCTGCGGCTCTGGATCAACCCGGCGGTCTGCGAGGGCTGCGGCGACTGTTCGGTGCAATCGAACTGCATCGCGGTCGAGCCCTTGGAGACCGACCTTGGCCGCAAGCGCAAGATCAACCAGTCGGCCTGCAACAAGGACTACTCCTGCCTGAAGGGCTTCTGCCCCTCCTTCGTCTCGCTGAAGGGTGCAAGCCTGCGCAAGGCCCCGGCGCAGCAGGGGGCCGACACCGCCAGCCTGCCCGAACCGGTGCTGCCGCAGATCGAGCGCGCCTGGAACCTTGCGCTGGCCGGGGTTGGCGGCACCGGCGTTCTGACGATCAGCGCTCTCCTTGGCATGGCGGCGCATGTCGAGGGCAAGATCCCGATGGTGCTGGACATGGCGGGGCTGGCGCAAAAGGGCGGCGCGGTGATGAGCCATGTCCGCATCTCGCGCCCCGACCGGCCCGTCGCCGCGCCGCGCATCGCCGCCGGGTCTGCCGACCTCCTCATCGCCGCCGACGCGGTGGTGGCCGCCTCGAAGGAGGCGATCCTCCTCTGTGGACCCGACCGGACCGAGATGATCCTGAACACCCACCTCGCCCCAGTCTCCGACTTTACCCGCCAGCGCGATTTCAACTTCCGCCAGCCGCAGGTCATGGCCAGCATCACCGCCGCCACCCGTGCGCAGCTGGTGCATGACTTCTCGGCGCTGGCCAAGGCGCTGACCGGAGACGAGATCGGCGCCAACCTGATGATGCTGGGCCATGCCTGGCAAAGCGGGCTGGTGCCCTGTCGCGGCAGTCGATCCTTGAGGCGATCCGGCTGAACGGCGTCGCAGTCAAAGCCAACAATGAAGCCTTCGACTGGGGCCGCCGTCTGGCGCATGACCCCGCTGGCGTGACGGCGCTGGCGCCCCCGCCGCAGGCCCCGGAACCCCTGACCCTGGCCGCCCTGATCGACGCCCGCGCCGCCCATCTGCGCGACTACCAGAACGAGGCGCTTGCGACCCGCTACCGTGCCGCGCTGGACCGGCTTGCCCGGCGCACCCCCGACGAGGCCCTCCGCCGTACCGTGGCCGAGGCCTATGCAAAGGTCCTTGCCCCCAAGGACGAATACGAGGTCGCCCGGCTCTACAGCCTCCCGGCCTTCCGCGCCGGGCTGGAGGCCGAATTCGCCGGGGACTACCGTCTGTCCCTCAACCTCGCGCCGCCCTTCCTTCCTGGCAAGGCCACGGACGGCCGCCCCCGCAAGCGCAGCTTCGGGCCCTGGATTTTCCCCACGCTCGGCCTTTTGGCAAAGCTGAAACCCCTGCGTGGCAGCTGGGCCGACCCGTTCCGCCACAGCGCCGACCGCAAGCTGGAACGCAAACTCCTCACGCTTTACGAAGCCGACCTTGCGCGCGCGGAACAGAGCCTCACCACCGAAAACCTTCCCCTGATCCACGAACTTCTGGCCCTTCCGCTGGAGATTCGCGGCTATGGTCCGGTGAAGGAGGCGGCATTTGAAAAGCAGATGGCGCGGCGGGCGGAAATCCTCGCCACACTGGACAACAGCCCGATGGCGATCGCCGCGGAATAGGAAGGAACCGGCATGTTCACCGCTTCGATGAGTTTCGACCTTGGCCCCGACGTCGAGGCCCTGCGCGAGATGGTCCACCGCTGGGCGCAGGACCGCGTCAAGCCGATGGCCGCTGCCATCGACCGCGACAACGCCTTCCCGCCCGAGCTTTGGCCGGAAATGGGCAGCCTCGGCCTGCTTGGCATCACGGTTGCGGAGGAATTCGGCGGGGCGGGGATGGGCTATCTTGCCCATACCGTCGCAATCGAGGAGATCGCCCGCGCCTCCGCCTCGGTCTCGCTGTCTTACGGGGCGCATTCCAACCTTTGCGTCAACCAGATCAAGCTGAATGGAACCGAGGCGCAGAAGCGCAAATACCTGCCGGGCCTGATCAGCGGCACCCATGTCGGCGCGCTGGCGATGTCGGAGGCCGGGGCAGGGTCGGACGTGGTGTCGATGAAGCTGAGGGCGGAAAAGCGGAATGGCTACTACGTCCTGAACGGGACCAAATTCTGGATCACCAACGGGCCGGATGCCGATACGCTGGTCGTCTATGCCAAGACCGACCCCGAGGCCGGGTCGAAGGGGATCACCGCCTTTCTGGTCGAGAGGACGATGAAGGGCTTCAGCACCTCGAAGCATTTCGACAAGCTGGGGATGCGCGGGTCGAACACGGCGGAACTGGTGTTCGAGAACGTCGAGGTGCCGTTCGAGAATGTGCTTGGCTCCGAGGGCAAGGGCGTCCGCGTGCTGATGTCGGGGCTGGACTACGAACGGGTCGTGCTGTCCGGCATCGGCACCGGGATCATGGCCGCCTGCCTGGACGAGATCATGCCCTACATGGCCAGCCGCAAGCAGTTCGGGCAGCGGGTCGGGGACTTCCAGCTGATGCAGGGCAAGATCGCCGACATGTACACCAAGCTGAACTCGGCCCGGGCCTATGTCTACGCCGTCGCCCGCGCCTGCGACCGGGGGCAGGTGACGCGGCAGGATGCCGCCGCCTGCGTGCTTTACGCCTCGGAAGAGGCGATGGTGGTGGCGCATCAGGCGGTGCAGGCGATGGGCGGGGCCGGGTTCATGAACGAAACCCCGGTCAGCCGGCTGTTCCGCGACGCCAAGCTGATGGAGATCGGCGCCGGCACCTCTGAGATCCGCCGGATGCTGATCGGTCGCGAGATGATGGGGGCGATGGGGTGATGTCAGCCGATCCGCAGGCCGCTGCCCAGGTCCTCGTTCGCGCGGTCCAGCAGCGCCTCGACCATCCATTGATTCAGCGACTTGGCATTGCGCGCAGCGGCGTCGGCCATGCGCCGATGAAGCTCGGGCGTGGCGCGCAGCGAAAGGCTGCCCGAAAAGGGTCGTTCGGGGTCGGCTCCGTCCTGTGCGCACCATGCGAGATAGTCGTCGACGCTTTCATGGAACGCCTTCGGCAGTTCCTCGGCGGTGCGGGCCTGGAAGGTGATCACGTCGCGGATGCCCAGAACCTCGCCGTGAAACAGCAAGGCGTCTTCGTCGAAGGAGACCGTCGCGCTGTAGCCTTTGTAGGGTTTCATGGATTTACTCCTGCTTCCAGAAGGAACCGGCGGACCGAGCGCACGGCGTCCTTCACGATGGTTGGCTGCGGATGGGGTTCATGGAAGACCATCCGGCGGCCGTTCAGCGATATGCGGACCCGGGAACCGGACCCTTGGGCAATCTCCGCCCCCAACGCGCGGAGAAGGGATTCGACTTCAATCCAGCGAATGTCGGCGCGAACCGGATTGGCAAAGATCTCCGCAAGGGTGCGGGCGTGTTTTGTGGAAAGCTCCATGACACAGGCCTATGGCGAATATGGTGGGTGTGGCCGAAGCTTCCACGAATACGCTCATGTGGCTGAGGCTTCCACAGCTACGCTCAAGATGAAAGTAGTATCAATATATGATACTGTCAAGGGTGCCGCACCATGCAACTGACCTCCGCCATATCTCCGCGCAGTGACGCCTTCCGCGCCAACCGCGAGGCCAACCTTGCCGCGCTGGAAACCGTTCGCGCCGCTGCGGGCCTGGCCCTTGCAGGCGGCGGGGACAAGGCGCGTGATCTGCACCAGAGCCGGGGCAAGCTCCTCCCGCGCGAGCGGATCGACCGGCTGCTCGACCCCGGCTCGCCCTTTCTGGAGATTGGCCTCTTCGCCGCGCATGGCATGTATGACGGTGCCAGCCCGGCCTCGGGCCTGATCGCCGGGATCGGGCGGGTCGAAGGGCAGGAGGTGATGGTCGTCTGCAACGACGCCACCGTGAAGGGCGGCACCTATTTCCCGATGACGGTGAAAAAGCACCTCCGCGCGCAGGAGATCGCGGCGGAGAACCGGCTGCCTTGCGTCTATCTGGTCGATTCCGGTGGGGCCAACCTGCCGAACCAGGATGAGGTCTTCCCCGACCGCGAGCATTTCGGGCGCATCTTCTTCAACCAGGCCAACATGTCGGCTGAAGGCATCGCGCAGATCGCGGTGGTCATGGGCTCCTGCACCGCCGGGGGGGCCTATGTGCCCGCGATGTCGGATGTGACCATCATCGTGAAGGATCAGGGCACGATCTTCCTGGCCGGTCCGCCACTGGTGAAGGCGGCAACTGGCGAAGTGGTCAGCGCCGAGGAACTGGGCGGCGGTGACGTGCATACCCGGCTGTCCGGCGTTGCCGACCTGCTGGCCGAGGATGACGCCCATGCCCTGCTTCTCGCCCGCCGCGCCGTGGCGGCGCTGAACCGAAGCAAGACCGCGCCGGTGGTCCTGCAATCGCCCGAGCCGCCCGCCTATGACCCCGATGAGCTGCTGGGAATCGTGCCCGCCGAGACGAAGACGCCCTATGACATCCGTGAGGTCATTGCCCGCACCGTGGACGGCTCGCGCTTTGACGAGTTCAAGCCGCGCTATGGCACCACCATCGTCTGCGGCTTCGCGCATGTGATGGGCATCCCCGTCGGCATCATCGGCAACAACGGGGTGATCTTCTCGGAAAGCTCGTTGAAAGCCGCGCATTTTGTCGAGCTTTGCTCGCAGCGCGGAATCCCCTTGGTGTTCCTGCAGAACATCTCGGGTTTCATGGTCGGCAAGACGGCGGAGAACCGGGGCATCGCCAAGGACGGCGCCAAGCTGGTGACCGCCGTTGCCACGACGCAGGTTCCCAAGATCACCATGATCGTCGGCGGTTCGTTCGGGGCGGGCAACTACGGCATGTGCGGCCGCGCCTACGGGCCGCGCTTCCTCTGGACCTGGCCGAACAGCCGCATCTCCGTCATGGGCGGCGAGCAGGCGGCAGGCGTGTTGGCCACCGTCCGCCGCGATGCGATCGAACGGAAGGGCGGCACATGGTCGCCCGAGGAGGAAGCGGAGTTCAAGCGCCCCACGATCGAGATGTTCGACCGCCAGTCCCATCCGCTCTACGCCTCGGCCCGGCTGTGGGATGACGGCATCATCGACCCCCGCCGCAGCCGCGAGGTGCTGGCGCTGTCGCTGTCGGCCACGCTGAACGCGCCCATTCCGCCCACCCGCTTCGGCCTCTTCAGGATGTGAGCCCATGTTCCAGAAGATCCTGATCGCCAACCGGGGCGAAATCGCCTGCCGCGTCATCGCCACCGCCCGCCGCATGGGCATCGCCACCGTCGCGGTCTATTCCGACGCCGATGCGGGTGCCCAGCATGTCAGCCTTGCCGACGAGGCGGTGCGGATCGGCCCCGCCCCGGTGGCTGAAAGCTACCTGATGGGCGAGGCGATCATCGCCGCCGCGCTCCGTGCCGGGGCCGAGGCGATCCATCCCGGCTACGGTTTCCTGTCCGAGAACCCCGGTTTCGTCGAGGCAGTCGAAGCTGCCGGCCTCGTCTTCATCGGCCCGCCCGCCAGCGCCATCCGGGCGATGGGGTTGAAGGACGCGGCCAAGCGGCTGATGGAGGGCGCTGGTGTCCCCGTGGTTCCCGGCTACCACGGCGAGGATCAGGATTCCGCCCGCCTTGCGCGTGAGGCTGCCGCCATCGGCTACCCGGTCCTGATCAAGGCCCGGGCGGGCGGTGGCGGCAAGGGGATGCGGCTGGTCGAAACCCCTGCCGATTTCCCCGCCGCGCTGGAAAGCGCCGCCCGCGAGGCGCAGGCGAGTTTTGGCGACCCGGCCTGCCTGATCGAGAAATACATCACCTCGCCCCGCCACATCGAGGTGCAGGTCTTCGCCGATGCCCATGGCACGACCGTCCACCTTTTCGAACGCGACTGCAGCCTGCAACGCCGCCACCAGAAGGTGATCGAGGAGGCTCCGGCCCCCGGCATGACCGAAGAGGTCCGCGCCGCGATGACCCGTGCCGCAGTCGAGGCGGCGCGCGCCATCGGCTACCGCGGCGCTGGCACGGTCGAATTCATCGCCGATGGCTCGGGCGCGCTCCGCCCGGACGGGTTCTGGTTCATGGAGATGAACACGCGCCTGCAGGTCGAACACCCGGTCTCCGAGGCGATCACCGGCCTTGATTTCGTGGAACTGCAACTGCGGGTGGCGGCGGGCGAACCCCTGCCGTTCGCGCAGGACGACCTGCGGATCGACGGCTGGGCCTTTGAGGCACGACTTTATGCCGAGGATGCCGCGCGGGGGTTCCTGCCTGCCACGGGCACGCTGTCGCACCTGTCCTTCCCGCCTGCCACGACGTTCCGGCGCGGCCCGGTGCGGGTGGATGCCGGGGTGTGCGCGGGCGATGCGATCACCCCCTGGTACGATCCGATGATCGCCAAGGTCATTGTCCACGGGCCGGACCGCGCCTCCGCGCTGGCCCTGCTTGGCCAAAGCCTCGACGCCACCCGCATCGCCGGGTCCACCACCAACCGCGCCTTCCTCGCCGCGCTTTCGCGCCATCCCGGCGTCAGGGCGGGCTGCGTCGATACCGGCCTCATCGCCCGCGATCTTGACGCGCTGACCGCCCCCCCGCCATGCCCGCCCGAGGCCATGGCACTCGCCGGGATTGCCGCGCTTGGCCTCCTCGACCCGGCCGTGGGGGCCGACCCCTGGGACAGTGTGACCGGCTGGCGCGGCTGGTCAGTGGCGCAATGTTTCGTGACCCTCGACCACGGCGGCGATTTGCGGGCGCTGACGGTCGACCTCCTCGGCCATCGCCGGTTCCGGGTGTCCGACGGGAGCGAGACGGCAACGCTTGTCCTTCTTGACGCCGACGATAAGGCCATCCGCTTTGAAACGGACGGGCTGATCCGCACCGCACATGTTGCGCAAGGCACCGAGGGCCTGACCGTCTTTCTCGACGGTCAGCCGCACGGCTTTCACCTGGTCCTTCCCCAGGGCGAGGCGGGCCATGCCCACAGCGGCGACGCCATCCTCGCCCCGATGCCCGGTCTGGTGACCCGTCTTCACGCGGCACCAGCCGCCGAGGTCGTCCGGGGCGCCCCGCTTCTTGTTCTGGAAGCAATGAAGATGGAGCATGTGCTGACCGCCCCGCGCGATGGCCGCATTGCCGAGGTGCTGGTGGCCGAGGGCGAGCAGGTCAGCGACGGGGCGCTGCTGGTGCGGTTCGAGGCCGTCGATGGCTGACAGGGTCACGCTATACGAGATGTCCCCACGGGACGGGTTGCAGAACGAGGCCCGTCCCGTCATCGCCGCCGACAAGATCGCGTTGGTCGACCGGCTTTCCGACTGCGGCTTCACCCATATCGAGGTGACAAGCTTCGTCAGCCCGAAATGGGTGCCGCAAATGGCAGATGCGGCTGAGGTGATGGCCGGCATCGCGCGCCGACCCGGGATCACCTATGCCGCACTGACTCCCAACCTCCAGGGGTTTGAGCGTGCCCTTGCCGGCAAGGCCGACGAGGTGGCCGTCTTCGCCTCGGCCTCGGAGAGCTTTTCGCAAAGGAACATCAACTGCTCCATCGCCGAGAGCCTGGACCGCTTCCGCCCCGTCCTGGAGAGCGCGAAGTCGAAGGGGATTCCTGTGCGCGGCTATGTCTCTTGCGTCACCGACTGCCCCTATGAAGGCCCGATCAGGCCCGAAGCGGCGGCCTGGGTCGCCGGTGAGCTGCACAAACTGGGTTGCCACCAGATCAGCCTCGGCGACACCATAGGCGCAGGCACGCCGCAAACCATCGGCCGGATGCTGGATGCGGTCCTGGCCGTTTTGCCCGCCGACCAGTTGGCCGGGCACTACCACGACACGCGGGGCATGGCCCTGCGCAACATCGCGGTCAGCCTTGACCGGGGCCTGCGCGTCTTCGACGCTTCGGTCGGCGGCCTTGGCGGCTGCCCTTTCGCGCCCGGCGCCAAGGGCAATGTCGCGACCGAGGCTGTCGCGGCCTTCCTGCAGGCGGAAGGCTTCGCAACCGGGCTGGATCTTGACCTTCTGGCCGAGGCCGCCCGCTTCGCACAAGGATTGAGAGGCCCCGCATGACCTGGCAGACGCTTGACCTTCGCACCGATCCGCGCGGGGTGGCACGGCTGGTCCTGAACATCCCCGACCGGCGGAACGTGCTGTCGCCCGTCATGATCTCCGAGCTGACCGAGGCCGCCCGCCAGCTTGGCAGCGATCCCGCCGTCCGCGTGGTCGTGCTGTCCGGTGCCGGGCCGGTCTTCTGCGCCGGGGGCGATCTGGACTGGATGGCCGCGCAGATCGACGCCGACCGCCCCCAGCGCCTGCGTGAGGCGCGGAAGCTGGCCGAAATGCTGCGCGCGCTGAACGAGTTGCCGAAGCCGCTGATCGGGCGCCTGCATGGCGGTGCCTTTGGCGGCGGTGTCGGCATGGCCTGTGTGTGTGACGTGGCGATTGCCGCACAGCGGACCCGGTTCTGCTTTTCGGAAACCCGGCTCGGGATCATTCCGGCCACCATCGGCCCCTATGTTCTGGCCCGGATGGGCGAGGGCAGGGCGCGGCGGGTCTTCATGTCGGCGCGGCTTTTCGAGGCTGCGGAGGCCGAAGCTCTTGGCCTTGTGGCCCGCGTTGTGGATGAGGCCGACCTTGACGCCGCGGTCGAGGCCGAGGTGGCGCCCTACCTGTCCTGCGCCCCCCTTGCGGTGGCAAGCGCAAAGGCCCTTGCCCGGGCGCTTGGCCCCCGGATCGACGATGCAGTGATCGACGACAGCATCCGCCGCCTGGCCGATGCCTGGGAGGGACCGGAGGCCATCGTCGGGATCCGGGCCTTCCTGGACAAGCGCCCTGCCCCCTGGCAGTGACCGCAAGCGCGGAATCCGGCCCGCACCGCAGTCTCAGAACGCCGCCGCACCGCTTGTCAGGATGATCTCGACTGTGCGCAGGTAGTGTTCCTTGATCAGCTTGCCGGCCTTGGCTGCATCCCGCTCCATGACAGCGTCATGAATGGCGCGGTGTTCGGCAAGGTCGTCGCGCGGGGCGGTCATGTAGTGGACCGAAATCCGGCGGTAGCGCCGGGCCTGCTGTTCCAGAATCGCCCGGAACGTCAGGAGCTTGGGCATCTGGCAGGCTGACACCAGTTCGACGTGAAAGCGGATGTGGAAGCGTTCCCAGTCCTTGTCGATCTCGCCATCCGGGCCGATCTTGCGTTTGCGGCTCAGGGCATGAAAGGCGGCAAGCACCCTGCCTTCCCATTCCGTGTCGCCCAGCCGGATGCTCTCGGCAATCGCAAGGGCGTCGAATTCGCTGCGCAGGCGGGCGATCTCGCACAGGTCGTCGGTCGAGACCGGCGCGACGCGATAGCCCTTGCGCTGCTCGGCCACGACCAGCCCTTCACCTGCAAGCTGCGCCAGCGCCTCGCGCAAGGGCGAAATGCCGATGTCGTAGTGTTCACGCAGCGCATCGAAGCGCAGCCGTTCACCGGGCGTGCGGCGTGCCTCGATGATGTCGTCACGCAGGACATCAAGGATTTCCGCCGTGCGCGTCGGGGAGGACTCTGGGGATAGGGTCAGGTCCTGCACGCGAGAGTCCTTCTGACAATGGAAAGCGACTTGGGAGACACCGTTGTGACAGTGTCCGCGATGCCAGTCTAGGCGAGCCGGCACAGCAACGCAAGAGTTCGGAAAAATCAGCATAAAGTGGAAAGGTCAATTTTTTTTGGAAAATCTGTTGTGCTTTGGAAATACTTCGTCCACCCTGTTGTTGCGAGTCGTGGCGGGAGGAACCGGCCACCGGCCCTGGAGGCCACAATGGGGGAGGAGACCAGATGTCCGAGACGGATACTGCGTGCGATGTGGCCATTGTCGGCTGCGGGCCCGTCGGACAGCTTCTGGCGATGCTTCTGGGCAAGAATGGCCATCGGGTGACCATCCTTGAACGCCATCCCCAGTTCTACCCCCTGCCCCGGGCCGTCACCTTCGATGACGAAACGGCGCGCACGCTGGCCGGAATCGGCTTTGACCCCGACAACGACGCAAAGATGGAATATGTCGACGCCGACTATTTCCTGAAGAACGGGGATCGCGAGATCCTGCAGACCCTCAACTGGCAAGGCGAGCAGCCGACCGGCTGGCGGCGCTGGTACTGGTTCAACCTGCCCGAACTGCAGGAACGGTTCCAGGAAATGCTCGACTCGATGCCGCAAGTGACGCTGCACCGCGCCTTCGAGGTGGAGGGGGTAGAAAGCTTCGACGACCATGTCGAGATCCATGGCACCAGCACGGCGGGCGTCGCGCCGGAAAAGCAGATGCTGACAGCCCGCTTCGTGGTGGGTGCCGACGGGGCCAATTCGCTGATCCGCGAGCTGATCGGCGGCGGGATGACCGATCTTGGCTTCTTCTATGACTGGCTGATCGTCGACATCCGGAACACTGGCAACGTCGTCTTCGACCCGCCGATCTGGCAGTTCTGCGATCCGAAGCGGCCGCAAACGCTGGTTCCCGGCGGGCCGGGGCGGCGGCGGTGGGAGATCATGCTGCTGCCGGGGGAAAAGGCCGAGGACCTCGCCAACGCAAAGGCCTGCTGGGACCTCATCGAACCCTGGGGCTCGAATCCGACGAACTGCGAGCTGGAACGCTATGCGGTGTGGCGGTTCCAGGCCAAATGGGCGAACCGCTGGACGAAGGGCCGGATGGCGATTGCGGGCGATGCCGCACATCTGACGCCACCCTTCGCCGGGCAGGGCATGTGCGCGGGACTGCGCGATGCGGTCAACCTGTCCTGGCGGCTGGACCTGATCCTGAAGGGGCTGGCCACGCCTGCCCTGCTGGATGCCTATGGGCCCGAGCGGACCGAGCAGACGAAGTACTGGATCAACGTCGCGGTCGAGATCGGCAAGGTGATCTGTGTGCTGGACCCGGAAGAGGCGGCGGCGCGCGACCGCGCGATGCTGGCCGCGTTGCAAGACCCGTCGCTGGCTCCGCCGCCACCACCGCCGCCCGCGCTGGGGCCGGGGTCCTGGGTGGAAAGCCCCGGCGCCTCGATGCTGTCACGGCAGGGGCGGGTGGCCAAGGACGGCAGGCATGGCCGGTTTGACGATTTTGTGCCGCGGGGCTGGCATCTGATCGGGCTGGACCACGTGCCGGGCACCGACCTGCCCGCCGAGGTGAAGTCCCGCTTCGAGGCCCTGGGCGGCAGCCGGATCACGGTGACGACCGCGCCGGGCGCGGGAAAGCTGCACGACGAACAAGGCACCTATGCCCGCTGGTTCGCCGAACTCGGCGCCGAGGTCGTGCTGGTCCGGCCGGACCACTACGTCGCCTTCTCGGCCCGCAAGGACGAGGTGGCGGGCATGCTCGACCAGGTGCTGCAAAGCCTGAAACTGACAGCCTGAACAACACGGAAAGGACGCGGGATGCGATTTCGGACCTATGAAAGGGATGGCACGGCCGGTCTGGCCGTCCTTGCGGACGGGCGCTGGCGCGACCTGGGGCAAGTCAGCCTGATCGACCTGATCGCGGCTGGCCGGGTGCGCGACGGGACGCTGGCCAATGGCGCACCGGAGATCGACCTGGCCACGGTACGGCTTTTGCCGCCGATCCCGAGGCCGGGCAAGATTCTCTGCGTGGGGCTGAACTACGTCGATCATGCGGCGGAAAGCCCCTACAAGGACGTGCCCGGCTATCCGACCTTCTTCGCCCGCTTCACCTCGTCGCTCATCGCCGATGGCGCCCCGATCATCCGGCCCGGATGCAGCCCCGAACTGGACTATGAAGGCGAGCTTGTGGCCGTGATTGGGAAACCTGCGCGGCATGTGTCCGAGGCGGCGGCGCTGGACCATGTCGCGGGCTATGCGATCTTCAACGACGCCTCGGTCCGCGACTACCAGTTCCTTGCCCCGCAATGGACGCCGGGCAAGAATTTCGACGGGACAGGGGCCTTCGGGCCCGACTTCGTCACCGCGGACGAACTTCCGCCCGGCGCCAAGGGGTTAATGCTGGAGGTGTTCCTCAACGGTCAGAAGATGCAATCGGCCAACACCGACGACATGGTGTTCCCGGTCGCGACGCTGGTTGCCAAGGCGAGCGAATGGTCAACGCTGGAACCGGGCGACATCATCGTCACCGGCACGCCTGCCGGGGTGGGCTTTGCCCGCAAGCCGCAAGTCTTCTTGCAGGCGGGGGACCGGATCGAGGTGCGGATCGACCGGCTGGGCACGCTGTCGAACCCGGTGGCCAACGAAGTTGCGGGAGGTCTGTGAGATGCGTCCACTGGTGCAACGCCTTGGCCATGTGGCCGTCGATTCGACCGATCCGGAACGTCTGGCTGCAGACATGACGAACATCCTGGGCACGCGGATCGTGGGCCGGCAGGACGGGCGGATCCTCGTCTCCTCAAACGCGCGCCATGCAGAGTTCGTGATCCACAAGGCGGATCGGGACGGGCTGCGCCAAACCGGGCTGGAGGCCGTCAGCCCCGAAGCGGTGGACCAGGTGACGGCGCGGGCCGGACAGGCGGGGCTGAAGATCCTGTCGACCACGCCCTCGCTGCCCGCGATCGCGAAGTCGGTCACCTTCGCGACCAGTGAAGGCCATGTCTACGAGGTGCATAGCCCGATGCCGCATGACCGCGCCCTGCGCTATCTTGGGCCGGGGGCGCATCCCAAATGTGCGGACCATGTGAACTTTACCGCTGTCGACCCGAAGACCTGGGCCGAGGAGATGGCCGCCGCCTGCGGTTTCATCCTGTCCCAGCGCACCACCGGCTACGAGATCAGCTGGATGCGCGCCGCAGATGGCCGCCACCACACCGTCGCCGCCGTGAAGAGCCATGCGCCGGGGGTGCATCACATCAGCTGGGAGTTCAACGCTTTCGAGGACTTCAAGCGCCTCGGCGATGCGCTGACCTGCGAGGACCGGCGGCTGGTCTGGGGGCCGGGGCGGCACGGGGCGGGAGACAACCTGTTTCTCTATTTCAAGGCGCCGGGAGGGTTCCTGTTCGAATGCATCGCCGAAATGGAGATGATCCATGACGACCTTCTGCCCACGCGGATCGCCGATCCGGGCGAAAACCTGTCGAACTGGAAGGTGGTGAACCAATGGGGCGCGCTGCCGCCACGAGAATGGGTAGAGCATCACACGCCGCTGGCGGTCTAGCAGGGGCTCAACCCGGCGGCAGGGCCGGGCGCGGGCGCGCGGCGAGGTCGCGGGCCTCGTCCAGGCTGATGCCGTTCATGCAGAGGATGCGAACCACGCAATCCTCGACCTGGGAAACGGGCATCTCGTCCGATGTGATGGCCAGGGCGATGCCCATGATCGCGTGGTTCGCCATGCGCCAGACGAGGTCGGCATCGTCGATATTGAAGCGCCCGGCCCGGGTGGCATTCTTCAGGTCGCGGGTGGCGAAGGGGCCCATCTGGCGGAACATCGCCCCGGCCATGACCTCGGACCGGGTCAGAAGCTGGCGCCAGCGCAGGTCACCGATGCAGGTCTCGATCAGGGTGCGCACGCCGAAGGCATAGACCTGGGCCGGATCGTCGAAGGTGTCGGTGACCATCTCGATCCGGTTGCCAAGATCGGTCATCAGGCTTTCAAGGACGGCGATGGCCAGTTCGTCCTTGGACTTGAAGAAGGTATAGACCGTGCCCGCGCCGATGTCGGCGCGTTCGGCGATCTCCGACATGGTGGCGGCGTCGATGCCCTTTTCGCCCATCACGTCGCATCCGGCGCGAATCAAGGCTTCAAGGTTGCGCTGCCGTCGACGCGCGACACGACCGACGGGCGCATCGCCCGGCCCGTCTCCGACGCTGTCCTGTTCGGCAAAAAGCTCGGTCATGGCGATGGCGATGCCCCATTCTGCCAAGAGAATCAAGTCTGCTTCCGTCCGCCAGGGCGGTGTTCCCGACCCTCATACAACTATGATCTTCATTCTATGTTGACACAAGATCAAAAATGAATAACGTTCAAAAACAGATCGAGGGAGGGTCTCCATGAACGTTCACGCCACGAAGTTCATCCGCCAGGATGATGTCAAAGCCATCGCCCGGGAACTGGTTCCCGACCTTCGCAAGACCGAATTCCAGACCGAAAAGGACCGCAAGGTTCCCGCCGAAAACATCCGTCTTCTGAACGACAGCGGACTTCTGGGCGTAATGCGGGCACGGAAATGGGGCGGATCGGAACTGTCGATGACCGCCCATGTCGATGCGGTTTCGACCATCGCGGAAGGCTGCGGTGGCACGGCCTGGGTGCTGGGGGTCTACCATGCGCATGACTACATCATCGGCCACATGCCGGAACGCGCCCAGCAGGAGATTTACACCACCGGCAAGGTGGCGGCCGTATCGGCGGTCATCGGGCCACGCGGCAAGGCGGTGAAGCAGAAGGACGGGTCCTTCGTCCTGAACGGCTTCTGGCCCTTTGCTTCGGGCAATGCGGCGTCGGACTGGCTGCTCCTTGGGGCCGAGGTCTTCGACCTTGACGGGACCAAGCTGGACGAGGGCGATCTGGCGGTGCCGACGGAAAAGCTGGAACGGCTGGACGACTGGAACGTGATGGGCCTGTCGGGATCGGGATCGAACTCGGTCAAGGCGGTGGATGTGGCGGTGCCCGCGCATATGTTCGTCAGCCTGCCCGCGATCCTGGAGAACCAGACGGTGACGTTCGCCGATCCCGACGCCCCGGCGATCTACAAGTGCCAGGGCGGACCGGCGCTGGGAATGTTCATCGCAACCTCGTCGCTGGGCCAGGCCCGGCGGGCGCTGGAGGAATTCCTGAAGGTCGTGCCGGGAAAGCGGGTGATGTACACCAGCCATATCAGCCATGAATGGACCGCGCTGCAGGTGGCCGTGGGCGAGGCGGCAGGGATGATCCAGGCGGCCGAGCTGATCTTCTACAAGGCGGCCGAGGATGTGGACGCCTATGCCCGGCGGGGCGAGAAGATGCCGATGGCGCTGCGCGGCCGGATCCGCAACGACATCACCACGGTGCCGAAGCTGTGCCGCGATGCCGTCCACAAACTGCTGACCATCGGCGGCGCGGCGGGCCTGTCGACGAAAAGCCCGATCCAGCTGAACTGGCGCAACCTTCAGGCCACCACCATGCACGGCTTCCTTCTGGGCGAGGCCGGGGCCGAGATCTACGGCCGGGTTCTGCTGGGCGTCGATCCCGGCACCGGCGTCATCTGAGCGATGACCGAGGTCCAGCCGGGTGCGGGGCTGGTGGCGCCGGCCGACTATGTCGGCGCCATCGCCCAGCATGTGTCGTCGGTCTGCGTGATCACGACCGAACATGAGGGCCAGCGTTACGGGCTGACCGCGACGGCGGTGTCTTCGGTGACCGCCGACCCGCCCCGCCTTCTGGTCTGCGTCAACAAGTCGGGGCAGACGCATGAAAAGATCCTGGCCGCCGGAAAGTTCTGCGTGAACGTTCTGGCCGAGGATCAGGACCGCGTGGCGATGGTCTTCGCGGGCATGGGCGGCAAGGCGCTGGACCGGTTCGCAACGGGCGAATGGGTGCGGCTGGCAACGGGCTCACCCGTGCTGGCCGGGGCTTCGGCTGTGTTCGATTGCCGCCTGGGCGCGACGATGGAGCAATCCAGCCATTCGGTCTTCTTCGGGGATGTCGTGGCGGTGCAAAGCCGCCCGGCGACCGACACGCTGCTTTATGGCGCGCGCCGGTTCCGCCAGTTGCGCAAGGTCTTTTCCGCTACGGGCGAGGCGGCGGAGTGGCTCTAGACCGGGGTGGCGTGGAAACTGGAACTACACGCTTATTTTGGAAAAAAGCTTGTCAGTTGGAAAATATCCCGGCAAGCTTGGGGAATGGGCATGAGTCTTTCGGGGCTCCTGTCCGGGGGAGGAGGGGTCGGATGGCGCAAGCGCCCAGCTTTGTGTGGAACATCAATCCGGGCCGGATCGTCTTTGGCGCCGGATCGGTGGCGCAACTTGGGGCCGAGCTTGCCGCCGCCGGGCGGTCGCGCGCCATGATCCTGACCACGCCGTTCCAGAAGCCCGCCGGTGAGGCGCTTGCCGCCAGCCTGCCGGGCCAGGTCGCCGGGGTCTTCGCCGAGGCGGCGATGCACACTCCGGTCGAGGTGACGGAGCGCGCGATGGCAGCCTATGCGGACATGGGCGCGGATTGCACCGTGGCGTTGGGCGGCGGGTCGACCATCGGCCTCGGCAAGGCAATCGCGCTGCGGAACGGGGCGTTCCAGATTGTCATCGCGACCACCTATGCCGGCAGCGAGGTCACGAACATCCTGGGTGAAACCCGCGACGGGCAGAAGACCACCATGCGCGGCCCGGAAGTCCTGCCCGAAGTGGTGATCTACGACCCTGAACTGACCCTTACCCTGCCCGTCGCGATGAGCGTGACCAGCGGCCTGAATGCCATCGCCCACGCGGTCGAGGGGCTTTACGCGCAGGACCGCAACCCGGTTATGTCGCTCATCGCGCTGGAAGGTATCCGGGCGCTGAAGGAGGCATTGCCGGGGATCGTCGCGGCCCCGCAGGACATCGGGGCACGGGGGCAGGCGCTCTATGGCTCGTGGCTGTGCGGCACGGTGCTGGGCACGGTCGGGATGGCGCTGCATCACAAGCTTTGCCACACGCTTGGCGGCTCGTTCGACCTGCCGCATGCCGAGACCCATGCCGTCCTGGTCCCCCATACCGCCGCCTATAACGAAACGGCGGCGCGGGAGGAACTGGCACCGGCAGCCGATCTGTTCGGCGGGCGACTCGGGCCCGGATTATGGGAGTTTGCGCAATCGGTCGGCGCGCCCCTCACCCTGCGCGAGCTTGGCCTGAAAGAGGCCGACCTCGACCGTGCAGCCGAAATTGCTGTCCGGAACCCTTACTGGAACCCCCGTCCCGTCGAACAGGGCGCGATCCGCGCTCTGCTGGGCAGGGCCTGGGCGGGCGAGCGCCCGGAACAAGGAGAATAGCATGGAGTACTTTACCGAAGCGAACTCGGTCGCGGCAGTTGACGAACGGATGGGGCCGCATGTGGAGCCCCGCTTGCGGACCGTGATGTCGTCACTGGTCAAGCACCTGCACGCTTTTGCCAAGGACGTGGAACTGCGCCAGGAGGAGTGGGAACTTGCCGTCGACTTCCTGACCCGGACCGGCAAGATCAGCGGGGACGAACGGCAGGAGTTCATCCTGCTGTCCGACACCCTGGGCCTGTCGATGCTGGTCGATGCGATCGGCAATCGCCGCCCTGCCGGCGCCACGGAAAACACGGTGCTTGGCCCGTTCCACGTCGCGGGCGCTCCCGTGCGGCAGATGGGCGACAGCATCAATCTGGACGGCAAGGGCGAAAGCTGCCTGTTCAACGGGCGCGTGGTCGACATCCACGGCGCGCCGGTGGAAGGGGCGAAGATCGACGTCTGGTCAGACAGCGCAGAGGGCTACTACTCGGTCCAGCAGCCGGACATACAGGACAAATGGAACAACCGGGGCATCTTCGTCACCGGGGCGGACGGGGCATACGAGTTCGTCGGGATCAAGCCGGTCAGCTATCCGATCCCCGATGACGGGCCGGTCGGGCAGATGCTGGCTGCCCTTGGCCGCCATCCCAACCGCCCGGCACACATGCACTACATCGTGACGGCGCCCGGCTTCCAGAAGATCGTTACCCATACCTTTGTCGGCGACGACCCCTGGATCGCGTCGGACGCCGTGTTCGGAGTGAAGACCTCGCTGGTCGCGCCCTTCGACCCGGTGAAGGACGGCCGGACCCAGTGGCATTCGCCGTTTGATTTCGTGCTTACGCCCTTGTGACCGACGGGAATGCCAGTCCGTCAGGACCGGAACCACGACACGTCAAGACGACAACGACAAGACGACATCCAGAGGGAGGAAACGGATGAAACAGCAAGGTTCAATCAGCCGCCGGGGCCTGATCAAGGGCAGCGCGGCGTTTATGGCGGCCCCCGCGATCCTGAGCGCGTCGCGCGCCATGGGTCAGGATGCAGTGTTCAAGATCGGCTATGTCTCGCCGCAGACCGGACCCTTGGCGGGCTTCGGTGAATCGGACGCCTTCGCGCTGGAAGCGACCAAGGCAGCTTTCGCCGGCCTGCAGAACAACGGCGCGCCGGTCGATGTCGAGATCATCGTAAAGGACACCCAGTCCTCGCCCAACCGCGCCTCGGAAGTCACGGCCCAGCTGATCGAAAGTGACGGCGTCAACTTGGTCATCGCGCAGGGCGCCCCCGAGACCACCAACCCGGTGGCCGACCAGTGCGAACTGTCCGAAATGCCTTGCGTCACCACGATGTGCCCCTGGCAGCCCTATTTCTTCGGCCGCAGCGGCGACCCGGCGGTCGGGTTCGACTACACCTACCACTACTTCTGGGGGCTTGAGGACGTCATCGCGAACTTCCTTGACCTTTGGGATGCGTCCGGCGTCAGCGGCAAGAACATTGCGGGCCTGTTCCCGAACGATGCCGACGGCAACGCCTGGGGCGACCCCGAGCTTGGCCTGCCGAAACCTCTGCTGGATCGCGGCTATACCGTGATCGACCCCGGCCGCTATCAGGTGATGAACAACGACTTCTCCAGCCAGATCGCGGCCTTCAAGGCGGCCGGCTGCGAGATCGTGACCGGCAACATGATTCCGCCCGACTTCGCGACCTTCTGGGCGCAGGCCAAGCAACAGGGCTTCAATCCCAAGGTCGTGACCATCGGCAAGGCGCTTTTGTTCCCGTCCTTCCTGGAAAGCCTGGATGCTGCGGGTGACGGGCTGTCGACCGAGATCTGGTGGTCGGCCGCGCACCCGTTCAAGTCCAGCCTGACCGGCCAGTCCTGCAAGGAACTGGCGGACGCCTACACCGCCGCCAGCGGCAAGCCCTGGACGCAGATCGTCGGCTACAGCCACTCGATCTTCGAGGTGGCGGCAGACATCGTGAAGCGCGCGGCGGTGCTGGACGACAGCGAGGCCGTACTGGAAGCGGTGCGCACGACCGATCTTGAGACCATCGTCGGCCATGTGAAGTTCGGCGGCGAAGGCCCGTTCAAGAACGTGGTGCGCACGCCGCTGGTCGCGGGCCAGTGGCAGAACGACGACGCGGGCAAGCCGCAGCTTGTCATCACTTCGAACAAGCAGGCCCCCGACATTCCCGTCGGCGGGGAGTTCAAGCTGATCGGCGCGTGATCCCGTCAACCCGGAAAGGATGCAGGTGGGGCAACCCGCCTGCAGGACCCGCATGACCCTACTGACCCTGGAAAACCTGCGGAAAAGCTATGGCGCGATGGTCGTGACCAGCGACCTGTCGATGTCGGTCGCGCACGGCGAACTGGTCGGCATCCTGGGGCCGAACGGCGCGGGAAAGACGACGCTGTTCAACCTGATCACCGGCACGGTGCGGCCCAACGCCGGGCGCGTCAGCTTTGACGGGCGCGACGTGACGGCGATGGATGCCTCGCGGCGGTGCCATCTTGGCATCGCACGCTCGTTCCAGGTGCCGCATCCCTTCGTGGGCATGACGGTCTACGAGAACATCCTTGTCGGAGCGACCTTCGGGCGCAGCCGACAGGCACCCGAGGCCCGCGCGCTGGAGGTGATGGAGATGACCGGCATGGGCGCGAAGGCGAACCAGCTTGCCGGCAGCCTGACCCTGCTGGACCGCAAGCGGCTGGAACTGGCGCGAGCGCTGGCGGCGGACCCGCAGCTTCTGCTCTTGGACGAGATCGCGGGCGGACTGACCGACAGCGAATGCACCTCGCTTCTGCAGGTGATCCGGGACGTCAACGCGACCGGGGTCACGATCATCTGGATCGAACATGTCGTCCACGCGCTGTTGCAGGTGGCCCGGCGGCTGGTCGTGCTGGACTTCGGCCGCAAGGTCACTGACGGCGAGCCCGAGGCGGTGATGGCCAGCCCCGAGGTCCGCGCGATCTACATGGGGGAGGACGCGCTTGACTGATCCGGTTCTGACTGTCGAGAACATCAGCGTCTTCTATGGCGCAGCGCAGGCGGTCAACGGGCTGTCGCTTGAGCTGCACAAGGGCGAGATGCTGGCCCTGATTGGGGCGAACGGGGCTGGAAAATCGACCCTGTTCAAGGCGATCACGGGCCTTGTGCCGCAACGCCACGGCGATATCCGCTTCCGCAAGCGCTCGCTGATGGGCATGTCTCCGGGCCGGATCACGTCGGAAGGGATCGCCATGGTGCCCGAGGGGCGCCGCCTGTTCCGCTCGCTTTCGGTCGAGGAGAACCTGGTCCTGGGCGGGCAGGTCGGCCGCAAGGGGCCCTGGAACCTGGACAAGGTCTATGGCGTCTTTCCGATCCTGCGGGAAAAGCGGCACGAACCGGGCACCTCGCTGTCGGGCGGGCAGCAGCAGATGGTGGCCATCGGCCGGGCGCTGATGTCGAACCCGGATGTCCTGCTTCTTGACGAGGTCAGCCTTGGCCTTGCCCCGGTGGTGATCAAGGACATCTACGCCATGCTGCCGAAGATCCTGGGCGAGGGGCTGGCGACGATCCTGGTCGAGCAGGACGTGACGCGGGCGCTGCGGGTCTCGCAGCGCTGCCTGTGTCTCTTGGAAGGCCACGCCTCGCTGTCCGGCCGCTCTGACAGTTTCAGCCAGGCCGAGATTTCGGCCGCCTATTTCGGGACCTGAACGATGGAATGGATCAACGTGATCGTGCAGGGCGTGCTGATCGGGGGGCTTTACGCGCTGTTCGCCGCGGGGCTGTCGCTGATCTTCGGCGTGATGCGACTGGTGAACATCGCCCATGGCGACCTGATCGTGGCGGCGGCCTACCTCGCCTTCGTCATTGTCGGCGCCACCGGCCTGAATCCGCTGCTCGCACTGGTGCTGGTGGTGCCGCTGATGGGGCTGATCGGCTATGTCATGCAGATGTCGCTTCTGAACCGGGTGATCAGCGGCGACATGCTGTCACCCCTGATCGTGACCTTCGGCCTGTCGATCATCATCCAGAACGGCCTTTTGACCGTCTTCACCGCCGACAGCCACAAGCTGAGCGCGGGGGCCCTGGACACCGGAAGCTTCCGGCTGCTGCCGGGGCTCGACATCGGCTACATGCCGCTTCTGACCTTCGGAGCCGCGCTGGCGATCATCGCCGGGCTGCAATACCTGTTCTACCACACCGCGATGGGCCGCGCCTTCCGCGCCGTGTCCGATGACGGCGAGATAGCGCAGATCATGGGGCTGGAGAACCGCCGCGTCTTCGCCTGGGCGATGGCGCTGAGCATGGCGGTGGTTGCCGTCGCCGGGGTCTTCCTGGCCCTGCGCACGAATTTCGATCCCTTCATCGGACCCTCGCGTCTGCTCTACGGTTTCGAGGCGGTGATCATCGGCGGGCTGGGCAACCTTTGGGGCACGCTTGCGGGCGGGGTCATCCTGGGTGTGGCGCAGGGCGTCGGGGCGAAGATCGACCCCGGCTACCAGGTGCTTGCCGGGCACATCGTCTTTCTGGTCATCCTGGCCGTCCGCCCGCGCGGCCTGTTCCCGAGGATCGACGGATGAGCGCGGCGATGATTTCCCGGTCAAACATCACCAGCAAGATTGCGCTGGTCCTCGCCCTGGTCGGGGTGGCCGGTCTGGTCGCCGCGCCCTGGTGGGGCACGACCGCGACCATGCGGCTGATCACAGAGTTCATGTTCTACCTTGCGCTGGCAAGCATGTGGAACCTGCTCGCCGGATACGCCGGCCTGTTGTCGGTGGGCCAGCATGCCTATGTCGGCCTTGGCGGCTATGTGCTGTTCAGCGTGGTGCTGTTCCTCGGAATCAGCCCGCTCTGGGCGCTGCCGATCGCCGCGGTCGTGGGGGCGGCGCTGTCCCTGCCTGTCGCCTGGCTGGTGTTCCGCCTGAAGGGTCCCTACTTCGCCATCGGCACCTGGGTCGTCGCCGATGTCTTCCGCCTGGCCTTCGCGCAGATGACCTCGGTGGGTGGAGGATCGGGCCTTTCTCTTCCCGCCTCGGCGATGAAATCCATCGGCTCGAAGTCGGAGCGCGAGATGATCATCTACTTTGCCGCGCTGGCAGTCTGCCTTGGCGCGGTTGTGGTGATCTACCTGCTTCTGCGGTCGCGTGTCGGCCTGGCGCTGACGGCGATCCGCGACAACGAGACGGCTTCGTCCTCGCTGGGGATCAACATCGGGCGGATCAAGCTGATGACCTATGTGATCACCGCCGCGGCGACGGCAACGGTGGGGGTGCTGATCTTCCTGACCAAGCTGCGCATCTCGCCCGAGGCGGCGTTCTCGATGAACGACTGGACGGTCTTCGTGATCCTGATCGTGGTGATCGGCGGAATCGGCACGATCGAGGGGCCGATCCTGGGGACGATCCTGTATTTCCTCTTGCGCGAATACCTTGCCGATCTCGGGGCGATCTACCTTCTGATCCTGGGCCTCTTGTCGATCGTCATCATGCTCTGGGCGCCGAAGGGGATCTGGGGGCTGGTGGTGAAACGGTTCGATCTGTCGCTGTTCCCGGTCGGCTATCGGATCCGGCAGCGCGACGGATGAGGCGTGAGCGGCGGCCTGACAGGCATCACAGACGGTCGCGTTTCAGGGCGCAAGGCACACTGCCCGCAAGGCCAAAGCCCGCCAGGGCCGTGAGGCGGGGAAACTGCAAGGGAGGACGACCATGGCTGACATCGAAACCGACGTGCTGATCATCGGCAGCGGACCGGCGGGGCTGACGACGGCGGCGCATCTGTCGACGCTCGGGATCCGCAACATGGTGGTGAACCGCTACCGCTGGCTCGCCGACACGCCCCGCGCCCATATCACCAACCAGCGCTCGATGGAGGTGTTCCGCGACCTGGGCCGCGATCTTGAACAGGAATGCTACCTTTACGCCACGCACCAGGACCTGATGGGCGAGAATGTCTTCTGCGTCAGTCTTGCGGGAGAGGAGCTGGGCCGGATGAAAAGCTGGGGCAACGCGCCCCACAGCCGGGCCGAACACCTGCTGTCCTCGCCCACCCGCATGAACGACCTGCCGCAGACCTATCTGGAACCGCTTCTGATGAAAACCGCCTGCGCGCGGGGCACGCAGGTGCGGATGTCGGTCGAATACCTGCGGCACGAACAGGACGCGGAGGGTGTGACGGCGACCTGCCTCGACAAGCTGACGGGCACCGAATTCACCGTCCGGGCGAAATATCTGGTCGGGGCCGACGGTGGCAACTCGATGGTCGCGCAGAACGAGAACCTGCCTTTCGAGGGCAAGATGGGTGTCGCGGGCTCGATGAACATCTACTTCCGCGCCGACCTGTCGCGCTTTGTCGCGCGGCGGCCCTCGGTCCTCTACTGGATCATGCAGCCCGGGGCGGATGTCGGCGGCATCGGCATGGGCGTGGTGCGGATGGTGCGGACCTGGGACGAATGGCTGATCATCTGGGGCTATGACATCAACCAGCCCGCCCCGGTGGTGGACCAGACCCTTGCCACCAACGTGGCCCGGCAGCTGGTCGGCGATCCCGAGCTGGAGATCGAGCTGATCCGGGCGAACACCTGGACGGTGAACAACTGCTTTGCCACCGAGATGCGGGCGGGACGAGTGTTCATCATGGGCGACGCCGCGCACCGGCATCCGCCGTCGAACGGGCTGGGGTCGAACACCTCGGTGCAGGATGCGTTCAACCTGGCCTGGAAACTGGCGATGGTGATCCGGGGTCAGGCGGGCGACGGGCTGCTGGAGACCTACTCCGCCGAACGCGCGCCAGTGGCGCGGCAGATCGTGACGCGGGCCAACAAGTCGATCACCGAGTTCGGCCCGATCTTCGGCGCGCTTGGCATGGATGGCGGGGTGGATCCCGACAAGATCCGCGCCAACATGGACCGGCTGGGCGATGCGGGACCCGAGGCCGAGGCGCAGCGCACCGCCCTGCGCGAAGCGATTGCGTTCAAGAAATACGAGTTCGACTGCCATGGCGTCGAGATGAACCAGCGCTACCGCTCCAGCGCGGTTCAACCGGATGGCCAACCGGAACCGGCCTTTGCGCAGGATCCGGAGCTTCACGTCCAATTGACCACTTGGCCGGGTTCGCGCCTGCCGCATGCCTGGGTGTTCGACGCCGCGGGCGCCGCGCATTCGACGCTGGATCTTTGCGGGCACGGACGCTTTACCCTCCTGACCGGGATCGGCGGCGAGGCCTGGGCGACGGCGGCGGCTATGGCGGGCAAGGACCTCGGGATCGACATCGCCGTCCGCGTGATCGGCCCGAAGCGCGACTATGAGGATCTGGGCGGCGAATGGGCCGCGGTGAGTGAGATCTCGGACAGCGGCGCAGTGCTGGTCCGGCCTGACCAGCACGTCTGCTGGCGCCGCGAAAAGGTCACTGCCGACCCCACGGGCGATCTGGCCCGCGCACTTGCCGCCATCCTGTCGCGCTAGCGATGGTCCGCGTCGGCAAACTGCAGGGGCGCGTTCAGGATCACCTCGGTCGTCCTGCCGAGGTGGTCAGTCATCGCCTGTCGCGCCGCCTGCCGGTTGCGGGCAATGGCCGCGTCGGCAATCGCGTCATGTTCCGCGGGAACATCCCGGCGCGGCCCGGCGATGCCTTCGGCCAGCCGGCGATACCGCTCGGACTGGATGTAAAGCTGCTGGCGCAGCTTCAGCCACCACTGGTTCGGGCAGCCCGAGGCCAGCTCGTCATGGAACAGCTCGTGCAGCGTGTGCCATTGCGTCGCGCCCGGTTCTTCCCGACTTTCATAGGCGCGGCCCAGCACCTTAAGTTTGTGCCGGGCCGATTGCACCCGGCCTTCCCAGTCCAGGTCGCCGTGCAGGATCGCCTCGTCCAGGCAACGGGTCTCCACCTCGATCCGGACGGCGGTCAGCTCGGTCAGGTCGCGGCGCGAGATCGGGGTGACGACAAAACCGCGTTGGGGTTCGGCGATCACCATCCCTTCGGCGGTCAGCCGCGACAGCGCCTCGCGCACCGCTCCGATCGAGACATCAAGACTGCGGGCGATCTGCTCGATCCGCAGTTTCTGACCCGGCGGATATTCGGCGCGCAGGATCGCGTCCCGAAGCCGGTCCAGCGTACCGGCCGTGATGCTTTTGTGCGCCCGGACGTTCATCCCTGGTCCTTCGTTACTGTCGCGACCCCATTTGCGCTGAAATCGGCGGAAATCGCAAGAAATATATTTTTCATTGAAATATCTGATGATCTGTGCGACCGTTCGACTCAGCCAAGGGGTAAGGGGATGCAACGATGAAACTGGTGCGGTTTTCCGAAGGTGGCGCGGCCGGGCAGGCGGGCCTGCTGGTGGGCGACAAGGTGGTGCCGGTCGCGGCGCTGGTGCCCGATGCGCCCGCTGACACTTGCGACCTGATTGCCGCCTGGGACCGTATCGCCCCGAAACTTGCCAGGGCAGCCGAAGCGCCGGGCATCCCGCTCGCGAAGGTCCGGCTGCTTGCCCCTGTGCCGCGGCCCGAGAAGATCATGGCCATCGGGCTGAACTATGCCGACCACATCGCGGAATCCGCCGGGGCCGGGGTGGTCACGCCCAAGGACCAGGTCTGGTTCGCCAAGATGCCCTCGTCGATCAACGGGCCCTTCGATCCGGTCGAACATCCGAAAGTCACCGAAAAGCTGGACTATGAGGTCGAGCTTGTCGCAGTGATCGGAAAGGGCGGGCGGCACATCCGTCGTGAAGACGCGGCCAGGCACGTCTTCGGCTATGCGGTTGGCAACGATGTCTCGGTGCGCGACTGGCAGCTCCGGACGCATCAGTGGGTGCTGGGCAAAAGCTTCGATACCCATGCTGTGATCGGCCCCGCCATCGTCACCGCGGACGAGATTGGCGACCCGCATGGCCGCGCGATCAAGTGTTTCGTCAACGGCGAGCTTCGGCAGAACTCCAACACCGGGCACCTCGTCTTCAACGTCTGGGACCAGATCGTCGAGCTCAGCCAGGTCATGACGCTGAAACCGGGCGACATCATCTTCACCGGCACGCCGGGAGGGGTGGGTCTGGCTATGCAACCGCCGCAGTTCCTGCGTCCCGGCGATGTCATGCGCTGCGAGATCGAGGGGCTGGGAGCGATCGAGAATACCGTGGTGGCTGAGGGCTGAGGGCCCGGCCATCCGCCGTTTGGGAGGGCATCGGATGACGACATTCTACTATTCGACGAATTCCTGTTCGCTGGGCATCCGGATCATCCTTGAGGAGATCGGCCTGCCCTATGATTCCGTCGCCATCGACTTCAAATCCCGGGAACAGTTCGGCCCGGCTTTCGGTGCGGTGAACCCCAAGCGCAAGGTGCCCGCGCTGGTGCGCCCCGATGGCAGCCTTTTGACTGAATTCCAGGCCATCGCTTTCTGGCTTGCCGAAAGCTATCCGGCGACGAGCCTGCTGGCGACCGATCTGGAAGGCCGGATCCGGACGATGGAGGTGATGGATTTCATCGTCGCCTCGGTCCACATGCGCGGCTTCACCTTCATCATCGCGCCGATGAAGTTCAGCCCCAGCCCCGAGGCGCAGGAAGACCTGCGCGCCCATGGACGGGCGCAGGCGGACCTGGGCTTCGCGCGGCTCTCCGAAAGCCTTGGCGACAAGGACTGGATCATGGGCGCATATTCGATTGCCGATGCCGGAGTCTTCTACCTCTGCAACTGGGCGCTCCAGCGCAGTGTCGAGTTGCCAGTGAATCTTGCCGCCCACCACGCCCGCATGAAGGCCCGCCCCGCCGTGCAGCGCGCACTGGCCGGCGAAGGGCTTGCCTGAAAGGATCGCGATGAAATTCCTCAGCTTTGAACAGGGTGACCGCCCGGGTCTGGCCGTCGAAACCGCGCAAGGGTTCCGCGGCCTGCGGCAGGGCGATGCCGGCTACCCGGGCCAGTTGCCCCAATTGATCCGCACGGGCGGACTGGCGGCTGCCGGAGCGGTGCTGGCCGAGGGCCAGCCGGTCGATCCTGCAAAGGTCCGTCACCTGCCGCCGGTGGCCGAGGCGGGCAAGTTCCTGTGCGTCGGGCTCAACTACCGCGCCCATACCGCCGAGGGACCCTATGAGCAGCCGGATTATCCGACGCTGTTCGCACGCTTTTCCTCATCGCTGATCGGGCACGGCGATGCACTGGTCCGGCCCCGGCAGTCCGAGAAGTTCGACTATGAGGGCGAACTTGTCGCCGTTATCGGCAAGACCGCGCGCGACGTGCCGGTCGAGCGGGCGCTGGACCATGTCGCCGGATATTCGATCTTCAACGATGGCTCGCTTCGCGACTACCAGCGCCGCACGCCGCAATGGACGCCGGGCAAGAATTTCGACGGCACCGGCGCCTTCGGCCCGGTCTTCGTTACCGCCGATGCCCTGCCGCCCGGCTGCATCGGCCTGCGCCTGCAGACCAGGCTGAACGGGCAGGTCGTGCAGGACACGCTGATCGACGACATGGTGTTTCCGGTGGCGACGCTGATTGCGATCATCTCCGAGGTGATGACGTTGAACCCCGGCGACGTGATCGTGACCGGCACGCCTTCGGGCGTGGGCCATGCCCGCAAGCCTCCGCTGTGGATGAAACCGGGCGACATCTGCGAAGTGGAGATCGACCGGATCGGGGTTCTGTCCAACTCCGTCCGCGACGCCTGACCCTGGAAGCTGCCAGAGGAGAGCATCATGACAGCGATTACCGGCAAGATCGGCATCACCAAGCGCCCGGGCGAGTTGGGCGTGCATTCCCTCTCCACCTTCAAGATGATCGTCCCGGATCTGGCCGTTGCCGACAATTTCTACCGTGCCTTCGGGCTGGACGTTCGGGAAGAGGGCGACACGCTGGGGCTTTACACCTTTGGCAGCGATCACCGCTGGGGCGTGATCGGCGAAGGACCGCAAAAGCGCATGTCGGCAATCTCGTTCGCGGCCTTCGAGGAGGATTTCGAGCCGATGAAGCGCCGGATCGAGGGCATGGGCATCCGCCTGATGGACGCCCCGGCGGGATTTGAATCGAACGGCATCTGGTTCCGCGACCCCAACGATTTCCTGGTCGAGATCAAGGTCGCCGAAAAGACCTCGCCCAATGCCAAGGTCGATTTCGGGGCGATGGACGGCTCGAAGCCCGGCAACACCATCGGGTCCTGGGGCCGGGCGAAGAAGCCCGAGGTGCGGCCGCTGCGCTTTGCCCACATGCTGATGTTCGTGGCCAATGTCCCGCAGTCGATCGAGTTCTACGCCCGCGTCCTGGGCATGCGGCTGTCGGACCGCACCGGAGACATCATCGCCTTCATGCACGGCATCCATGGCTCCGACCACCACATGATCGCCTTCGTGACGGCCAATGGCCGCAGGCCGGGGCTGCACCATCTGAGCTGGGACATGGGGTCGATCAACGGGATTGGCCTCGGCGCGATGCAGATGGCCGACCGGGGGTTCCAGAAGGGCTGGGGACTTGGCCGGCATGTGCTGGGGTCGAACTACTTCCACTACATGCAGGACCCCTGGGGGTCGTGGTCGGAATATTCGGCCGACATCGACTATATCGGCCTGGACCACGACTGGGAGGCCAAGGACCAGCCGCCCGAGGACGGCATCTATGTCTGGGGCCCGGAACTGCCGAAGGACTTTCTGCACAATTACGAGGCCGACCAGTACGACACGCCGGGCTGACCCTCAGCGCAGGACGCGGCGCAGCCCGTCCTGCACCTTCAAGAGGGCAGGCAGCACTGTGGCCACGGTCTCCGCCGGATCGGCGGGCACAGCGGCCATGCCGCAGTTCAGGGCGGCGACCACCCGGCCCCGCATGTCGAGAACCGGCACCGCCAGCGAGCGCAGGCCCAGTTCCACCTCCTGATCGACCAGCGCCCAGCCCTGGGTGCGGACCCGGGCGATCTCGGCCAGCACCTCCTCTGCCGTCACGCGGGAATGCACCGTGCGCGGCGACAGGTTCGACCGCTCGACGATCTCTTGCGCGGTCGTCCCCGGCAGGGCGGCCAGCAGCACCCGCCCCAATGATGTGCAATGCGCGGGCAATCGCGACCCCGGCATCAGCCCGATGGACATCACCCGCCGCTGTGCCGCCCTGGCGACATAGAGGATGTCGATCTCGTCCAGGATCGCGACCGAGCAGCTCTGCCCGATCTGTTCGGACAACTGGTCAAGCCAGGGCTGCACGATCTGCGGCAGGGGCAACGCGGCCAGTGCCCCGGTGCCCAACCGCAGGACGCGCGGCGTCAGGGTGAAGAACTTGCCGTCATAGTCGGCGTATCCCAGCTCGGACAGGGTCAGCAGGCACCTGCGGGCAGTGGCGCGGTCCAGCCCGGTGATGGCTGCGACATCGGTGATCGACTGGCGCGGACGGTCGGCGCCGAAGCTCTCCAGCACCCGAAGGCCCTTACCCAGTGAGGCGATGAGATCGGTTCTGTTCGCCATGTGAACGAGTTTCTGCGCAATCCGAACAAAGATCAATATGCAACCAAAACTGCTTGCCGATCACGCCTTTGCCGGGTTGAAAGACCAAGGGGAGAGAGCCGATGCCCAACCTGAAGATCCATGTCGAGGAAGCCACGCTAGCGCCCTGCCGGGACGGGCTGGTCGCCGCCCTGCCTGCGCTGCGCGACCTTTTGTGCCAGCGCCTTGGCGTCGCTCCCTCCGCCTGCCAACTGGCTGTGCTTCCGGTCCTGGGCCTGCCCGACCAGCCGCCGGTCAATGTCGAACTGTCGATCCTGCCCGGCGTCGAGCGCACCCGTGACCGGCTGGTCGCGCTGGCCGAGGCGATCCGCAGCGATCTGGAACCGCTCACCCGGTCGCGTGTCGCCGTGCGCATCTCCCAACTGGACGCCGCCACCTATGTGGCCCTGAAGTAGAGGCAGCCATGGACAAAGGCCTTCCCGACCTGAAAACCGCCGTCGCCGGCATCCCTGATGGCGCCAGTGTCATGATCGGCGGATTCGGCGGCTCGGGCGCGCCGATCGAGTTGATCCACGCCCTGATCGACCGCTTCCGCGCCACCGGGCATCCCCGCGGACTGACGGTGATCAACAACAATGCCGGCAATGGCCATGTCGGTCTGGCCGCCCTGATCGAACAGGGGCTGGTGGCCAAGCTGATCTGTTCCTTCCCGCGCTCGGCCGATCCGGTCGTCTTCACCGAGATGTACCTGGCCGGGAAGATCGAGCTGGAGCTTGTGCCGCAAGGCACGCTGGCCGAACGCATCCGCGCCGGGGGGGCGGGCATCCCGGCCTTCTACACCCCCACCAGCTTTGGCACCGATCTGGCGCAGGGCAAGCCGGTCGAGGAATTCGACGGCCGCCCCTATGTCCGCGAACGCTGGCTGAAGGCCGATTTCGCGCTGGTCAAGGCGCATCTGGGCGACCGGATGGGGAACCTGACCTACCGGATGGCGGCGCGCAACTTCAATCCTCTGATGTGCATGGCCGCGGCCCGCACCATCGTCCAGGTCAGCCGGATCGTCGAGACTGGCGCGATCGACCCCGAGACGGTCGTGACGCCCGGCATCTTCGTGCAGGCCGTGGTCGAGGTGCCGGACCCCGTGCAGGAAGAAGACCTCAACCGGGCCGGAGCGGCCTATCCAATGGGTGCGGCATGAAGCTTTCCCCGACGCAGATGGCCTGGCGGGCGGCGCAGGACATCGCCGATGGCGCCTATGTCAACCTGGGCATCGGCCTGCCCGAGATGGTCGCCCGGTTCCAGCCCCCGGGGCGCGAGGCGGTCTTCCACACCGAGAACGGAATTCTCGGCTTTGGCGAGGCCCCGGCCCCCGGGGCCGAGGACTGGGACCTGATCAACGCGGGCAAGAAGGCGGTGACGATCAAGCCGGGTACCGCCTTCTTCCACCACGCCGACAGCTTCGCCATGGTGCGCGGCGGGCATCTGGACGTGGCGATCCTTGGCGCCTACGAGGTTGCAGAGACCGGCGATCTGGCGAACTGGTCCACCGGACCGAAAGGCGTGCCCGCCGTGGGCGGGGCGATGGATCTGGTACACGGCGCAAAGCAGGTTGCCGTGATGACCGACCATGTCACCCGGGACGGCAAGCCAAAGCTTCTGGAGCGCTGCACCTTGCCCCTGACCGGGGTGGGCTGCGTGACGCGGGTTTACACCAGCCTCGCCGTGATCGACATTCAGGACCGCCAGTTCGTCCTGCGCGAAAAGCTGGCTTCGGTCAGCCTTGACCAGCTTCAGGCGCTGACCGGCGCGAAACTTCACCTTGCCGGCCCCGTCGGCGACCTAGTGGTTCCCGAGATCTGACATGACCGACGTCTTCATCTGCGACTACATCCGCACCCCCATCGGCCGCTTCGGCGGCTCGCTTGCCATGGTCCGGGCCGACGATCTGGGCGCGGTGCCGCTGCGCGCTCTGATGGCGCGGAACCCGGGTGTCGACTGGGCGGCCGTGGATGACGTGATCTTCGGCTGCGCCAACCAGGCGGGCGAGGACAACCGCAACGTCGCGCGCATGTCAGCGCTGCTGGCGGGACTTCCGGTCGAAGTGCCCGGCACCACGATCAACCGGCTCTGCGGGTCTGGCATGGACGCGGTGCTGGCCGCCGCCCGCCAGATTGCCACGGGCGAGGCCGAGCTGGTGATCGCGGGCGGCGTCGAAAGCATGTCGCGGGCCCCCTTCGTGATGCCCAAGGCCGAGAGCGCCTTTTCCCGCGCGGCCGAGATCCACGACACCACGATCGGCTGGCGCTTCGTCAATCCGGCGATGAAGGCAGCCTATGGCGTCGAGTCCATGCCCGAGACGGCGGAAAACGTGGCCGAGGACTACCATGTCAGCCGCGAGGATCAGGACGCCTTTGCCCTGCGGTCGCAGGCCCGGGCCAGCGCAGCGCAGGCAAACGGACGGTTCGCACGCGAGATCGCGTCGGTGAGCATTCCACAACGCAAGGGCGACCCCCTGGTCGTGGACCGTGACGAACACCCCCGCGCCACCACGATCGAGGCGCTGGCCCGGTTGCCCACGCCCTTTCGCAAGGGCGGCACGGTGACGGCCGGCAACGCCAGCGGCGTGAACGACGGCGCGGCGGCGCTGGTCCTCGCCTCGGCCGCAGCGGCGCGGCGCTACGGTCTGGAGCCGATTGCCCGGGTTCTGGGCGGGGCGACGGCGGGCGTCGCGCCCCGGGTCATGGGCATCGGCCCCGCGCCCGCCAGCCAGAAACTCCTTGCCCGTCTGGGTCTGGCCGTGGCCGACCTCGACGTCATCGAGCTTAACGAGGCCTTCGCCGCCCAGGGCCTTGCCACCCTGCGCCTTCTGGGGATCGCGGACGACGACCCAAGGGTGAACCCCAACGGCGGCGCCATCGCGCTTGGCCATCCGCTTGGCATGTCGGGCGCCCGCATCACCGGGACGGCAGCCCTGCAACTGGCCGAGACCGGCGGGCGGCGCTCGCTGTCGACGATGTGCATCGGGGTCGGGCAGGGGATCGCCCTCGCGCTGGAACGCGTCTGATCCGGTGGAATCGAAAAGAAATACTTGCGGGTCCACGGTATTTCTTTGTTTCGCGCCACGCGGCGAGCGGGCAGAATCGCGCCTGACCACGGGCGGAAGGATGCGGACATGACTCTGGGCTTCATCGGCACCGGAACCATCGCGGCAGCCATGGTCGAGGGTCTGCGGGGCGAAAACATCGTCATCTCGCCGCGCGGCGCCGATATCGCTGCCGATCTGGCACGGCGCTTTCCCGGTGTCTGGGTGGCAGCGGACAATCAGGCGGTGGTCGATGCCAGCGAAACCCTGATCCTCTCTGTCCGTCCGCAGGTGGCCGAGGCGGTCATCCGCCCCCTGCGCTTTCGCGCCGGGCAGAAGATCGTCAGCCTGATCGCCGCCACCCAGATCGAGACGCTGCGCGACTGGATCGGCCTTGATCTTCCGATCATCCGCGCCGTTCCCCTGCCCTCTGTCGCCGACCGCAGTTGCGTGACCCCGATCTTCCCGCCCGACCCCGAAGTGGCGGCGTTGTTCGACCGGCTTGGCACCGCCGTTTCCTGCCGGACCATAGCCGAGTTCGACCTGCTGGCCGTAGGTTCGGCGCTGATGGGCAGCTATTTCGGCATCCTTGAGGCCGCGCAGGGCTGGCTTGTGGCGCAAGGGTTGAACGAGGCCGCCGCGCGCACCTATCTGGCCGGGCTCTTCGCCAATCTCGGCAAGGTCGCCGTAACCAGCCCCGCCAGCTTCGCCACCCTGCGTGAGGAGCATTCCACCAAGGGCGGGCTGAACGAACAGATCTTCCGCGACTTCGCCGCCAAGGGGGGAACCGCCGCCCTGACCACGGCGCTCGACACGGTGCTGGCGCGGGTGTCGTCGGCGTGATGTCTCTCCTGCCCGAGCCCGACCTGCGCTCCGGCGCCGACCTCGTGGCCGAGGGCCGCGCGCTGGCGCGGGACTGGACGCTTGGTCCTTCGGCCTTCCTGCGCCATGTCGGCGCGGCCAGCGAATACGACTTCAAGCTTGTCCAGATGGCCAATGCCCGCGTGATGCAGCATGCCCAGATAGGCTATCGCGACCCCGGCAAAAGCCGACGCGCCTATGCCGAGATCTGGGAGACCTGTTCCGCCGAGGGCGTAACGGTCGACCGCTACGGTCTCTGCCTCGACTGGTCGATGGCCCTGCCCCGCGCCCAAAGGTCCAAGGCCGAGCGCGGGACCGGGATGATCCTGCCCGGGATCGAGGATTTCGTCCGCCTGACCGAAGCCGCCCCCGTCGCCCCGCATTTCGGCGATTTCGTGCTGGGTTTTCCGGCGGCGGTCGAGAACACCCAGGCCGCCCTTGCCGCGGGCAGCACGGCGATCGGCAACCTGGGTCAGTACTTCACCTTCCGCATTCCCGGCCATGACGACGACATCGAAGCCACCGCCCAGACCGTCCGCGCCCTGGGCCTGATCGCGGCGCAGCCGGTGCCGGTGCTGGTGCAGTCGAACCTGGATGACGGCTTCGCCGCGCAGTTCACCGACCTTGCCTCCTGCCTTGGCATGGTGCTCCTGGAACGCCACATCGTCACCACCCTGATCGGCCCGCCGGTCGGCCATTGCTACGGCCACCACTTTTCTGACCCCATGTCCCGCCTGGCCTTCCAGCGCGCCCTGGCCCTGGTCGGGGCCGCGCCGGGGACGATGATCTATGGCAACACGACCTCCTATCGTGGCCGCCCGGCCGCCAATTTCGCCAGCCTGTCCAACTACCTGCTGGTCGATGCGGCCGGGCAGATCCTCCAGCCCACCGGTCATGCGATCAACGCTGTGCCGGTGACCGAGAACGACCGCATCCCCGAAATCGACGAAGTCATCGAGGCGCAACTCTTCGCCGGACGGATGGCCGAACTTGCGCCGGGCTGGCTGCCGCTTGTCGACCCGGCCCCGGTCGACGCGATGGCCGAGAGGATCGTGACCGGCGGAAAGGCCTTCGCCGCCGCCACGCTGGATGGCCTTGCAGGAATGGGCATCGACATGACCTGCCCGTTCCAGCTTCTCCTCGCCCTGCGCCGGATGGGCGCGCGGCGGCTGGAAGCGCAGTTCGGCGCGGGCAGGCCCGACCCCGCCGCCCCGGGCGGGCGGGCACCGGTT
>JAFLCY010000082.1 GCA_017303485.1 Rhodobacterales bacterium
AGCGGCTCAACCACCTGCCACTCCTCATCGCTCAGATCATAGCGTGCCATCTTTCCCTCCCGCCTCACGACAAGAGTGAATCACGCCTTCGCCCAAACAGGAATCCCCTATTGGGTACGTGCCCTAGTCGCCGCGCCGCCAGTGCTGCCAGCGGATGAGAAGCCGGCGCCCCATGCGGCGTCCCCGGATGATCATCGCCGAGATCGGTCCGCGCAGGATGGGCAGGTCTACAGCCAGCAACAGAAGTCCGAGCGGCAGCATCCAGATGCCGAGCAAGGGCAGGAAGGAGAACACCCCGCCCGCGATCAGCAGCAGCGCAAGCGGGAAGCGGACCGGGAACCAGCTGTCCCGGCGCAGGGTGGACATCGGGCCGCGCAGCGGCGGGATCAGCCGCCCGATGACGTCGAACTGTCGTTGAAACCTGCGTTCGTCCGAGGACATCCCACGCTCCTTTGGCTGAACAGTCACATGGAGGCGCATGGGGGCAGGGTCAAGATGGCCGGCCCTGGGATCAGATCAACTGTTACGAGACGGTCGGGAGAATTGCGGGCGTTGCGGGGCGGGTCCGATCCCGCCCCCCAGGCTTCTGCGGCAACCAGGCCGTTGCTTACCCGTCGATGCGGATGCGGGCGTTCGAGGGGTCGAAGGGGCTGTCCTCGGTCACGACGGCATCCCATTCCTTCAGCAGCATCTTGACCTTCAGCTTTGTCCCCGGCTCCGCCAGTGCGGCAGGGACATAGCCCATGCCGATCTGCTTGCCGAAGGCCACGGAATAGCCGCCGGAGGTCAGGCGACCGACCCCCACGCCGTCATTCAGGATGGCTTCCTTGCCCCAGGGATCGGCATCGGCGGGGCCGTCGATCAGAAGCGTGACGCATTTCGAGCGGATGCCGGTGTCGAGCATCTTCTGCTTGCCGCGGAAGTCCTTCGTCAGGTCGACAAAGCGGTCGAGTGCGGCCTCAAGCGGGGTCGCGTCGCGGCCCAGTTCGTTGCCGAAGGCGCGGTAGGATTTTTCCTGCCGCAGCCAGTTCTGGGCACGCGCGCCGACGCCTTTGAGACCGTGCTTTTCGCCGACCGACCACAGGAGGTCCCAGAGATAGCGGCCAAATTCGATCGGGTAGTGCAGTTCCCAGCCAAGCTCACCCGTATAGGCGACGCGGATGGCGCGGACCGGGCACATGCCCAATTCGATATCGCGGTAGGAGAGCCAGGGGAACCGCTTGTTGCCCAGCACGGTGTCGGGATCGGCGTCCTTGACGATGTCTTTCAGCAGCGCCCGGGCGTTCGGACCGGCCAGTGCGAAGACGCCCCATTGCGTCGTGATGTCGTGGATGTCGATATGGCCGCCACCCTGTGCCATCCAGTCATCCGCGCATTTCTGCAGGAAATCATAGTCGTAGGCCGTCCATGCACCCGCCGAAATCAGGTAGTATTCGTCCTGCTTCAACCGGACGATGGTGTATTCGGTGCGGGTGGTGCCGTGGTCGGTCAGGGCATAGGTCAGGTTGATCCGGCCCACGTTCGGCAGCTTGTTGCAGGTGAAGTGGTCGAGGAAGGCCGTCGCCCCCGGCCCGCGCAACTGGTGCTTGGTGAAGGCGCTGGCGTCGATTACGCCGACCGTGTTGCGCACCGCTTCGGCTTCGGCCTTGGCGTATTGCCACCAGCCGCCCCGGCGGAAGGCGCGGGAGTTGTGGTCGAAGTCGGCGGGGGCATCCTTCGGGCCGTAGTAGTTCGGGCGCTCCCAGCCGTTCACCTGGCCGAACTGCGCGCCCATTTCTTTCTGGCGGTCATAGGCGGGGGCGGTGCGCAAGGGGCGGCAGGCTTCGCGTTCCTCATCCGGGTGGTGCAGGATGAAGACGTGGTCGTAGCATTCCTCGTTCTTGCGTGAGGCGTATTCGGTCGTCATCCAGCCGCCGAAGCGCTTGGGGTCGAGCGAGGCCATGTCGATTTCCGCCTCGCCTTGCGTCATCAGTTGCGCAAGGTAATGGCCCGTGCCGCCGGCGGCGGTGATGCCGAAGGAGAAGCCCTCCGCCAGCCACATGTTGCGCAGGCCGGGCGCGGGGCCGACCAGCGGGTTGCCGTCGGGGGTATAGCAGATCGGGCCGTTGTAATCGTCCTTGAGGCCCACGGTCTCGGACGACGGGATCCGGTGGATGAAGGACATGTATTCCTGCTCGATCCGTTCGAGGTCGAGCGGGAAGAGGTCGGCGCGGAAGCTGTCGGGGACGCCGTACTGGAAGCGGGCCGGGGCGCCCTTTTCGTAGGGGCCGAGGATCCAGCCGCCGCGTTCCTCGCGGACATACCACTTGGCGTCGGCGTCGCGCAGAACCGGGTGCTGCGGGTTGGTCTTGCGCCATTCGACCAGCGCCGGGTCGGGCTCGGTCACGACATACTGGTGTTCGACGACGACGGCGGGGGTCTTGATCCCCAGAAGCCGCGCGGTGCGCTGCGCGTGGTTGCCGGTGGCGGTGACGACATGCTCCGCGGTGATCTCGAACTTGTCGTCGCTGGCGACGAGGTTGCCGCCCTTCTCCTCCAGCCTTGTGCAGGAGACGATCCATTCCGAGCCGGTCCAGCGGTAGCCGTCGACCTGGACCTTGCGCTCGATGGTGGCACCAAGCTGCCGCGCGCCCTTGGCCATGGCCTGCGTGACGTCGGCCGGGTTGATGTAGCCGTCCTGCGGATGGTAGAGCGCGCCGATCAGGTCCTCGGTGCGCACGAGGGGCCAGCGGTCCTTGATCTCACCCGGTTTCAGGAACTCGTGGTAGACCCCGGCTGTTTCGGCGACGGAGGAATACAGCATGTACTCGTCCATGCGCTGCTGGTGTTGGGCCATCCGCAGGTTGCCGACGACATAGAAGCCCGCGTTCAGGCCGGTCTCGGCCTCCAGCCCCTTGTAGAAGTCGACCGAGTACTTGTGGATATGGGTGGTCGCGTAAGACATGTTGAACAGCGGCAGCAGACCGGCGGCGTGCCAGGTCGAGCCCGAGGTCAGCTCGTCGCGCTCGACCAGCATGGTATCCCACCCGGCCTTGGCGAGGTGATAGGCGATCCCGGTGCCGACTGCGCCACCGCCGACGACGAGGGCTTTGACATGGGTTTTCATGGATGGGACTCCCGCAATAGGTTTGCCCCTATCTGACAGAGGCGGGGGAATGCGGACAAGTCCACCCGACCTTTGGCGTCAGAAAACGACATTCGCGACATGCCGCCGCAGTCTTGCCCGGATTCTGCGGTTCATGGGGCAAAAAGGAATGAGAGCATGACCATGACCGACCAGCCCGGGCGCATCCCGGGCCGCCCTGCGCTGGTAGCGCTGGCGGCGATTGCCGTCGCCTGGCTGGCCGAGATCGCAGGGCAGGTGGGCGCCTTTGGCCCGGGGGGCGAGTTGTCGCTCTGGGGCGTGCAGGTCGCGGTGGCGCAAAGCGCGGTGGTGGTGGCCGGGCTGGTCATCGGGCTGGCGCTGGTCCGGCGCATGGACCTGCTGGCGCGCTCCGTGACGCTGCTGTTCCTCCTGGTGGCGGTGCTGAACCTGGCGCTCTGGACCCTGTTCCGCGAGATGCCGCACCTGTTCGAGACGCCAGCGCGCGTGGCGGTTGTGCGGGTGGTGTCGCAACTGCTGCAGATCGCGCTTCTGGTCTGGCTGCTGCGCGCGCCCTTGCGGCAGTGGCTGCGGGCGGGGCTGGTGATCGCGGTGGTGTTCCTTGCCACCAAGGAGGTCGCGCTGCGCTGGTTCAGCGTGGACGAGCTTTACGTCTTCCCGGAGACGAGTTGGGACGACAGCTATATCCCGGTCGATGTCGAGGCGCTCTATGCCGCACAAGGTCGGCTGATGGACGCGCAGGTAGCCGCACTTGCCCCGCAGGTGCCCGGAGAGCTGGAGGTTTTCGCGCTCGCCCTTGGCGGCACGTCCTGGCAGTCGGTCTTCCTGTCCGAGGTCGACAATGTCGCGGCCATCCTTGACGCGCAGTACGGCTCGGGCGCACGGGTGCTGAAGCTGGCCAATAGCGAGGATGACCCGATGCGCTATCCGATGGCGAACCGGGCCAATCTTGCCCGGGCGTTGCAGGAGATCGGCCGGCGGCAGGGGCCGGAGGACCTGGCCTTCCTGTTCCTGACCTCGCATGGCAACAAGGATGTGTTTTCGCTGGATTTCCCGGAGGCGGGGACCAGCGACCTGACCGCCGCGGAATTCGCGCAGATGCTGGACGCCAGTGGCATCGGCCCGGCGGTGATCGTGCTGTCGGCCTGCCATTCGGGGTCGTTCATCGACGATATCGCCGCGCCGGACCGGCTGATCATCACCGCGGCGCGCGGCGACCGGACGTCGTTCGGATGCCGCGACGGGGCGGTGTGGACCGAGTTCGGCGAGTCGTTCTTCGAGCGTGCGCTCAGGGCCGAGCCGGACCCGCGCAAGGCGTTTTCCGTGGCGACGGAGGATGTGGCGCGGAAAGAGGCGGCGGACGGGCTGACGCCGAGCCTGCCGCAGATCAGCGAGGGGGCAGAGGTCGGCGCGGTGCTGGACCGGGTTCTGGCGCGCTGAACGGCGGCTCGTCATTCGACTTTGTCTCCTCCTCGCCGGGTGCCGCCGACGAGAAGCCGCAGGCGAACGAGGAGGGGTCTCTTGTCGTTCCGTCCGATCTGAGCAAGGTTGGCGTGGACCATGAGGAAGGCTTTCCGATGACCCGTTTCAACCAACCCCTCGGCGGCAACGACATGCCGCGCTTCGGCGGACCGGCAACGATGATGCGCCTGCCTGCGGCGACCAGTGCCAAGGGGCTGGATGCGGCGTTCATCGGCATCCCGATGGATCACGGCACCTCGAACCGTCCGGGCACGCGGCTGGGACCGCGGCAGATCCGCGATGAAAGCCGGATGATCCGGCCCTACAACATGGCGACCGGCGCCGCGCCCTTCGACCACTTGCAGGTCGCGGACCTCGGCGATGTGGCGATCAACACCTTCGACCTGAAGAAGTCCGTCGACATCATCACCGCCCACTACCGCGAGGTGCTGTCGCATGGCGTGATCCCCCTGACCCTCGGCGGAGATCACACCCTCACCTGGCCGATCCTGCGCGCGATCAAGGAAAAGCACGGGCCGGTCGCGCTGATCCACATCGACGCCCATGCCGATATCAACGACACCATGTTCGGCGAGAAAGTCGCCCACGGCTGCCCCTTCCGTCGCGCCTGGGAGGATGGCTGCCTGCTGAACGACAAGGTGTTCCAGATCGGGCTGCGCGCCACCGGCTATGCGGCGGACGATTTCAACTGGGGCCGTGACAAGGGCTGGACGGTGGTTCAGGCCGAGGAATGCTGGCACAAGTCCTTGACCCCTTTGATGAAGATCGTGCGCGAGAGGATCGGCGATGCGCCGGCCTATCTGACCTATGACATCGACAGCCTGGATTCGGCCTTCGCGCCCGGCACCGGGACGGTCGAGCCCGGCGGGTTGTCAACCTGGCAGGGGCTGGAGATCATCCGGGGCTGCGCCGGGCTGAACCTGGTGGGCTGCGATCTGGTCGAGGTGTCGCCACCCTATGACCCGAGCGGCAACACCGCGCTGATCGCGGCGAACTACCTTTACGAAATGCTCTGCGTCCTGCCGGGCGTGCCGCAGAACCCGTCACGCTTCTCCGGGCTGACATTCTAGATCAGTCGCTGCCTGCGCTTCCGACCGTGCAGCGCTTGACCCCGTCCTTGCCGGTCTTGCAGCCGGCCTTCGTGGGTTCTGTCGCGGCCTCAGCCGTGTCGGCGGGCTCATCTCCGCCGCCGAAAAGCCTGCTGAGGAAGCCTCCGCCAGCGCTTTCGGCCGGTGCCGCCTCTTCCTGCGCGGACTCGGCCTTGGCGGCTTCGGCCTCGACCCGGGCGGCTTCGTCCGCCTCGCGTGAGGCGACGTCAGCCAGATAGGCGTCGCGTTCGCTGTCGCCCAGGGCCGATGCCAGTACGATGACCGGCACGTCGCCCAGCCCCTCGACCTTGTCGATCACGCCCGCGTTCATCGCCTTGACATGCAGGGTCTCAAGGAAGGGGACCAGGTCTTCGTCCGACATGCGCTTCGGTGCCAGCACCCGCAGGTGGATCTGCGCACCCACATCGGCAAAGAAATAGCGGCCGCGGAACCCGTCGGGCAACAGATCCTCGGTCACGTCAAGACCGCGCACGGTGGCAAATTCGGTGCCGCGGAATTCGGCGGTCATCATCTGCAGCTCCATCCGCTGCTGCATTGCCATGAAGCTGGTGAAGATGATGTTCGGGTAGCGGATCGCCTTGATGATGAGCTTGCGGTCGCCCTTTTCGTAGGTCACGGCCGCGACCTCGGCCCCCTTGCCGCCATCGCCGTCCGCCATCTTCTTCAGCGTGGCAAGCGCATCCTTGTCGGCGTTCTTCGTGTTCTTCGGCAGGAATCCGTCGATATCCCCGGGCTCCACCGGACGCATTGTCCAGCCATCGGGCGGTTTCGGCAGCATGTCGGCCAGTTTGGTCGGCATCCCGTTGGCCGAGGCGCCACCGCCCAGACCGGCCAGACGACCCGAAAGGCCGCTGAGATATTCGGTGAAGGTCAGCCCCTCGGCATCCTCACGCCCGGACCAGCGGGCGGACATCTTGTAGTCCACGAACATGTAGCCCCCGGCAGTGAGGGCGAACATGAAAAGAAATCCGATCAGTCGAAACACGGGTCAGGTCCTGGCGTTGTCTTCAACCGGTGATACCGGCCAATTTTGGCAAGCTTCGGGCAAAGTGCGGGAGGTCAGTCAACTTTGTCGCCTGAGCGAGGCCAGTGCGAAAAGTCCCGCCGCGACCACGATGATCGACGGCCCGGTCGGCGTGTCCTGCCAGAGCGACAGGCCAAGCCCACCGATCCCCGAAAGCGCGCCGATGGCGATGGCAAGCGCCGCCATCGCCTCGGGCGTGCGGGCAAAGCTGCGGGCGGCGGCGGCGGGGATGATCAGCATAGCGGCGATCAGAAGCGCGCCGACGATCTTCAGCGCCACGGCGACGACGAGGGCAAGGGCAAGGACCAGCACCAGCCGCTCGCGGTCGGGGCGGATCCCGGCGGCATGGGCGAGGTCTTCGCTGACAGTGGCGGTCAGAAGCGCCTGCCAGCGCCAGGCGAGAAGGACCAGCACCGCAATCGCGCCACCCCAGACAAGCGCAAGGTCGCCCCGGCTGACGGCAAGGATATCGCCAAAGAGATAGGCCGAAAGGTCGGTGCGGACCGTGGGGAAGAAGCTGACGGCGACCAGGCCGAAGGCCAGCGCGGAATGCGCTAGCACGCCCAGCGTGGTATCCATCGCCCAGCCGCGCGCCGACAGGCCCGCAACGGTGACGGCCATGGCAAGCGCCACGGTCAGGGTGCCCAGCCCGATCGGCAGGTCGGTCGCCAGCGCCAGCGCCACGCCAAGGACGGCGGCATGGGCGGTGGCGTCGCCGAAATAGGCCATCCGGCGCCAGACCACGAAAGACCCGAGTGGGCCGGTGGCCAGCGAGAGGCCAACGGCGGCAAGGCCCGCGCGGACCAGGAAATCGTCAAGCATGGTCGTGCCCATATGCGTGGTCGTGGCCGTGGTGGTGATGCGGACCTGCCTCGTGCGAGTGGTCGTGTTCGTGCTGGTACAGCGCCAGCGCGCCCTGGGTGCCAAGCCCGAACAGCGCCCGATATTCCGGCGCGTTCGAGACGACGCGGGGCGTTCCCTCGCAGCAGATATGGCCGTTGAGGCAGATCACCCGGTCCGAGGCCGCCATCACCACATGCAGGTCATGGCTGATCATCAGCACCGCAGCACCGGTTTCGACCCGGACCTCCTCGATCAGCCGGTAGAAGGCCGCTTCGCCGGGCTGGTCGAGGCCGGAGGTCGGCTCGTCCAGCATCAGAAGCTGCGGCTGGCCCAGAAGCGCGCGGGCCAGAAGCACGCGCTGCAACTGGCCGCCCGAAAGCGTGGTCGTCTGCTCGCCCCCCTGACCGGCCATCCCGACACGGGCGAGCGCCTCTTCGGCCTGCGCATCGCTGACGCGCGCGGGCAGCGACAGGAAGCGGCGGACGGTGATCGGCATGGTGCGGTCGATGGTCAGCTTCTGCGGGACATAGCCGATCCGCAGGCCCTGAGCCCGGGTGATCCGGCCCTCCGCCGCCGGGACAATGCCCAGAAGCGCGCGCAGAAGGGTGGATTTCCCCGAGCCGTTGGGGCCGAGGATCGTCACGATCTCGCCGGGTTCGACGCTTAGGCTGATGTCATGCAGCACTTCCTCCGCGCCGAAACGGACGCAGATATGCTCGGCAGCGATGAGGCTCATGCCGACCCCCGGCAGTTCGGGCAGAGGCCAAGCGCCTCGATGGTCGAGCGTTCGACCTGGAATCCGGCGCGGGCGGCCTCAGCGTCAAGCGAGGCGCGGGCGGCGGTGGCCCCGGCCTCGGCGATCATGTGGCAGGTGCGGCAAATCAGGAAGGCGGGGGCGTGATCCTCGCCCGGATGGACGCAGGCGGTGAAGGCGTTCAGCCGCTGGATGCGGTGCGCAAGCCCCTGATCCACCAGGAATTCCAGCGCGCGATAGGCGACAGGGGGCTGGTTGCCGAAGCCTTCGGTCGCAAGCCGCGCCAGCACGTCATAGGCCCCAAGCGCCTTGTGTTCTTCCAAGAGGATCTCCAGCACCCGGCGACGCACCGGAGTCATCCGCGCGCCGCTGGCCTTGGTCAACGCCTCGGCGCGGCTCAGGGCGTCATGGGCGCAATGGGCGTGGTCATGCCGGGCGAAGGCCAGATCGGGAGGGGTGGCGTCGGAGTGGGTCATGGGGAATCGCGGAGGGTTGACGTGTTATGATATTACATACATAGATCGGGTCGCGAAGAAAAGGACCCAGCGATGCGTTATATCATTACCCTCCTTCTGACCGCCAGCCCCGCCCTGGCCGAGGTGCCCTTGGTCGTGACCGACATTCCCCCGGTCCATGCGCTGGTTGCGCAGGTGATGGGCGAGCTGGGCCAGCCGGAGCTTTTGCTGGCCAAGGGGGCGGATGAGCATGACTTCCAGCTTCGGCCCAGCCAGGCCGGCGCGGTCGCCGATGCCGGGCTGGTGGTCTGGATCGGGCCGGAGCTGACGCCCTGGCTGGAAAACGCGCTGGAGACGCGCGCGGAGGGGGCGGCAAGCTTGGCGCTGCTGGATGCCGAGGGGACGGTACGGCGGGACTATGACGGCCATGCGGAGGAGCATGACGAGGGGCATGACCACGGGGCCGAGGACCCGCATGCCTGGCTCGACCCCGGCAACGCGCAGGTCTGGCTGGGGCTGATCGCGGCAGAGCTTGGGCGGCTCGACCCGGAGAACGCTGCCGTCTACGCCGCCAATGCCACGGCGGCGGAGCAGGAACTGGCCGCGCTGGATACCGAGCTTGCGGGGCTGCTGGCGCCGGTGAAGGGCAAGCCGATGATCACCTTTCATGACGCCTTCGGCTATTTCGGCGATCACTACGGGCTGGATTTCGTCGGCAGCATCGCCGTTGGGGATGCCTCCACCCCCGGCGCAGCGCATCTGGTGGGACTGCGGGCGGAGCTTGAGGCGAGGGGCGTGGTCTGCCTCTTCCCTGAAGTCCAGCACGACCCGGCTTTGATGGAACAGCTTGCCGAAGGCACAGGGGTCAGGCTCGGCGGCGCATTGGACCCGGTGGGATCCACGCTGGAGCCGGGACCGGAGGCCTATGCGGCGCTGCTGCGGGGGCTGGCAGAGACGATCGAGGACTGTGCCGGCAGGTGAGCCCAAGCGCAGCGGGAAACGCCAGTTATCTAAGGAAAATCAATGCTTGGCCCGGATGTTGGGAATCTGTCAGGCTTGCAGGGTGGGCAAGATTGCCCACCCTCCGGGAAGTTCGGTCAGAACATGTACGAGACGCGCAGGCCGATCACATTCAGCGAGCGGTCGTAGTTCGCCGTGTCGTCGCTGATGATCCGGTCGACGTTCAGGTCGTAGCGCAGCGGCATGCCACCCTTGCCCTGCCAGGCAAGACCAAGAGAAGCCCCGCGTCCGGTGGCATCGACAAAGAAGCCGGGGCCATCCTCGGCGATCCCCTTGATCATCACCGCGCCGAGCGAGACCGTGAGGTCCCCGCCCCCGACCGCGGTCGAGAACGTGCCGCGCAGGCGCAGGGTGCTGTCGACGTCGCACCAGGCCGGACCGATGCTGCTGCAGGACTGGTCCATCCGCTTGCCGCCGGTCAGGTCGAGGTTGGCTTCGATGCCGTAGCTCAGGTTGCCATTTGCCGAAAAGCGGTAGCCGAGCGTCAGCGCGAGGCCGGCGTCATTGCCGCTGACATCGTAACCGCCCCATGGCGTCTCCGGGGCAGAGGTGGCTTTGATGGCGGCAATACCGGCCCCGAAATACAGCCCGTCCTGGGCCTGGGCGGTCGGGGCGATCAGCAGCGCGGCGGCTGCAGTGAGGAGAAGCGTTTTCAAATCCGAGTCCTTCCTGTGCGCATCCGTTCCCGGCCCATGCCTGGACAAAGCGCCACGTTTTATTATTCTGAACAAGCGGTTGGATTGTGGCATAATTGAATGCGAATCTATGAATTTTTGTGAATCTGGGGAAAATTGCCACAGCGAGTCGGGCTGAAGCCCGACCTACGCCAGCTTCAACAGCGCCCCGCAGTCGACATGCGCCGCCAGATGGTCGGCCAGCGCGTCCAGCGTCTCTTCGATGGTCTGGTCATAGCTGGCATTGCCCGGCGTCGCTCCAAGGCTGGACAGGAAAGCACGGCGGAAGGGGTCGGCGCTGAACATGCCATGCAGGTAGCTGCCCATGACGAGGCCATCGGCTCGCACCGCGCCTTCGGGCTGGCCGTTCACCGTGAACAGCGGGCGGGCGCGGTCGGGGCCGGTGGTCTGGCCGAGATGGATCTCGTAGCCCCTGACTTCGGTGCCCGAGGCAGGGTGATGCGCCGTGGTCTCCGTCACCCGCTTGTCCGGCGTCATGGTGGTGACAAGGTCCAGAAGGCCAAGGCCGGGCACCGAGCCCGGTTTGCCCTCAATGCCTTCAGGGTCGGCGATCTCGCGCCCGAGCATCTGGTAGCCGCCGCAGAGGCCCAGCACCCGCGCGCCCCGACGCAGGGCTGCGGCAAGGTCGATGTCCCAACCTTCAGCGCGGAAATGGGCGAGATCGGCGATGGTGGCCTTGCTGCCGGGCAGGATGATCAGGTCGGCCTCGACCGGCAGGGGCTGGCCGGGCTTGACGATCTTCAGCGTGACGCCGGGTTCCTGAGCCAGCGGGTCGAGGTCGTCGAAATTTGCGATGCGGTTCAGGTGGGGTACGGCGATGAGGAACTGGCCGCTGCCGCGCGTACCGCCGAGGTCGGCGGCGTCTTCCGCCGGAAGGCGGTGGGCGTTGGCAAACCAGGGGATGACCCCAAGGCCCTGCCAGCCGGTGCGGTCGGCGATCAGGCGGTAGCCCTCGTCGAACAGCCGGGGATCGCCGCGGAACTTGTTGATCAGGAAGCCCCTGATCATCGCGGCATCCCCGGGGTCCAGCACGGATTGCGTGCCCACCAGTTGCGCGATGACCCCGCCCCGGTCGATATCCCCCGTTAGGATCACCGGTACATCGGCGGCGCGGGCAAAGCCCATGTTGGCGATGTCGCCCGCGCGCAGGTTCACCTCGGCCGGGCTGCCCGCGCCTTCGACGATGACAAGGTCGGCCTGCGCCTGCAACCGGCGAAAGCTGTCCAGCACCGGGGCCATCAGTTGCGGCTTCAACGCGGCATAGTCGCGGGCCTTCACGGTGGTCAGGCGCTTGCCCTGCACGATGACCTGCGCGCCGGTTTCGGATTCGGGCTTCAGAAGCACGGGGTTCATGTCGACATGCGGGGCAACCCCGCAGGCCCGGGCCTGCAGGGCCTGGGCGCGACCGATCTCGCCACCTTCCGCCACGGCGGCGTTGTTCGACATGTTCTGCGGCTTGAAGGGACGCACTGTCAGGCCCTGGCGGGTGAAATGCCGGCAGAGGCCCGCCACCAGCAGTGACTTGCCGACATTCGACCCGGCACCCTGGATCATGATGCGTTTCATGACAGGCGGAGTATCACGCCCACAGCGCCCTGAGCCAGAGGAAGAACGCCGTTCAAAAGGTCTGGTGATGCAGGCTCCTGTCGGTCGTCGGTTGCCCTGATCTCGCGGGGCGTCGCCTCACCCATCGCCCTTTCGGCTTGACCGCGCTGGCCCGGGGGCGTCTGTTTGCGCAAACAGTTTGCCGTCTCAGTTGGGGGAATCGCGATGCAGAAACCGAATGTCGGACTGGTGGGCCTTGGCACCATGGGGGCCGCGCTGGCGCTGAACATCGCCGAGAAGGGCTTTCCGATCGCGGTCTGGAACCGGACAGCTTCGGTCACGACCGAGTTTCAGGCCGGGGCCGGGGAACTGGCCGCAAGGATCGTCCCGACCGAAACGCTGGCCGGGCTGGTCGAGGCGATGGCCCCGCCCCGCGCGATCATCCTGATGGTCCCGGCGGGCAAGGCGGTCGACGACATGCTTGCCGCCTTGACGCCATATCTTGCGCCCGACGATCTGGTGATCGACGCGGGCAACGCGAATTTCCACGACACCAACCGGCGGGCGGCGGCAGGGCTGCCGTTCCGCTTCATGGGCATCGGGGTCTCGGGCGGCGAGGAGGGCGCGCGGCACGGTCCCGCGATCATGGCAGGTGGCACGGCGGACGACTGGGCACGGATGGCGCCGGTCTTTCGGGCGATTGCCGCCAAGGCCGAGGACGGGACCCCTTGCGCCGACCATATGGGCGAGACGGGGGCCGGGCATTTCGTCAAGGCGGTTCACAACGGCATCGAATACGCCGACATGCAGATGATCGCCGAGGTTTACGGCGTGATGCGCGACGGTCTGGGGATGAGTGCTGCCGAGATCGCCCCGGTCTTCGCGCGCTGGAACGAAGGCGTCTTGCGGTCCTACCTGATCGAGATTTCCTCCGAGGTGGCGGCGGCGGTCGATCCGGTGAAGGGCGGGCCGCTCCTCGACATGATCGTCGATGCGGCGGGGCAAAAGGGCACCGGGCGCTGGACGGCGATCGAGGCGCAGAACCTCGGCACCCCGATCCCGGTAATCGAGGCGGCGGTGATGGCGCGTAACGTCTCCTCCCGGCAAAGCGAGCGGGCGGCGGGCGAGGCGCTGTATGGCGCGGCCCCGGAGCGGGCCAAGGTGTCGCTGGAGGATCTGGAGCAGGCGCTGATCGCGGGCAAGATCCTCTGCTATGCGCAGGGCTTCGCGATGATGACGGCGGCGGCGGGCGAGTTCGGCTGGGCCCTCGACATGCCGCGCGTGGCGCGGGTCTGGCGCGCGGGCTGCATCATCCGCTCGGCGATGCTGAACGACATGGCTGAGGCGCTGTCAGAGGACCCGGCGCGCAACCTGATGCTGGCGCCGTTCTTCGCGGACCACCTGCGCCGCACGCTGCCCGCCCTGCGCCGGGTGGTGTCGGCAGGGGCGCTGCACGGCCTCGGGCTTCCGGCGCTGTCGGCGGGCCTTGCATGGTTCGACCTGATGCGCACCGCGCGCGGTACGGCGAACATGATCCAGGGCCAGCGCGATTTCTTCGGCCTGCACGGGTTCAAGCGACTTGATGGTGTGGACCAGCCGCACGGGCCCTGGGCCAAGGGGTGACGTCGGCCGGTTCGCCGCAGCGGACCGACCGACGCCCGGGTCAACCCACTGTCAGCGGGTCAGCCAGATGGTGACCAGAGTGATCCCGGCAAGCCCGGCAAGCATGATCAGCCAGTTGAGCAGGATGGGCTCCTTTGGCGGCGGCTCATCCTCCGGCGGGCTGCCTTCGTCCGTCGTGTCTTCGGCCATGGGTGTGTCCTCATAAATGGCATGCGACCGCATGCCTGCAAGGCACACGGTGGTTCAGGTCATTCGGGTGAGGAGGAGACGGGGCGGGGCACGGGCATCCCAGCCGTCGAAGACCGGCTGCGGGCGGCAGTTTGCGCAGGCGGGCCAGTGAGTGGTGGACGAAACGGTTGGTTCCGGGACCGACGCCGCGCCTGCGGGTATGAGGGCGGGCGGGTCGCCGTCGAACGTCGGGGGACGCTTGGTCCGCAGCGCGGAAAGGGTCGGTTGCAGTGCATGAACGCCCGGCTGCTGGCCCGATTGCTGGGCAGCCAGGAAATGCCCGGTCCCGGCCGTATCCGGTCCGGGAACCGAGATCGACAGGACGAGGAGGAGAGCCGACAGCATGCAGAGACAGAGACGTGTCCACTGCGACAGGGCACGGGTCAGGGCGACAGCCGATGGTTCAGTCCTGCGCTGCATCAAGTGGAGACAGCTAGCCGCAAAGTCCGGCCTCCGCCAGAGGCGAACAGCCGGGCGCTGAAGCGGAAGCTCCTGGTGCGGCTTCGCGGATATGGCCCGGCTGACGGCTGTCAGCCACCGTCTGGTCTTACGGAAGTTCGGGGGAGTGGTGGCGAGGGAGGGACTCGAACCCTCGACCTCGCGATTATGAGTCGCGCGCTCTAACCAGCTGAGCTACCTAGCCACTGCGGCGCGGATTAAGGGCGCGGCAGGCAGAGGTCAAGGGTGAATCGGCAGGCTTGATGCCGCCTCCTCGTTCGACTTCGTCTTCTCGTCGGACGGGACCGCAGCGAGGAGGGACGAAGTCGCCGACGAGCGACGTTAATGCGCCACCCGTGGCCGGCCCGAAGCCGTCGCGGTCACCCGTGCCTCGATGAACATCGTGCGACCCTCGATCTCGACCTCCTTCACCTCGCGGTCGACCGCGACCCGCAGGTCCACCGCCCCGGCTTCCCTCGCCCGCGAGGAGGCTTCGGCGACCAGTGCCGCCTCAAGGACCGCCAGGGCCGCCTCGGCGCTGGAAAAGCTTTGCAGCCCCTCGGCCAGATGCGCGACGAAGCGGCCTTCGGCGGGCGAGGAGACGGTGCCGGTCGCGCGCTGGCTGACCTGGCCCGCCACCGCGCCGATGGCATTCGCCACCCCGGCATGTTCCGGCAGGATCATCGGGCAATGCAGCCTCTCACCCACCGCGCCATAGTAGGAGGGGGCCGAGGCACCAAGACCGATCACCGGCACGCCAAGCTTGACGTCGATCTCCAAGACGCCCCGATGCTGGGCAAGACCGGCTTTGGTCAGCGCGTGGCGGGCGAGGGTTTCCGGGGTTTCCTCGGCAAAGGCGCGGTCCTCGCCGAAGGCGGTTTCCAGAAGGCAATCGACGGTCTGCTGCGTCAGCTGGTCGACCACGCCCTGCGCAAAGACCTCCGGTCCCTTGGCGAAGCGTTCCCCCGCCCCGGTGCGGCGCTTGGCGATCAGGCGCAGCGCCTTTTCCGCCGCAGCACCATCCCAAGCGTCCAGCCGCCCCAGCACATGCGACGCGTCCGAAGGCGTCACGCCCGAAATCATCACCAGCCCGCGCGCGACCAGACGCTCCAGCGCCGCCACCTCCAGCCGCGAGGTCAGGGCAGAGGCCATCGGCATCGCCTGCGTGATCCGCTCCAGCACCGCCAGTTCGCGGGCGTTCAGCCCGCCGCGCTGGCCGGACATCGGCACGACGAAGCGGCCGTCCATCTCGCCCACCGCCTCGCTCGACAGCCAGCGATCCAGCGCGGCATGGACCATCGGCCCGTGATCCACCGCCAGAAGCGACACCGGCATCAGCCGCCGGGGGCCAAGGCGAAGGCCGCCCTTCAGCCCTTCGGTGACCAGATGCACCTCGCTGTCGCCGCCAAGGCCGGTGGTGCGCATCGCCACCGCCTCGACCATGGTGCGGAAGCCGCCGACGCGGGCGCCCTCGGGGTCGATTTCGGGCAACCCGTCGCGCAGGAGCGCCACATCGGTCGTGGTGCCGCCGATATCGCTGACCAGCGCATCCGTTGCCCCGGTCAGCCAGCGCGCACCGACAATGCTGGCGGCGGGGCCGGAGAGGATGGTTTCGATCGGGCGCTCTCGGACCATGGCGGCGCTGATCAGCGCCCCATCGCCACGCACCACCATCAACGGGGCGTCGATGCCGACCTGCACCAGATGCCGCTCGCAGGCCGCGACCAGCCGGTCGATCATGCCGATCAGCCGGGCGTTCAGCACCGCGGTCAGGGCGCGTTTCGGGCCGTTCAGGTTGGCCGACAACTCATGCGAACAGGTCACTGGGCGGCCTGTCACCTGGCGGATCAGGTCGCGCGCGGCGATCTCGTGCGCGGGGTTGCGGGTGGCGAACTGGGAGGCCACGGCAAAGCCCGAGACCTCCTCGCCCAGTTCCCGCACCATCATTTCCAGAAGCGCCAGGTCCAGCGCCGCAACCTCGGTTCCGGCATGGGTATGGCCGCCGGGCAGGCGGATCACCGGATCGCCCTTCAGCGCCTCGGTCAGCCCGCTGCGGCCAAGGTCGGCGTCGTCGAAGCCGATGAAGACCAGCGCCACCCGGGCACCCTGGCCCTCGACCAGTGCGTTGGTGGCCAGCGTGGTGGACAGCGAGACCAGCGCCACGTCGGAAGAACTGACCCCCGCCGCCGCAATCGCCGCATCGACCGCCTCGCCGATCCCGACCGCAAGGTCGTGGCGCGAGGTCAGCGCCTTGGCCTTGCCCAGGACGACATTCGCCGCTTCGTCCAGGATCACCGCATCGGTGTAGGTGCCCCCGGTATCGACACCCAGAAAGATCGCCATGCCTGCCTCTGAACCCACCCAGTTTCCCGCCAGCTAGTGCAGGTTCACGCCGCTGTCAGCCCCGGAAGCGACATCAGTGCCGCCGCCTGCGCCGATGCGCGGGGGGCAGGTTCAGCATGCTGCGGTATTTCGCGACCGTGCGCCGTGCGATGGGCGCGCCGCCTTCGGCCAGGGCGGCAGCGAGGGCATCGTCGGACAGGGGGTGATCGGGGTCTTCGTCGGCCACCAGCCTTGCCAGCCGGTCGCGCAGCGCGCCCGCCGCCAGCCCGCCTTCGCGCGCGGCTTTCGTGAACAGCGACCTCAGCCACCACGTCCCGCGCGGGGTATCGACCGAGGTGCCCGCGACGACCCGGCTGATCGTGCTTTCATGCAGGCCCACCGCGGCCGCCACCTCTGCCATCGTCATCGGCACAAGCGCGCCCGGCCCGGCTTCCAGCGCCGCCGTCTGGTGGTGCAGGACATACTGCCCGACTGACAGAAGCGTCGCATTCCGCCCTTCGATCATCTTGATCAGCGCCCGCGCCTCGGCCCGGCCCCCGGCCCGGCCCTCGGCCACCGAAACCGTGGGCAGCGCCGAGCGGTTGAGCGAGACGATCCAGCCCGCCGCACCCTTTTCGGCGATCAGGTCGGGCTCGCGCACCGGGGCGATGAAGGGCTCGAAGCCGGTGCCGGGCTTCGGGTCATAGCTCCGCAGCCGCCCGAAGGCCTGGCGCAGGTCGGCCATGTCCAGCCCGGCCTCGCGGGCGATGCGCTCGATCTCGCCCCTGGCCAGAAGGTCCAGCCGGTCCAGGAGTGCGGTCATCGCCCGGTCCAGCTCGCCCGCCTCTGCCGCCTGCAGGCGCAGGCATTCGGCCAGGTTGCGGGCGAAAAGTCCGGTCGGCTCTGCACGCTCCTGCAAGCGGCGCAGCACGCTTTCCACCGCGGGGACGCCAACGCCAAGCTGCCCGGCAATCGCCTGCAGGGACCGCCCGATCCAGCCGGTCGGTTCCAGCGCCTCCGCCAGCGCCATGGCGATGCGGGTTTCGGCAGCGTCCAGCCGCAGCGCCTCGATCATGCCGAGAACGTGCGAGACGAGGCTCGGTCCCCCCGCCTCCTGTTCCGGTCGCTCTCCGTCCATGCCGAAGGCCGATTTCCAGCGCGGCAGCCATTCCTGCACCTGCGGCCGGGTCAGGATGATCTGCGGATTTTCTGCCGCCGCTTCCTCCAGATAGCGGCTGAGACCCGCCGCATCGGCCCGCAGGAGGCGGATCGAGGTCGCAAGCCCGGTGGTCAGCGCCAGGCGCTGCGTCTGCTGGACCGAGATGCGGCTGCGGGATTTCATGCCTGATGGTTCCCACGGATGCGCTTGCCCCGCAAGTTTTCATCAGGAAACGCTGTTGTCGAAAACACCGGGCGGGTGCCCGCAGTCAGGCGAAAACCCCCTCGCAATACCACTGGTCGGTCACCGCCCCGCCGCGCCCGTAGAACAGCCAGAGCCGCTCGCCGCCCTCCGCCTCGATCCGCCAGTAGTCGCGGGTGCCGCTGCGCCAGTCGGGGTCCTCGAACCACCATTCCGGTTGCAGCCGTTCCGGCCCCGCCGCCATCCGCACGGTGAAGACGCGCCGCCGCCAGCGGAAGCGGGCGGGCAGGTCGGGCGTCCCGGGCGCCTCGACCGGCTCGGGGCGGAACATCACCAGCGGGCGCGGGGCCGAGGGGGCGGGCCAGGGGCCCTCATGCGGCTGGCTCCAGGCGGCCATCAGCACGGTTGCGGACTTGGCCGGAACATGGCTGTCCGCCGGATGCAGCCGCAGCACCGCCTCGCTCCCCAGTCTTGCGCCCAGACGGCCGATCAGATCCTCCAGCGCCTGCGCCGAGCCTGCCGGAACCCGCCCGGCCCCGGTCTGCGCCTCGGCCAGCGCCTGTTCGGTCACCTCCAGCTGCCCGCGATGCTGCAACGCGCTGACCGCCTCGGTGGCCAGCGCCTCCAGCCGCAGGCAGTCGATCCCGAAACCGGCGTCGATCTGGTCCAGCTTCAGCAGCAGCAGCGGGCGGATACGGTCGGGCTCGTTCGACGCCCGCGCCAGCCCGATCTCGACCGAAGCGACCCCGCCATCGGCCCGGAAGCCCTGGAACAGCACGCGCCGCACCCCGCGGCCACTGGCCTTCAGCTTGGCGCAGAACGGCGGCAACAGGCGGTCGAGCGCGGCCTCGACATCGGATAGCAGGCCGATGGGATCGGGCAGGGTCAGCCGCACCGCGAACTGCATCGGCGGGCGGACCGGGCTGACGGGTTCCGGCTCCAGCCCCAGCGCCTGATCCAGCCGGCGCAGCGTGTCGGCCCCGAAACGGCGCGCAAGTGCTGCGCGCGGCAGGCCCATGATCTCACCCACCTGGCGCAGGCCCAGCCGCATCAGCCGGTCGATCACATCCGGCGGCAGGCGCAGCGCGGCCAGCGGCAGGCCGGAGAGCGCCTCGTGCAGCCGTCCCGGCGGGGCGACCAGTGCGGTTTCCGCCCCGCGCACCGTCACCGGGCGGGGGGGCCGCCGCCG
>JAFLCY010000083.1 GCA_017303485.1 Rhodobacterales bacterium
TGCAGCGGGGTCCATGAGACGACTCCAGGTCGCAGCAGTGACCTCCGGCGCAAGATCGACCCGATAAAAGTCCAGATAGCCGTTCCAGAGATCAAGGAAAGCGGCTTGATCCGAAGGGGTTGCGTCGCGAACTTCAACCGTCATGCGATCCGCGCCAGGATGCGCGCCCAGGACCGGATGCCCTTGTGGAACGACTCAAGGTCATACTTCTCGTTCGGGGAATGGATCTGGTCGTCGTCGCGGCCAAAGCCGATCAGCATGGCGTCCATCCCGAGGATGGTCTTGAAATAGCCCGCCACCGGGATCGAACCGCCCGCGCCCACGAAGGCGGCAGGCCGGCCCCATTCCTCGGACAATGCACCGCGCGCGGCCTCGAATGCGGGGTCCGAGATCGCCATCACCGAGGCCGGGGCGCCGTCGCTGCCACCCTCCCAGACGATCTCGCAATCGGCGGGCATCTGCGCCTCGGCCCATTTCTTGAAGGACGCGATGATCTTCTCGGGGTCCTGGCGCGAGACGAGGCGGAACGAGACCTTGGCATGGGCTTCCGACGGCAGGACGGTCTTGAAGCCCGCACCATTGTAGCCGCCCCACATGCCGTTGACCTCGGCGGTCGGGCGCGACCAGATCTTTTCCAGCGGCGTGCGGTCCTGCTCCCCCGCCGGAACCGAAAGGCCCACGTCGCCCAGATAACTGGCATGGTCGAAGGCCAGCGCCTGCCATTGCTGGCGCAGCGCATCGGGCAGTTCTTCCACATCGTCATAGAAGCCCGGCACCTGCACCCGGCCCTGCGCGTCATGCAGACCCGAGAGCAGGCGGGACATTAGGTGCAGCGGATTTTGTGCAAGTCCTCCATACATCCCGGAATGCAGGTCACGGTTCGCGGCGCGGATGGTGAATTCGGCCTTGGCCAGACCCCGCAGCATGGTGGTGATGGCGGGGGTGGCTTCCTCGAACAGCCCGGTATCGCAGATCAGGGCAAGGTCGCAGCTGAGTTCCTCGCGGTTCTGTTCGAGGAAGGGGACAAGCGAGGGGGAACCCGATTCCTCCTCGCCCTCAAGGAAGATGGTCAGCTTGCCGGGAAGCGTGCCATGAACGTGTTTCCAGGCGCGGCAGGCCTCGATGAAGGTCATCAGCTGGCCCTTGTCGTCCGAGGCCCCGCGCGCGCGGATCACCTTGCCCTTGGGCGTGTCCTGCAACTCGGGCTCGAAAGGCGGGCGGTCCCAGAGATCAAGCGGATCAACGGGTTGCACGTCGTAGTGGCCGTAGAAAAGGATATGGCGCTTGCCGGTCCCGCCATGGGCGACGACCATCGGATGACCGGGCGTCTGCGCCGCGCGGGCGGTGAAGCCCAGTCCATTCAGGTCGGCCGCCAAAAGATCGGCGGTGCGGGCGCAATCGGCCTTGTAGGCGGGATCGGTCGAGATCGAGGGGATGCGCAGCAGCTCCATCAGCCGGCCAAGCGATTGCGGCAGGGTTTCGTCGATGCGGGCAAGCACGGCGTCGAGCGACTTTTCGGGGGTCATCACACTCTCCGGGATTTGATCAAGAAGCAGCCTAGCAGGCGGGTTGGGACTGTCCAGAGCGGGCAGGCTGCGCTAAGGGGAAAGGACCGGGGCTGCGGGGGTGACAATTCGCCCTCTTGGATTGCCGGGCCGTTTGACCGAAATCAAGGCACCAAAGCGGCGGGTCGGGCAGAACCGCCGCAAAAGGGACCGGACGCATGACCAGATACGACGACGCCATCGACGCAAGCCTGCAACGCCTGCATGACGAGGGGCGCTACCGCACCTTCATCGACATCGCGCGCGCTCAGGGCCAGTTCCCCCATGCGGTGTGGACCAAGCCCGATGGCAGCCAGAAGGACATCACCGTCTGGTGCGGCAACGATTATCTCGGCATGGGCCAGCACCCCGAGGTTCTGGGGGCGATGCATGCGGCGCTGGACGCCACTGGCGCGGGCTCGGGCGGCACGCGGAACATCTCGGGCACGACGGTCTGGCACAAGCGGCTGGAGGCGGAACTGGCCGACCTGCACGGGAAAGAGGCCGCGCTGGTCTTCACCAGCGCCTACATCGCCAATGATGCGACGCTCTCGACGCTGCGGATACTGTTCCCGGGCCTGATCATCTATTCCGATGCTCTGAACCATGCGAGCATGATCGAGGGCGTGCGGCGCGGCGGCGGCGAGAAGCGGATTTTCCGGCACAACGACGTCGCGCATCTGCGCGAGCTTCTGGCCAAGGATGATCCGGCGGCCCCGAAGCTGATCGCCTTCGAGTCGATCTATTCGATGGACGGCGACTTCGGCCCGATCGCGGAAATCTGTGATCTGGCTGAGGAATTCGGGGCGCTGACCTATCTGGACGAGGTCCATGCCGTCGGCATGTACGGCCCGCGCGGCGGCGGTGTGGCAGAGCGCGACGGGCTGATGAGCCGGGTCGACATCATCAACGGCACCCTCGCCAAGGCCTTCGGCGTTTTCGGAGGCTATATCGCGGCTTCGGCCCGGATGGCGGATGCCGTGCGCTCCTATGCGCCGGGCTTCATCTTCACCACCTCGCTGCCCCCTGCGGTGGCGGCGGGTGCTGCGGCCTCGGTCCGCTTCCTCAAGGGCGACGGCGGGGTGCGCTTGCGCGAAAAGCACCAGACCCAGGCGACGATCCTGAAGGCGCGGCTCAAGGCCCTCGGCTTGCCGATCATCGACCACGGCAGCCATATCGTGCCGGTCCATGTCGGCAACCCGGTCCATTGCAAGATGCTGTCCGACATGCTGCTGGAAAGCCACGGCATCTATGTCCAGCCGATCAATTTCCCGACCGTTCCGCGTGGCACGGAGCGGCTGCGCTTCACGCCGTCGCCGGTGCATGGCACGCAGGAGATCGAAACGCTGGTCCGGGCGATGGATGCGCTTTGGGCGCATTGTGCGCTGAATCGCGCCGAACAGGTGGCCTAAGGGCTTTGGCCTGTGGAAAACCCCTTGTCCTGTGCTAGGGTTTGGCCAATAGAACAAATGTGAGTCGCTGGGGAAGGCGACCTCGCTTGAGTAGTGCACCGAGGGGACAGGGCGCGGATGATCGGTTGGAGGTCGAAACCTTCGACAACCGAAGAGGACAAGCCAAAGGGCTTTGACGACTTCGAGTTGCGGCTCGGTGATCTCATGCGCGGCGAACGGGCCACGCTTGGGAAATCGCTGCTTGATGTTCAGCGCGAGCTGAAGATCAAGGCCACATATATCGCCGCCATCGAAAACGCCGATCTGTCCGCGTTTGAAACCCCCGGTTTCGTCGCCGGTTATGTCCGCTCTTACGCCCGCTACCTCGCGATGGATCCGGAATGGGCCTTCGAGCGTTTCTGCGCCGAGGCGGGCTATCAGGTCTCGCACGGGCTTTCCGCCGCCGCTTCGCCGCAGCAGATCGTCAAGGCGCGGGCACGGTCCGAATTCTCCGATCCGCTGGGCGATCCGAACGCGAGCTTCATCCCGCGCGGTGAAGCGATCTTCAGCCGTATCGAACCCGGCGCGCTGGGCTCCATCGCCGTGCTGGTCGCGCTGATTGGCGCCATCGGCTATGGCGGCTGGTCCGTCCTGCAGGAAGTGCAGCGCGTGCAACTGGCCCCGGTCGACGAGGCCGAGCGGCTC
>JAFLCY010000084.1 GCA_017303485.1 Rhodobacterales bacterium
GCCGAAGGCACGGTCCCGGAAGATGCGCTTGACCGGCTGTACCGTCCGCAGGCGCTGGACGTTCCGGTCCTGACCTCGCGGGATGGGCCGATTGCCGCGATCAACCCGCGTGACACCGGCGTTCTCGCTCAGGTGGCCGAAGCCGACGCGGTCGATGCCGCCATCGACCAGGCGGTCGAGGGCGAGGTGCAGGTCATCGCCGATGCCAAGGAGGGCGTCGAGGTACTGGCCGTGCGCCCGTCCTGGGTGCGTGTGAACGCGGCGGACGGAACCGTGCTGTTCGAGAAGATTCTCGATGCGGGCGAACGCTATTCGGTGCCGCCCCTGGAAACCGCTGCGGTCTTCCGCACGGGCAACTCCGGCTCGATCTACTTTGTCGTCGACGGGGTGGCCTATGGTCCCGCCGCGCCGGGGGCGCAGATCGCCAAGGATATTCAACTGTCGCCGGAGGCGCTGACGCAGACCTTCGCGCAGGCTGACCTGACGGCGGACCAGGACCTTGCGAACTTCGCCACGGCGGATGCCTCTGACGTGGTGCCCGCTCCGGCGCCTGCGGCGTCGGAGTAATCCCCGAACCATTGCCGGTGCTGCCCGTCCGGCCTATGGTCCGGCCGGTAGTTCCTGGAGCCGCATGCGATGACCCACAACCCTGTCCGTCCCTGGCGCAATATCCAGCGTCGGCCTTCGCGGCAGATCCGCGTGGGCAAGGTGCTGGTCGGGGGCGACGCGCCGATCAGCGTCCAGACGATGACGAACACCATCACTTCTGACGTGGCGGCGACCATCGAACAGGTGCAGCGCTGTGCTGTGGCAGGGGCGGATATCGTCCGCATCTCGACCCCGGACGAAGCTTCGACCAAGGCGCTGAAGGAGATCGTCGCCGAAAGCCCGGTGCCGATCGTCGCGGACATCCATTTCCACTACAAGCGCGCCATCGAGGCGGCCAAGGCGGGCGCGGCCTGTCTGCGGATCAACCCCGGCAACATCGGCGATGCCAAGCGCGTGGCCGAGGTGGTGAAGGCCGCGAAGGACCACGGCTGTTCGATCCGTATCGGGGTGAACGCGGGGTCGCTGGAACGGCACCTGCTGGAAAAGTATGGCGAGCCTTGCCCCGAGGCGATGGTGGAGAGCGGTCTCGACCATATCAAGCTGCTGCAGGACAACGATTTTCACGAGTTCAAGATCTCGGTGAAGGCGTCCGACGTCTTCCTCGCCGCCGCCGCCTATCAGCAACTGGCCGATGCCACCGATGCCCCGATCCATCTGGGGATCACCGAGGCGGGCGGGCTGGTGTCGGGCACAGTGAAATCGGCCATTGGGCTCGGCAACCTGCTCTGGATGGGGATTGGCGATACCATTCGCGTCAGCCTCTCTGCCGATCCGGTGGAAGAGGTGAAGGTCGGCTACGAAATCCTGAAATCGCTGGGCCTGCGGCATCGGGGGGTGACGATCATCTCGTGCCCCAGCTGCGCGCGGCAGGGCTTCGACGTGATCAAGACCGTCTCGGCGCTGGAGGACCGGCTCGCGCATGTCACCACCTCGATGAGCCTTTCGATCATCGGTTGCGTGGTGAACGGCCCGGGCGAGGCCTTGATGACCGACATCGGCTTTACCGGCGGTGGGGCGGGCAAGGGGATGGTCTATCTGGCCGGCAGGCAGGACCATACCCTGTCGAACGACCGCATGGTGGATCACATCGTCGAACTGGTCGAGGCCAAGGCCGCCGAGATCGAAGCTGCGGAAAAGCTGGCGGCGGAATAGGCGGAACCTCCTCGTTGGGCTTCGTCTCCTCGTCTGAGGGCGAGCGAGGAGGGACGAAGTCGCCGACGAGCGGACCGGGGCAGAGACCTAATCCTCGCCCATCTCCAGCGCCAGATGGTCGATGAAGGCGCGCAGCCGGGCGGTGACCGACTGGGCGGACGGATAGACGAAGTAGATCGCCTTGCGCGGCGTCGACCAGTCGGGCAGCACATTCACCAGCCGTCCAGCGGCAATCTCGGGCCGGGCGATCATGCCGGGAATGGCGGCGATACCGGCCCCGGCGACAAGGGCGTCGCGCACCGCCAGATGCGAGCCGAGCCGCAAGGGCGGATCATAGGGCAGGGTGATCTCCTCCGCCCCGTTCTGCAGCGGCAGACCGCCCGACCAGACCGTTGCCAGCCCCACCAGCGGGAACCGCGCAAGGTCGCTCGGGTGGCGCAGGCTGTCGAGACCGGGAAGTTCGGGCGAGGCGACCAGCATCGCCTGCCCGTGCAGAAGCCGCCGGGCGACCTGGTTGGAATCCTCCAAGGGGCCAAAGCGGATGCAGCCGTCGAAGCCCTCCTCCAGCAGGTCGGGGGCGCGGTCGAGGAAATGGATCTCCAGCGTCACCTCGGGATGCGCCGCGCGGAAACTGGCGGCGATGGGGCCGATGAGAAGGTTGCCGATCGCCTGCGGCACCGAAAGCCGCAGATGCCCGCGCGGGGTGCCGCCGGATTCGCCGAGCGCGCGGCGGATATCCTCGGCCTCGCCCAGAAGGCGGTCGGCGCGGGCCGCAAGCACCTCACCTTCCTGCGTGGGGCGCAGGGTGCGGGTGGAGCGTTCGATGAGCCTGACACCCAGATCGGCTTCAAGATCGGCCACGCGCTTTGACAGCGTGGATTTCGGCACGCGCAGTGCCAGTGCGGCGGCCGAAAACGAGCCTTCGCGTAGTACGGTGCGAAAGCCGCGCAGGGCGGAGAGGTCTAGATCATTGTCCATGATTGTGGACGCGCCTTGCAAGAATAGCTTACTTGTCCATGATGATGGATTGATACATCTTGCGCAAGACAAGATCAGGAAAATGCAGATGGATGCGCATGCACAGACACCGCCAACCCGGGCGGTGACCTTGGCCGTTCTGGGCCTCGCCTCGATGACGATCATGGCAAATGCCACAGTGGCCTCGTCCCTGCCGGGGCTGCGGGAACATTACGCCGACGTGCCGCATATCGACACGCTGGCCGGGTTGATCGTGACGCTGCCCTCGCTGGCCATCGTCTTGAGTGCGGGGCTGATGGGGGTGTTGATCGACCGTTGGGACCGGCAGAAGCTGCTGCTGGTGACGGCGCTGCTCTATGCCATCGGGGGCACCTCGGGGCTGTGGGCGGAAAGCCTGTGGGGGATGCTGGCCGGGCGGCTGGCGCTGGGGCTGGGGGTCGCGGGGACGATGAACCTGGGGATGACCTGGGCCAGCGACTTGTGGCAGGGCCCGGCCCGGGCGCGGTTCCTGGGCTGGCAGGGCGCGGCGATCTCGGTCGCGGGGATCGTGTTCATGCTGCTGGGGGGCGCGCTTGCCAGCTACCATTGGCGCGGGGCCTTCGCGGTCTATGCGCTTATCGTGCCGATCGCGGCGCTTGCCTTCCTTGTACTTGGCCCCCATGCCCGCAGGATCGCGGCGGAGAAGGCGCGGCCGAATGCAGCGGCTTCCTCGGCGGACCGCTTCCCCTGGGCCGCCTATGCCTTCATCGCGCCGCTCGCCTTCCTGTTCCAGGTCGCCTTCTACGTCACGCCCACCCGGCTGCCCTTCCATCTGGAGGCGCTGGGGGTCACGAGCCCGCTGGTCGTCGGCGCCCTGATGGCGGCGCTGGTCACCGTCTCGGCACCGATGTCGCTGATGTACGGCCGCATCCGGGCGCGGCTCAGCGCGATGACGATCTTCGGGCTGTCCTTTGTGCTGATCGGGCTTGGCTTTCTGGCGCATGCCATGGCGACGGACTGGCACGGGGTGCTGCTCGGCTCGCTGATCGCCGGGCTTGGGATGGGCATTTCGATGCCGAACTACACCACCTGGTTCATGGAGAGGGTTCCGGCCAGCATGAGGGGCCGGGCTTCCGGCCTTTTGACCACGGCCTTTTTCCTGGGTCAGTTCGCATCGCCGCTGGTGTCGGCGCCCCTGGTGGCCTGGTTCGGCCTTGCCGGAACCTTTGCGGCGGTGGGTCTTGGACTCATCACGCTGGGAGCCGGGCTTTGGATCGTCCACACGCTGCGACCCGAGCCGACGGCCCTGGAAGCCTGAACGAAAAGGGCGGCCCCGCGAGGGCCGCCCTTGCACCATCGCCAGCCGACAGATCAGCCGTCGTCGCGGGCGTCGGCGATGAAATCCTGCATCGTCTCCAGCGGAGCGTAGCCCCGCATGACCATGTCCTTCACGATGAAGGCCGGGGTGCCGGTGATGTCCAGTTGCTCGGCCAGCGCATAGTTCGCCTGAATCACGGCCTGCACTTCCGGCGCTTTCATCCGGTCCATGATCGGTTTCGGATCAAGCCCGAGATCGGTCGCCACCCGCGCCAGCGTTTCCGGCGTAGGTTCGCCCCGCAGCGTCATCAGCGTGTCATGCGCCTTGGCATAGGCCTCGTCTCCGTGCAGCTGGCGCAGGGCGATGGCGAACTGGGCCGAGAGCATCGAGGCTTCGCCGAGGATAGGGAATTCCTTGACCACGAAACGGATCTTGCCGTCGGTCTTGATCAGCTTGTCCACCTCTTCATAGGCCTTGCGGCAATAGCCACAGCGGTAATCCATGAACTCGACCAGGGTGATGTCGCCATCCGGGTTGCCGCCGACCCAGTCGTTCGCATTGGCGAACATCAGGTCGTGGTTTGCAGTGATGAACTGGCTGTCGCGCGCAAGCCCGGCATCTTCCTCGCGCTGTTGCAGGACGGTCATCGCCTCGATCAGCACTTCGGGATTTTCAAGGAGATAGGCCCGCACTTCCGCGCGGAAGGCGGTGCGTTCAGCTTCCGTCATCGCGCTGTCCGCCGTGCTGGTCGCGGGTTTGTCTTCGGCGAAGGCCGGACCGAGTGCGGGAAGGCTGGCAAGGCCGGCGATCAGGCCGAGGGCGAGGCGGGTCATGTGGTCTCCTGAACGGGCCGCGCGGCTTGCGGCGGGCGGAGGATAGGGGCCGGGCGAGTGAGTGACAAGGCGCTCGCCGCTTCGTGATCGGGGGCAGGCGACGCAATTTACAAACCCCGGCCAAGCAGGGATAAGGCGGCAATGACCGCGCTTCGTCCCGTTCTGTCGCTGATGCTGCTGCTGCTGGCCCTGACCCTGCCCGGGTCGGCTCAGGATCTGTCGGCGCTGGCAAAGGTCAATCCGCTGCGGTCGGGAATCGTCGCCACCGGCGATGGCGGGCTTTCGCTGAAGGTGGCGCTCAGCCAGCCCGTTCCGTGGCGGTTGCGGGTGATGGACAATCCTCCCCGTCTGGTGATCGACGCGCGCGAGATCGACTGGCGCGGGGTCGAGGCGCTGGCGGTGGTGCGCCCCGGCGTCTCGCTGCGTGCGGGCGCCTTCCGGCCGGGCTGGTCGCGGCTGGTGCTGGAGCTGGCCGGACCGCTGAAGGTGGAGCGGGCAGAAATGGTGACGGGCGAGGAGCCCCGGATCGAGATTCTGCTGACCCCGACTGATGCCGAGACCTTCGCGGCCGAGGCTGCGCGGCCCGACCTGCCGGATTGGGCCCTTCCCGAGGCGGCGAGCCTTGCGCCGCCGTTGACCGAGGGCAGCGGGCCGCTGGTCGTGGTTCTGGACCCCGGACACGGCGGCATCGACCCCGGCGCCGAGCGGGAGGGGCACAGCGAAGCCGCCCTGATGCTGACCTTTGCGCGCGAGCTGAAGGACGTGCTGGTCCGCGACGGGCGCTTCCGTGTGGTCCTGACGCGCGATGACGATGTCTTCGTGCCGCTGGAAACCCGGACCTCGATCGCACGGGATGCCGGGGCGGATGTCTTCCTGTCGCTGCACGCCGATGCGCTGGCCGAGGGTGACGCGCAAGGGGCGACGGTCTACACGCTGGCGGAAGAGGCATCGGACGAGGCGTCAGCGGCACTTGCCGAAAGGCATGACCGCGATGATCTTCTGGCAGGGGTCGACCTCACGGCTCAGGATGACGTGGTGGCCGAGGTGCTGATGGACATGGCCCGGACCGAAACCGCCCCGCGCACCGAGAGGCTGGCCGCGGCGCTGGTCGCCGCGATCAAGGCGGCGGAAATCCGGATGCATCGCCATCCGCACCAGACCGGCGGGTTCTCCGTGCTGAAGTCGCCCGACATTCCGGCCGTGCTGTTGGAAGTCGGCTTCCTGTCCTCGGACCGGGACTACAAGCGGCTGGCCGATCCGGCCTGGCGCGCGAAGCTGGCCGAGGCGCTGCTGCAGGCGCTGGGGCAGTGGTCCGCCGAAGATGCGTCCTTGCGCGCGGCGGCGGCACCCTGAAGGCCTTGCGGAAGCCTGCCACCACAGCCAATTGTGACCGGCCAAGGTTTTGACGCGCGGGCGCGTCTGGTATACTGCGGGGCGAAACTCAGCGGGGATCCCTTCGTGCTTCGGTTTGTCGGTAACGTTCTGGGCGGCCTGTTCTCGGCCTTGACGCTGGGGTTGATCTTTGCCGCCCTGACGCTGGGCGGAATTTTCTACATGTATTCCCGCGACTTGCCGAGCCATCAGAACCTCGCGCAGTACACCCCCGCGACGATCAGCCGGATCTACTCCGGCGAGGGCCGGATCATCGACGAATTCGCCCAGGAGCGGCGGCTGTTCGTGGCCAGCGAGGATATTCCCGATCTGGTGAAACAGGCCTTCATCAGCGCCGAGGACAAGAACTTTTACCACCATCACGGCTATGACACGCGCGGGATGGTGGCCGCGCTGATCGAGGCGGTGAAGTCGCGTGGCGAAAGCATGCGGGGGGCGTCCACCATCACCCAGCAGGTGATGAAAAACTTCCTCCTCGACGGCAGCCGGTCGGTGGAGCGGAAGATAAAAGAGATCATCCTGGCGACGCGGCTGGAGCAGACGTTGTCCAAGGACAAGATTCTGGAGCTTTACCTGAACGAGATCTTCCTCGGGAAGAACTCCTACGGCGTGGCGGCAGCGGCGCAGACCTATTTCAACAAGCCCCTGTCAGATCTCGCCCCGCACGAGGCCGCGATGCTGGCCGCGATGCCGCAGGCGCCCGGCAAGTATGACCCGGTGACGAACAAGGAACGGGTGACCGAACGGCGGAACTACGTTCTGCGCGAAATGTGGCAGAACGGCTATATCGACGAGGCGAACTATCAGTCGGAAAAGGAAATGCCGCTGCGCTCGGTGCAGAACGGCGATTTCGAGGCCTTCCGGGACAGCCTGCCGCCACGCGACTATTTCACCGACGAGATCCGCCGCCAGCTCTCGGGTGTCTTCGGCGAGGAGGAATTCTTCTCGGGCGGCTTGACGATCCGGGCGACGGTCGATCCCGAAATGCAGGCCGCCGCCGCCGCTGCGCTGCGTGAGGGGCTGGAGGATTACGACCGCAACCAGGGTGTCTGGCGCGGCACCGGGAAGACCCTGCCAGCCGAGATGCTGGGGTCCGAGGACAAGTGGCGCCCGGCCCTGGCCGAGCTGGAATTGCCCCGTGACGTGCCAAGCTGGTTCCCGGCGGTTGTGCTGGAAGTGGGCGAGAATGACGCCCGCATCGGCATCGAAGGCGTCGCCGATGACGAGGACGGCCACTACATCCCGGCCGAGGACGTGACCTGGGTGCGCAAGCGGCAGGCCGACGGCACGCTGGCGAAAAAAGCCAAGGTCGCGGGCGATCTGGTTTCGGTGGGCGACGTGGTGCTGGTCCGCGCGGTGACCAATGACGACGGCACCTTCAAGCGGTGGTCGCTGCGCCAGGTGCCGGAGGTGCAGGGCGCCTTCATGGCGATGGACGTGAACACGGGCCGCGTCCTCGCCATGCAGGGCGGGTTCAGCTACCAGGACTCGGTCTTCAACCGCACCACCCAGGCAACGCGCCAGCCTGGGTCGAGCTTCAAGCCCTTCGTCTATGCGGCGGCCTTGGACAGTGGCTTCACCCCCGCCACCATCGTGGTCGATGCGCCGATCGAGATCGACACGCCGCAGGGCCTCTGGACGCCGAAGAATGCCTCGAACAAGTTCTACGGCCCGACGCCGCTGCGCACCGGGATCGAGCAGAGCCGGAACCTGATGACGGTGCGGATCGCGCAGGAAATCGGCATGCAGACCGTCGCCGGCTATGCCGAACGCTTCGGGGTCTATGACCGGATGGGGCCCTTCCTTGCCAACGCGCTTGGCGCGCAGGAAACCACGCTGTTCAAGATGGTCGCCGCCTACGCCATGTTCGCCAATGGCGGCGAGCGGGTGGAGCCGACGCTGGTCGACCGGGTGCAGGACCGCTTCGGCAAGACGATCTACCGCCACGACCAGCGCGTTTGCGAGGATTGCGGCGTGGCCGATCTGGCGGCAGGGCAGGGCGTCAAGATCGATACCAACCGCGAGCGGGTGATGAACGCCATCACCGCCTATCAGCTGACCAGCATGATGGAAGGCGTGGTCAAGCGCGGATCCGCCAGCCGGTTGCGCCTGTCGGTGCCGATTGCGGGCAAGACCGGCACGACGAACGACGCCAAGGACGTCTGGTTCATCGGCTATTCCTCGAACATCGTGGCGGGCTGCTACATCGGTTATGACCAGCCGCGCAGCCTTGGCGAACGGGCGTTTGGCGGCACGCTCTGCGTGCCGGTATTCCAGGAGTTCATGGAAGACGCGATCAAGAAATACGGCGGCGGCGAGTTCAAGGTTCCGCCGGGCGGCTATTTCCGCAACATCGACCGCTATACCGGCCAGCCGCTGCCCGATGGCGCAACCGGCGAGAATGTCATCGCCGAATACTTCCGCGAGGGCGAGGACGCCCTGATCGGCCTTGGCCTTGTGGTCGATGGCGGCTTCGCCATGGGGGAAAACCTGCCCCTTTTCGCCTATGGCGAGGGCGAGGGCGAGGTCGACACAGGCAAGACGGTGACCAACTCGCAAGGCAAGACAGTGGTCGTGCCGAAGAAGGCCGATTTCGGCACCGTCTCGTCCGGCGGCCTGTACTGAACCACCGACATGCCGAAGGCCGCACCCTTGCCGGGGCGCGGCCTTCGCTTTATGACCGCCCGCTGAAACCGTGATGGAACCGACCTGACATGCGCGCTGAAACCCAAGGCAATGTCGATGCGATCGAAAAAACGCTCAAGCTTCTGGCGCAGCGGATGGATTGGGAAACCGCCCCGCACCGGCTGGAAGAGTTCGACGCCATGATCGAAGCGCCGGATCTGTGGAACGATCCGGCCAAGGCGCAGAAGCTGATGCGTGACCGCCAGTCCCTGATGGACGCGGTGGCGGGCTACAAGCTGATCGCCGGGGGCCTGAAGGACAATGTCGAACTGATCGAACTGGGCGAGATGGAGGATGACGCCGAGATCGTGACCGAGGCCGAGAAGGCCCTTGCCGATCTGGTGAAGGTCGCCGAGGAAAAGGAACTTGAGGCGCTTCTCGATGGTGAGGCGGACGGCAACGACACCTTCCTTGAAATCAACGCGGGCGCAGGCGGCACCGAAAGCTGCGACTGGGCCAGCATGCTGGCGCGGATGTATGTCCGCTGGGCCGAGAAGCGCGGCTTTACGGTCGAGCTTCAGTCGGAAAGCGAAGGCGACGGGGCGGGGATCAAGTCGGCCAGCTACAAGATCAGCGGCCACAACGCCTATGGCTGGCTGAAGACCGAGGCGGGGGTTCACCGGCTGGTGCGTATCTCGCCCTACGATTCCGCCGCCCGCCGCCATACCAGCTTTTGCTCGGTCTGGGTCTATCCGGTGGTCGACGACAACATCGAGATCGAGGTGCAGGACAAGGACATCCGCATCGACACCTACCGGTCTTCGGGCGCGGGCGGCCAGCACGTCAACAAGACCGACTCCGCCGTGCGGATCACCCACTTCCCGTCCGGGATTGTGGTGACCTCGTCCCTGAAGTCGCAGCACCAGAACCGCGACATCGCAATGAAGGCGCTGAAAAGCCGTCTTTACCAGCAGGAACTGGACCGCCGCACCGCCTCGATCAGCGAAGCACACGAGAACAAGGGCGATGCGGGCTGGGGCAACCAGATCCGGTCTTACGTCCTGCAGCCCTACCAGATGGTGAAGGACCTGCGCACCGGGTATGAAACCTCGGACACGCAAGGCACGCTGGACGGCGATCTTGACGGGTTCATGTCGGCGACTCTGGCGCTGAATGCCAGCGGAAAGAAGCGCGGCGAGATCGCCGACGTCGATTGATAGACGTTCGGCCTGGGCGCAGCCTTCGCGCATTGCAGCCCAAGGAGTTTGAAAATGATGAAACCTGCCGTCGCGGCGCTTGCCGCAGCTTTCGCATTTTCTGGGTGCGTCGCGATGGCCTCCGGCCCGGTGTACCATGGCGCCAGTCCTCAGAGCTGTGCCAACATCATCGCAATGGCCAACCAGACGACCGACCCCGCTGCCAAGGCCTATGCGCTGCAGGAAGCCAAGAAGATCGGCTGCTGAAAGGCCAATGCAATTTCCTTGCCTGCGCCGCCGGTGACTGCGTAACCTGATGGCATGACCGTCACCCATCCCCCCGCCGCGCCGGAAATCAATGAAGTCGAAATGAGCGACCTGCGCGCCAGCCTTGCGCTTGGCTGGCAGGATTTCCGCCGCGCGCCCTGGCTCGGCGCCGTTTTCTCGCTGGTCTATGTGCTGGGGGGCTGGCTGATCGTCTGGGCGATGACGGCGCAGGGCCAGATCTGGTGGACCCTGCCCGCCAGCGCCGGTTTCCCGATCCTCGGCCCCTTCATCGCCTGCGGCTTCTACGAGATTTCGCGGCGGCTGGAGGCGGGGGAGCCGCTGCGCGCGGGCGAGGTCGTCGGAGTGATCTTCCGTCAGAAGGACCGGCAGATCCCGGCCATCGCGGCGGTGATCGTGGTCTATTTCCTGTTCTGGAATTTCCTGTCGCACATGATCTTTGCCCTCTTCCTCGGCAATGCGGTGATGACCAATGTGTCGTCCTCGCTGGCGGTGTTCCTGTCGCCGCAGGGGCTGGCGATGCTGGCGTTCGGCACTGCGGTGGGGGCCGCCTTCGCGACGCTGCTGTTCTGCCTGACGGTGGTCAGCCTGCCGATGCTTCTGGACCGCGAGGTGGATTTCGTGACCGCCATGCTGACCAGCTTCGCGTTGGTGCGAGAGAACCCCGGCACCATGCTTGGCTGGGGCGCGCTGATCGCGGTCTGCCTGTTCCTCGGGATGCTGCCGGGGTTTCTGGGCCTCTTCATCGTGCTGCCGCTTTTCGGGCACGCAAGCTGGCACCTGTACCGGCGCGCGATCACCTGACCGGGCGGACGACGAAGAGCGCAAGGATCGCTGCCAGCGCTGCCATCAGGCTGGCGGTCAGGGCGACCGATCCGAAGGCCGCCCCGGTTGCCGCCAGATGTGCCGGACTGTCGCCGGTAACGCCGAAGCCGGGCGCACCCGGACCATAGGCCGCAGCGGCGATCCGGCCCAGGAGGGCAACCGCGATCAGCCCCGCCACCCGCGCGACCGCATTGTTGATACCGGACGCCGCGCCCTGTTCGCCGTCCTCGGCGCCCTGCATCGCCGCCGCGGTCAGGGGGGCCACCACCAGACCCAGGCCAAGGCCCGCCAGCACGGTCAGCGGCACGACATTGAGCCAGAACTGGCCCTGCGGGGCCACCAGCCAAAGGCCCGCGTAGGCGCAGGCCACCAGCGCCGATCCTGCCGCCAGCAATGGACCCGCGCCCCAGCGGTCGGCCATCCGGCCTGCGGGGGCCGAGAGCAGGCCGATCAGTATCGAGATGGGCAGGAAGGCGGCGGTCACGTCCAGCGGCGTGACCTTCCAGGCCGAGACTGCGGTCATCGGCAGGTAGAACATCACCCCGTTCAGTGCGAAGTAGAGAACGAACGTGACGAGGTTGGTGACCACCATGGTCCGGTTGCGGAACAGGCCCAAACGCAGCATCGGGGCCGGGGCCACGGCCTGCCAGGCCAGGAAGGCGGCAAGGCTGGCGACTGCGGCCAGCGCAACCCAGCCCGGGGCTGCCGCCTCGGTCAGCGACCAGGCCATCAGGCCAAGGCCCAGCGTCGCCAGTGCCGCCCCCAGTACATCGACGCGGACTCCGGGCTTGCCGATGTCGCCGGGCGTGCGGCCCCGGATCAGCCAGAGCGCGGCAAGGCCGAGTGGCAGGTTCAGCGCAAAGATCAGCCGCCAGCCGATCTCGCCGCCCCAGGTGACGAACATGCCGCCGAGAACCGGCCCGAGCGCGGTGGTAAGAGTGGATGCGGCGGCCCAAAGTCCAAGTGCGCGGCCTCGTTCCTCGCGCGGGTAGGCGCGCGACACCATCGCCATCGATCCGGGCACCATCAGCGCCGCCCCCACCCCCTTGACGGCGCGGGCAGCGATCATCAGTTCCGGCGTGAAGGCAACGGCGCAGGCCAGCGAGCCCGCGACGAAGATGACGATTCCCAGCGAGAAGATCCGCGCGATGCCGAACCGGTCTCCCGCAGCCCCCCCGGCCAGTACCAGCGAGGAGAGTGACAGGAGATAGGCCGCGTTGATCCATTGCGCCTGCGGCAGGCTGGCCCCCAGCGCCTCGCGCATGGCGGGCATGGCGATCGAGGTGACGGAACTGTCGATGAACCCCATCGACGAGGCAAGGATCGCCGCCCAGAGGATCACCCGCCGGTCACCCTCGGCACAGAAGGAAACGGGCACCGGAGCGCCCTCCGATGCCCGCGATAGCGTCATGGTGGGATGGGCTTACTCGGCTTCGGCGGCGGCAGCCGGAGTGTCCAGCCGCGCGGCGCCGGCAGGGCGGCCGTTCGACAGCGGGTCTTCCTGGCGCTGCACCGAGCCTTCGAAATGCGCGCCCGATTCGATGGCGATGGTCTTGTGGATAATGTCGCCCTCGACCCGCGCGGTCGAGGTGAGGCGGACCTTCAGACCCCGCACCCTGCCGATCACCCGGCCGTTGACGACGATATCGTCAGCCACGATCTCGCCGCGGATGGTGGCGCTTTCGCCGACCGTCAAGAGATGCGCGCGGATGTCGCCTTCGACCGTGCCCTCGACCTGAATGTCTCCGGTGGTGCGCAGGTTGCCCACGACCGTCAGGTCCGACGACAGCACCGATGCCCCCGCCTTGCCCTTCGGGGCGGTGGGGGTGAAATCCATGCTGGGCTTGGTCATCGGGCTCTCCGGGGCTTTGGGCTTCTCGGCCTCGGCCTTCGGGCCCGGCTCGTTGATGCGGCTCTTAGAAAACATTCTTCGCTGCCTTTATGAAGGTCATCGGATTGATTGCGGTCCCGCTGAGGCGGATTTCGTAGTGGAGATGCGTGCCAGTGGACCGGCCTGAGTTGCCCATATCACCGATCCGGTCGCCGCGCGAGACCCTTTGGCCCACGTCGACCCTGATGCCGGACAGGTGACCGTAGCGGGTTTCCACGCCGAAATCGTGCTTGATCTTGATCAGCCGGCCGTAGCCGTTTTCCCAGCCGGCATAGGTCACCACACCATCGGCAGTGGCATAGATGGGGGTGCCATAGGCCCCGGCCATGTCCTGCCCCTCGTGGCGGCGCGTGCTGCCGTTGAACGGGTCGTTGCGGTTGCCGAAACCGCTGGTGTAGCGGACCGCCTCGTGGACCGGCATCGCGAACGGGAGCTGGAACGCGGCGATCCGGTACATGTTCATCTTGTCCAGCCCGCCAAGGATCGCGTTGGCGCGCATTTCATCGGCGGTGGGCGCGGCGCCCGAGCTGGAGAAAGTGATCGGTGTCAGGGGCCCGCCCTGGCCGGAATAGCCCTCGCGCACCGCACTGATCAGGTCGTCGGGCGACATTCCGGCCTCGCGGAACATCTTGTCCAAGGGTTCGACCGAGACGGTCAGCGCCTCTTCCAGCTTGGTGAAGATCGCGTCGTTGCGCATCTCCATCGCCTCTTTCGCGTCGGCGATCAGGCGGGTTTCCTCGCGCGCTTCCTCGGCCTCGGCCAGCACATCATTGCGCTCCTCGGCGGCCTCGCCCAGGGCGCCGGTCAGGAACTCCAGCGTCGCCAGCGTGTCTTGCGCGCGGCCCACCTCGGTGGCGCCACCTGCCTGCGCATTCAGCGCCAGGGTCATCCGCTCGGCCTCGTCTCGGGCGGTGTCGCGGTCCTTGATGGTGGCCCGAAGCGTGTCCTGGATCGCCTCGATCCCGGTTTCCAGCTCGCGGCGGCGGTCTTCCGAGGCGAGAAGCCGCTCCTGCATTTCCGAGACCTGGGTCAGCGCGATGTTGAAGCGTTCCTGCGCGCGGGCGGCCTCGTCGGCGCGCAGGTCGCGGTCAGAGGACAGCGCGTTCAGCCGCTCTTCGTACAGGGCCTGCTGGCGCACCGACTGTTCGCGCGCCGATCCCGCGCCGATCGAGTCCATCATGATGAGGGCGGTAGCGACGATGGTCCAGGCAAGACCGAGCGTGCCGCCGACAATGGCGATGATCTGGGTGGTGGGCCTGAGGCGGATGAACCGCGTCTCGGTGTCGGATTTCAGGAACAGGCGCTGCTCAGGGAAGTGCCGTTCCAGGCTTTGATGGAACCGATAGGCGAGGCGATTCAGCACGTTGGGGTCATCCGTTCATAGCCTTGGCAGTGGCTTCGCTACGTTGCCCCAGGGCGCATGTCCCCGGGCTCGGACCTGATTATCCACCCGGTTTCAGGGTCGCAACAATTTTGACCATATTCGGGGTTTTTCCGCGCGGGAGAGGCTTTTCATCGGCAAGAAACCGCCGATCATTCCGCGCCTTCGGCCAATGGCCAGTAGAAGTCGGGCGGCAGACCCGCATCGGCCCGCTTTTCCTCGTTGAAGGGCGGCTTCAGCTGGCCGTGGAAATACCGGCGGACAAGGGTGTGGAACACCTCTTTCGGGTCGGTCCCGTCGCGGCCGCACAGCCAGTTGAACCATTTCGACCCATAGGCGACATGGGCCACCTCTTCGGCATAGATCACCTCCAGCGCCGCCAGCGCCTGGGTCTCGCCGTGCTTGCGGAAGATCTCGATCATGCCGGGGGTCACGTCCAGCCCGCGCGCCTCAAGCACCATTGGCACCACGGCAAGGCGGCCATGCAGATCGCCCTGGGTATCCTCGGCGGCGCGCCACATCCCGGCATGGGCGGGCAGGGCGCCGTAATGGCTGCCCATCGCTTCAAGACAGTCGCAGATCAGGTTGAAATGCTTGGCTTCCTCATCCGCGGCCTTCACCCAGTCGTCATAGAAGCCCATGGGCATCGGATGGTCGGTGAAGCGCGCGATGATGTCCCAGTGCAGATCGACCGCGTTCAGCTCGATATGGGCCAGCGCATGC
>JAFLCY010000085.1:0-2989 GCA_017303485.1 Rhodobacterales bacterium
CCATCCCGCCTACGACGAGATACGCCGCTTGGCCTTCGCGCGCTTTGGCATGCATGCCATGACGCACCGGCCGGGGGTGCTGGGCTGGCACGACAGGATGCCGATCCTCGCCAAGCAGGCCTTCTTCTATCTGTTCTCGCAGGCCGAGTTCGGCGTGCTGTGCCCCGTCAACCTGACTGACTGCACGTCCGACCTGCTCGAACGCTACGGCAGCGAGGCGCTCAAGGCACGCTATCTCGACCGCATGCTGACGCAGGACATGGACCAGTTGCTTTACGGCGCGCAGTTCATGACCGAGAAGATCGGCGGCTCCGACGCCGGCGCAGCAGAGCTGACGGCCGTGCGCGACGGCGAGCAGTGGCGCCTCTATGGCGAGAAGTGGTTCTGTTCCAACGCCGATGGCGACGTCGCCGTGCTGCTGGCCCGAGCGTCCAAGGAGCTGATCATCGGCGAGGCAGCCGACCCCGCCCTGATCGCCAAGCTGCGCTACGAGCCCTATTTCCTGACTGTGCATGACATCGTGGCCTTTGCCCGTTCACGGGGCATCCTGTGCCAGGGACGCGGCTCGGCGGCGAATTCGGTGGTGTGCTATGCGCTGGGCGTGACCTCGGTTTCGCCCGAGATCGGCACGATGGTGTTCGAGCGCTTCATTTCGGAGGCGCGCAACGAGCCACCCGACATCGACGTGGATTTCGAGCATGAGCGCCGCGAAGAGGTGATCCAGCACATCTACGAGAAATACGGGCGGCACCGGGCGGGGCTGTGCGCGACGGTGATCCATTATCGCGGCAAGCGGGCGGTGCGCGAGGTGGGCCGCGCGATGGGCCTATCCGAGGACACGCTGGCCGCGATGTCGAGCCAGATCTGGGGCTGGGGCGGGCCCGGGGCGGTGACGGAGACCCGGCTGCGGGAGATCGGGTTGGACCCCGCCGACCAGCGGATGACCCAGACGATGGAGCTGATCGACGAGATCCAGGGCTTCCCGCGGCACCTGTCGCAGCATGTCGGCGGGTTCATCATCACGGAAGGCAGACTGGACGAGCTTGTGCCCGTGGAAAATGCCACGATGGAGGACCGCACGGTCATCCCCTGGGACAAGGACGACATCGACACGCTGAAGATCCTGAAGGTGGACGTGCTGGCGCTGGGGATGCTGAGCTGTCTCCGCAAGGCCTTCGACCTCTTGCAACAGCATCACCATCAGCGGCTGACTTTGGCGACGCTGCCGTCCGAGGATGCGGCGACCTACCGGATGCTGTGCCAGGCGGACTCCTTGGGCGTGTTCCAGGTGGAAAGCCGGGCGCAGATGAACTTCCTGCCGCGGCTGCGACCGAAATGCTTCTACGACCTGGTGATCCAGGTGGCGATCATCCGGCCGGGGCCGATCCAGGGTGACATGGTGCATCCGTTCCTGCGGCGGCGGAACGGGCAGGAGAAGGTCAGCTTCCCCTCGGACGAGTTGGGAAAGGTGCTGGGCAAGACGCTGGGGGTGCCCCTGTTTCAGGAACAGGCGATGCAGATCGCCATCGTGGGGGCGGGCTTTTCCCCCGACGAGGCCGACCGGCTGCGCCGCTCGCTGGCGACGTTCAAGAAGCATGGCTCGGTCAGCGAATTCAGCGACCGCTTCATCGGCGGGATGCTGGCGAAAGGCTATGATGAGGACTTTGCCCGCCGCTGCTTTGCCCAGATCGAGGGGTTCGGCAGCTATGGCTTCCCCGAAAGCCATGCCGCCAGTTTCGCGCTCCTCGTCTATGCCTCGGCCTGGGTCAAGCGGCACCACCCCGGCATCTTCGCCTGTGCGCTTCTGAACGCGCAGCCGATGGGGTTCTACGCCCCTGCGCAGATCGTGCGCGATGCGCGCGAACATGGCGTCACCGTGCTGCCGCCCTGCATTCAGGCAAGCCATTGGGACAACCGGATGGAATGGCTGGACCGGCCCGAGAAGACGCCGGAACTGGCGCTGCGGCTGGGGTTCCGCCAGATCAAGGACATCTCGGAAGAGGAAGCGCGCTGGATCACCGGGGCGCGGGGCAACGGCTACCAGACGGTCGAGGATGTCTGGCGCCGGGCCGGTGTCGGGCCCCAGGTGCTGTCGCGCCTGGCGGAAGCGGATGCTTTCGCGGCGCTGGGCATTTCCCGCCGCGATGCGCTCTGGGCCGCCGCCGCGCTGGCCGGGGGCGCCCCCCTGCCGCTGTTCGCGGCCGACCTGGATGGCGAGGGCATCGCCGAGCCCGAGGTCCGGTTCCGCGAGATGACCCCGGGCGAAGCGGTGGTCGAGGATTATGTGGCGATGCGCCTGACGCTGCGGTCGCATCCGATGGCGCTGCTGCGGCCCGTCCTGGACGCTGCCTGACCAGGGGAGCCGTCGTCGGGGGCATCGAGCCCCCGCCAACGGCATTCCGCGCGTGTTCTTCCGGCGTTGCGCGGGCGGAGAGGGCGGCCGCTCCGCGGGGAGTATTTTTCAAAAGAGCAAGTTGACAAGCGGGCCAATGCGCCCCGGCGGTCGGCACCACTACAGTGCGAAGGGAGAGCTTCCCACGCCGCCGGGGCGACTTGCCCTTTTGCGGTCATCGGGACTCCTCCCTGTACCGCGACTCCACGAAAGCCGGAACCAGTAAAGAAATCCTGAATGCGGCTTGCTCTTTTCGACAAATACTCCCGCCGGAGGCTCCTGCACCGGCAACCCGCGCCCCGGCTGGTGGCGTTTCCGGACGGGCTGGGATAAGCCTGCCCGAGCCAATGCCAGAGACACCCGCATGACCCCCGACTTCCCCCAGATCAAGGATCTCGTGCTGATCGGCGGCGGCCATACACATGCGCTGGTCCTCAGGATGTGGGGGATGAACCCCCTGCCGGGCACGCGGGTGACGGTGATCAACCCCGATCCGGTCGCGCCCTATACCGGCATGCTCCCGGGCCTGATCGCGGGACATTACCGGCGGGACGAGTTGATGATCGACCTTGTCCGCCTTGCGCGATTTGCCGGGGC
>JAFLCY010000085.1:3022-18977 GCA_017303485.1 Rhodobacterales bacterium
ATCGACCGCGAGGCACGGCTGATCCATCTGGCCGGGCGTCCGCCGCTGCCCTATGACATCGCGGCCATCGACGTGGGCATCACCTCGGACCTGCCGGGCCTGCCCGGCGCGGCGGAGCATGCGGTGGCGGCAAAACCGCTTGGCCGCTATGCCGAGGCCTGGGCGGCCTTTGTCGCCGATCCGCCCGCCCGTCCGCGCGTGGTGATCCTTGGCGCGGGCCTGGGCGGGGTAGAGCTGGCGCTGGCCTCGATGCATCGGTTGCAGGCGCTGGGGTCCAGCCCCGAGGTGACGCTTCTGGATCAGGCTCCGGTCCTGTTGCCTGCCCTCGGCCCGGCGGCGCGGAAGCAGCTGGCACGGCGGCTTGCGGCGGCGGGGGTGATGGTGCGTCTTGGCGCCCGGGTCCGGTCGGTCAGGCCTGCCTCGGTCGTCCTGGAGGGGGACGAGGAGATCGGGTCGGATTTTACCCTGACTGCAACAGGCGCGCAGCCGCAGGGCTGGCTGGCGGAGACCGGGCTCCGCCACCGGAACGGGTTTCTTCTTACGGATGCCACGCTGCAGACCTCGGACCCGTCGATCTTTGCTTCGGGCGATTGTGCGGAGATCGAGGGCGACCCGCGTCCGAAGGCAGGCGTCTTCGCCGTGCGGGCAGCGCCGGTGCTGCAGGCAAACCTTCGGGCGGCGTTGCAAGGCAAGCGGCTGAAGTCGTTCCGGCCGCAATCCGATTACCTGAAGTTGATCTCGCTGGGCGAGCAGGCGGCGGTGGCGGAGAAATGGGGGCTGGCGCTTTCAGGTCCGCGCTGGTGGAGGCTGAAGGACCGGATCGACCGGAAATTCATGGACAGGTTCACGGCCTACCCAGCGATGGACACGCGAAGCAGTCCCGCCGAGGCGACCGCGGGGCTCGCGGCTCTACTGGATCAGCGACCGCTTTGTGGCGGTTGCGGCGCAAAGCTGGGGCCGGGGGTGCTGTCGCAAGCGCTGGAGGTTGTGCCGCCGCCGCTGCGGTCCGAAGTCCGGTCGGGGCCGGGGGACGATGCGGCGGTGCTGGCGGCGGGGGCTGGTGTGCAGGTCATCACCACCGACCACCTGCGCGCCTTTTGCAACGATCCCCGGCTGATGGCGCGGCTGGCGGCGATCCACGCGCTTGGCGATGTCTGGGCGATGGGGGCGGCACCGCAGGTGGCGCTTGCTCAGGTGACGCTGCCACCCCTCGGGCCGGAGTTGCAGGCGCGGATGCTGGCCGAAGTGATGGAGGAGGCCGGGGCGGTGTTCCGCGCGGCCGGGGCCGATGTGGTGGGCGGCCATTCGACCGAAGGGGCCGAGTTGACCATTGGTTTCACCGTCACCGGGACCGCGACGCAGGTGATCTGCAAGGGTGGGGCGCGTCCGGGCGACGCGCTGATCCTGACCAAGCCGCTGGGGTCTGGTACGATCCTTGCGGCTGAAATGGAAATGGCGCAGGCGCCGGGGCTGATGCTGGGCGAGGTCTGGGCCGGCTGCGTCGCGCAGATGTCAGTCGCGCAAGGGCCGGCTGCCGCGATCCTGGCCCCGGCGGCGCGGGCGATGACCGATGTGACGGGCTTCGGGCTGGCGGGGCATCTCTTGGAGATGCTCGATGCCTCGGGCGTCGCGGCGCGGCTGCGGGCAGACCAGATACCGCTGCTGCCCGGTGCGCTGGAGCTGTCACGGGCGGGGCAGGGGTCTTCGCTGCAGCCCGCAAACCATGTCGCGGTGAGCTGGCGGATGTCCACGCCGCAGCCATTGTGGGACATGTTGTTGACCGACCCGCAAACCTGTGGTGGCCTTCTGGCTGCAGTGCCCGGAGGGAAAGCGGCGGATCTGGTGGCTGCGCTGCGGGCGGCTGGCCATCGGGCGACGGTGATCGGCGAGGTTGTCGCCGGGTCACCCCACCTAACCGTGGACTAGATCAGGTTTTCCTTGCGGAACAGCGCCTTGAGGTCGGTCTCGGGCCTTGCGCCGAAATGGCTGATCACCTCGGCCGCCGCGACGCAGCCCATGCGGCCCGACGTCAGCAGCGACTGGCCGGTGGCAAGGCCGTAAAGGAACCCGGCGGCGAACTGGTCGCCGGCGCCGGTGGCATCGACCGGGACGACCCGCCTGACCGGGACCACGGCCTGTTCCTCGCCGCGCACCACGATCACGTCATGACCCGACCGGGTACAGACCACAAGACCTGCATCCTGTGCCGCCTGTTCCAATGCAGAGGAAAGGTCGGTCTGGTACAGCGAGGACCATTCGTGTTCGTTGCCGATGACATAGTCGAGATGCTTGACCAGACGGCGGAAATCGCTCCGATGACGGTCGACGCAGAACGGGTCGGAAAGGGCGATGCCCGCCTTGCCACCCGCCGCGTGGCACAGTTCGACCGCGCGTTCGAAGGCCTGTTTGCCCTTCGGCTTGTCGTAAAGATAGCCTTCGAGGAACAGAATCTCGGCGCTGCCCGCCACGCTGTCCGCCACGTCGTCAGGGCCAAGCTCGGACGAAATGCCGAGGTAGGTGTTCATCGACCGCTCGCCATCGGGCGAGACGAAGATCATCGAGCGGGAAGTCGGAAGTTCGCCGCCGGGGACGGGAGGGTTGACGAAATCGGTGCCCTCCTTGGCCATGGTCTGCGCATAGAACCGCCCCAGCGCGTCGTCATGCACCCGGCCAATGAAGCCCGTCGTCAGGCCAAGGTTGCCAAGCCCCGCAAGCGTGTTCGCGACCGATCCGCCGGGGGCCTGCTGCCGGTTGGTCATCGCGCCGTAGAGAAGTTCACCCCGCTCGCGTTCGACCAGTTGCATGATGCCCTTCTGGATGCCCATCAGGTCGAGGAAGCTGTCATCGGCGGTCGAGAAGACATCGACGATGGCATTGCCGATGCCGACAACCTGATAGGACTTCATGCGGTCTTCTCCTCGTAAAGGCACCAGTCGCGGATCGGGCAGATGCCACACTTTGGTTTGCGCGCGACGCAGATATACCGACCATGCAGGATAAGCCAGTGATGTGCGTGGCCCTGGTATTCGGCGGGAACATTGTCCTCGATCGCGCGTTCCACGGCGGCTTCGTCCTTTCCCGGCGCGATGCCGGTGCGGTTTCCGACGCGGAAGATATGGGCGTCGACGGCCTGTGCCGGGTGGTGGAACCACATGTTCAGGACGACGTTCGCCGTCTTTCGACCTACCCCCGGCAGCGTCACCAGCGCAGCGCGCGAGGACGGGACTTCGCCCCCAAAGTTCTCGATTAAAAGACGCGAGAGCTTGATGACGTTCTTCGCCTTGTTGCGGAACAGGCCGATGGTCTTGATGTGGTCGATCAGGCCCGCTTCCCCCAAAGCCAGCATCTTTTCCGGGGTATCGGCGATCTGGAACAGCTTGCGGGTGGCCTTGTTCACCCCGGCATCCGTCGCTTGCGCCGACAGCGCCACGGCGACCAGCAGGGTGAAGGCGTTGGTATGCTCAAGCTCGCCCTTCGGATGCGGCTCTGCTTCCGCGAAGCGGGCGAAAATCTGCTTGAGCGTTGAATAGGGAAGCTGCGGCGTCATGCTGCCCTTTTGACAGCGGGGGCGTCACGGCGCAACCGGGCTTGCGGTCAGGGCGTGGGCAGCGAAGGGTCCTGTTCGCAGCGCGACAGCGGAATCTCGGTCAGCCGGGAGACCGACCGGACATTCTTGTAGGCCGGGGCATCCTCGTCAAAGACGCCTTCGGCGCAGGCGCAACTATAGCCGTAGCCGTCAGTGGTTTCATCGGCATAGTCAAAACGAAGACGGTTGTCGAAAGTCGTGGTGTAGGCATCCTCGAACCCGGGTACCGGAGCGTTGCCCTGGCGGGAGAGCCACCACTGGTCGTCTGCGTCCTGCAGGATGGCATTGCCGGGCGTGGGGTTGTGATACCAGCCACAGCGAAGCGTGGTCTGGGCCTGGGCTGGAAGGGTGGCGGCAATAGCGGCGGCGACAAGTAGGGTGCGGAGCATGGCGACCTTTCCCATTTGATCACACCGGACCATCGGATCGCCTCTGCCTCAAGGCAGGAAATCCGGATGCGCAGGAAGCGGGTCGCGGCAAGTGGCCCCGATGGCTATGTTGCCTGCAAGGAGACAAGCCATGACCGATCTTTCCCCCGCTTACCACTATCAGGTGATCGCCCGCGCGCTTGGTGCAATTGACGAGGGTGGGCCTTCGCAGACGCTGGAAGACCTGGCCGCGAAAATGCGGATGAGTCCCGCACATTTCCAGCGTGTTTTCAGCCAGTGGGTCGGCGTCAGCCCCAAGCGCTATCAGCAATACCTGACGCTCGGCCATGCCCGCCGCCTGCTGGCGGACCGTCATACATTGCTCGGCACCGCGATGGAGACCGGGCTTTCCGGCACGGGCCGCCTGCATGACCTGTTCCTGACCTGGGAGGCCATGTCGCCTGGCGATTATGCCAAGGGCGGGGCGGGGCTGGAGATCAAATGGGGCTGGTTCGAAAGCCCCTTCGGCCCGGCGCTGGTGATGGCGACGGACAAGGGCATCTGCGGCATGGGTTTCGCCGACGAGATGGGGGCCGAATCCGCGCTGGAGGATCTGGTCAGCCGCTGGCCGAAGGCAACCTACGTCGAGGACCCGACGGCGATCCGGCCACTGGTCGACGCGGCCCTGGACGGGCAGTCGACCAGTCTGCACCTGATCGGCGCACCATTCCAGATCAAGGTCTGGGAGGCGCTGCTGGCGATCCCCTCCGGCCATGTCACCACCTATGCCGACATCGCCGGGGCCATCGGCCACCCCTCGGCGCACCGGGCCGTGGGCACGGCGGTCGGGCGCAACCCGATCAGTTTCCTGATCCCCTGCCACCGCGCGCTGCGCCGGGACGGGGGGCTTGGCGGCTATCACTGGGGCCTGCCGCGCAAGCGAGCGATGCTGGCCTGGGAGGCCGCTCGCACAGATTTGTAATGCGCGGAACCCTGCCGAAGGCCAAGGGAACCGCAAGCCTCTCGACGTGGTTGGTGTATTGTGGCACGGGTCAACGCACAGGCCCGGAATGGGCGCACCTTCGAGGCGAGAGCAAAATGATGATGAAGACTTCCCTGATTCTGGCAGCGACCGGGACCCTGTTCCTGACTGCCTGCGTCGATCCGAACGCCTATCCGAACGATCCGAACGCGCGGCAGCGCAATGGCGCGATCATCGGCGGCCTGACCGGCGCGGTGGCTGGCGTCGCAGTGTCGGGCGATGGCGACGAGCTGAAGGGCGCGCTGATCGGCGGCGCGCTGGGCGCCGGCACGGGCGCGATTATCGGCGCCGACCTTGACCGTCAGGCCGCCGAACTGCGCGGTTCTCTGAATTCGAACATTTCGGTCACCAACACTGGCGAATACCTGATCGTGAACATGCCGCAGGACCTGCTGTTCGCCACCGACAGCGCCGCGGTCCGCCCGGACCTGCGCTCGGATCTGAACGCCGTCGCATCCAGCCTGCTGCGATATCCCAACAGCCGGATCGAGGTGATCGGTCACACCGACAACACCGGCACGGCCGCCTACAACCAGGACCTGTCGCAGCGCCGTGCGGTTGCGGTTGCCGGCGTCCTGCGCGACGGCGGCGTGCCGGGCAACCGGATCGCGGCCTATGGCCGGGGCGAAGATCAGCCGGTCGCGTCGAACCTGACGCCGCAGGGCAAAGCCCAGAACCGCCGGGTCGAGATCATCATCCGCCCGAACCGCTGATTGCGGACTGTCTGACGAAAAGGGGCCAGCCCGCGCTGGCCCCTTTTTCATTGTGATCCCGGCAGTATCGGTCATATTTCCAGACCAATAGCCAGGGTTTGTCATGCCGTATGTAAAGGTCACGCCTGAAAGACTGTCGAACTCGGTCATCCGCCAGATCGAGCAGCTGATCCTGCGTGGAATTTTGCGTCCGGGCGAACGGCTTCCCTCCGAACGTGATCTTGCGGAACGGCTTGGGGTCTCACGCCCTTCGCTGCGCGATGCCATCGCGGACCTCGCCGACCGCGGGCTATTGGCCAGCCGGGCCGGTTCCGGGATATTCGTGGCCGAAGTGCTGGGGCCAGCCTTCTCGCCCGCGCTGACGCAGCTTTTCTCCACCCATGACGAGGCGGTGTTCGACTACATCGCCTTCCGCCGCGACATGGAGGGGCTGGCGGCGGAACGGGCGGCGACCTATGGCTCGGAAACCGACCTGAAGCTGATCGACACCATCTTCGGCAAGATGGAGGCGGCGCACCAGAAGCGCGATCCCTCCGACGAGGCGCAGCTTGATGCCGAGTTTCACATGGCGATCATCGAGGCCAGCCACAACGTGATCATGCTGCACATGCTGCGCTCGATGTTCGAGCTTTTGCGGCAGGGCGTCTTTTACAACCGGCAGGTCATGTTCCGGAACCGGATGACGCGGGACCAGTTGCTTGACCAGCACCGCGCGATCAATGCGGCGATCCAGGCGCGCGATCCGGTGGCGGCGCGGGCGGCGGTGGGTGCGCACCTGGACTATGTGGAACAGGCTTTCCATGACCAGATGCGCGCCGAAAAGCACGAATCCATCGCCCGGCAACGGCTGGAGCAGGAGGCGAGCCGCTAGTCTTTCAGCGGCAGGTGCAATTCCGTGACCAGATCTTCCGGTGCGGTGTCCATCGGCGTGTTGAGGTAGACCTCGAAGGACGGTGCGTCGGCGGGCTCCTCGCCTGACTGCGGCAGCCAGAGGCCGAACAACTCGTCATAGGCGGCGGGAAGGCCCGCATAGGGGCCCCTGTAGGTCAGGACGGCCTGCCGCCCGCCGGGCAGCGTGACCTCTTCCAGCGGCGCCGAAAGATCGGCCGGACCCTTCATCTCGAAACCCGCCTGGCTGCGCAGATCGGGTTCGGGAACCGATTGCGGGTCGTCGTAGAAAACTGCGATCATGCGCCCGGCCGAAGGGAAAAGGTCGCGGCTCGCCATCAGGGCAGAGAGTTTCTGGAAAGCACGGGAAATCTCGTGATAGGCGCCCTGGTGCGGCAGGGCGGCCAGCCGGATCGGGCCTTCGGTGCGGATGGTGACGGGGTGCATGGGGTCTCTCCTGGGTTGGGGGATGCGGACGAAGGGGCGCAGTTCGCCCCGCTTGCGGAAGGCAGCGGGCGACATCAGGAACGCGTCCGCGAAGCAGCGGTTGAAGCTTGGCAGGCTCTCCATCCCGACCGAAGCGGCGATGAAGGCCAGCGGATCTTCGGTCATGACCAGCAGATAGGAGGCCCGCTGCATCCTGATCCGGCGGACCGCCTGGGCCAGCGTCTCGCCGGTCATCGCGCGAAAGACGCGGTGCCAGTGAAACCGGCTCATCGCCGCGATGTCCGAGAGCGCGTCAAGTGACAGATCCCCGGCGGGATTGTCGTGGATGTAATCGAGGACCCTTAGCAGCCGCTTCTCGTTTGCGTTCGTCATGTCGCCTTTCCTTTCGCCCGGCCACCCTCGCATGTCCCCGCCGCACAAATCTTGCCGAGTTGCATCAGCCCTTGCCCAAGGGCATATAGAGGCGGTCCCGTAAAGGAAGCGCCATGCAATATCTCGAGTTTGAAAAGCCCCTCGCCGACATCGAAGGCAAGGCGGAAGAGCTTCGCGCCATGGCGAAGACCGGCGGTGGCGTCGACATGTCGAAAGAGGCCGAGGCGCTGGACCGCAAGGCCGATGCCGCGCTGCGCGACCTCTACAAGAACCTGACGGCCTGGCAGAAATGCCAGGTGGCGCGGCATCCCGACCGGCCGCATTGCCAGGATTACATCGACCAGCTGTTCACCGAATTCACCAGCCTCGCCGGGGACCGGGCCTTTGCCGACGATCACGCCGTCATGGGCGGTCTTGCCCGCTTCAACGACGTGCCGGTGGTGGTGATCGGACACGAGAAGGGCAATGACACGAAATCCCGCATTCAGCGCAACTTCGGCATGGCCCGGCCCGAGGGCTACAGGAAGGCGATCCGGCTGATGGATTTGGCCGACCGCTTCCGGCTGCCGGTGATCACGCTGATCGACACTGCCGGCGCCTATCCCGGCAAGGGCGCGGAAGAACGGGGTCAGGCCGAGGCCATCGCCCGGTCGACCGAGAAGTGCCTTGCCATTGGCGTACCCCTGATCTCGGTGGTGATCGGCGAGGGAGGATCGGGCGGCGCGGTGGCCTTCGCCACGGCGAACCGGGTGGCGATGCTGGAGCATTCGATCTATTCGGTGATCAGCCCCGAAGGCTGCGCCAGTATCCTGTGGAAGGACGCTGAAAAAATGCGCGAGGCGGCCGAGGCGTTGCGGCTGACGGCGCAGGACCTGCAGAAGCTGGGCATCATCGACCGGATCGTCAAAGAGCCGCTGGGCGGGGCGCAACGCGCGCAGAAAGAGGCCATCGAGGCGGTCGGTAAGGCGATCGAGGCGATGCTGGGCGAACTTGCGGGCAAGTCGCCGCAGGCGCTGGTCAGGGATCGGCGGCAGAAATACATCGACATGGGGTCGAAGGGTCTGGCGGCTTGACCGTCCTGTCCGGACGGGCATCAGCATGATGCGCTGGATTGCCCTGGCCGTGGCTCTGGTGTCTCCGGTCGCTGCCGGGACGCTGGAGGGGCGGCTTGTAACCTTTACGGTCGAGACCTGGGACGACCGCGCGGCCCCGCTTCTGGTTGCGCGGGGGCGGACTGTGGCGGTCGGGCAGGGCACCGAGTTCGGGCTGGATCGCGAGGGTCTGACCGGCGGGCTGGACGTGGTGCCGGTGGATGTCGAGATCGGGCCGACGCGGATCGAGCTGAGCTATCCGAAAGGGATCGGGCGCTTCTACGAGGCGAAGTTCAACGGCTATGTCCTGCGATTCGAGACGGACTGTGCGCTGTTTCAGAAGGTGGCGGTGGACCCGGTCGGGACGACGATGATGGTGACGGATGTCTGGGCCGAAACCGGGGCGCTTTACATCAACGTATCGGGGCTTGGCTACGGGCCTGCGGCAACACTGGCACTGGATGTCGAGGTGGCGGACTGCCCGCTGAGTTGAGCGCGCGCGGTCCGGTTTCGACCCCCGTGATGTCTGGGTGTTGGGTGTGGGCGTTCAGGATTTCCTGATCTTTCGGGCAAGGCTCGTCGTGCGTCTTCGACTTCTCCTCGCGGGGCGGTCAGCGATGAGCGACGAAGTCTCCGAAGAGTGGCCCGGTCACCACATCGTCTGCGCTGCGCGTCCCGGCCAGTCGGCGTCATAGGCCCGGCCGTCGATCTTCCCCTCGGTGATCTCGCGCAGCACGTCGCCGACCGTCGGCAGCCCTGCGGACTGGTCGCCCGAGGTCCAGAGTGCAGAGCGGATCAGGGCGCGGGCGCATTGGGAATAGACCTCGGCGATGCGGATCACGATCACCGTGCGGGGTTGCTTTCCCTGCCGCTCGAATCGCGATTTCAGCACAGGATCGGCGGTCAGCCGGGCGGTGCCGTTTACCCGCAGCGCGTTCAGGGCACCCGGGATCAGGAACATCAGGCTGACGCGCCCGTCACGGACGATGTTGCGCAGGGAATCGATACGGTTGTTGCCATGCCAGTCCGGCAGCGCCAGCGTTTCGGAGTCCAGCACCGTGACCACCGGCCCTTCGTCGCCGCGCGGGGAACCATCGGTGCCTTCGGGGCCGACGGTGGTGAGAATGCAGAACCGCGCGCGGTCGATCCAGGCGCGATAGGCCGGGGTGAGGCGGGGCGTGACCTTGACGGTCGCCGCCTCGCCCGGCTGGCCATAGTGCGCATGAAGGTCTTCAAGCGTGGTGATCCAGGTCATGTCCTTGGTACCTCTGGCTCGCCCCGGAGGGTTTCACACCTTCCGGACCTCTGGTGGAGTATTTGCAAAAAGTGCAGGTGGAATCTGTGTTAGATCCTGGGCTTCTTCGGTTTGGGTGGCGGAAGGTCTGCAGCGATGGCCTTGAGGGCGGCAATCACCGGGTCGGGATCGTCCAGCGCGTCGGTGACCAGGAGATGCTGCTTTGCACCGGGATAGGGATGGCCGGTCTTGCAGCCCGGCAATGCCCGTTCGGCGCCGGGCGTTGGTTTGAGGAACAGCTGGTCGTCGCAGACAAGCGCCACCACCTTGCCATCGAGGTAGAGCGCATACTCGCCGAACATCTTTCGGGCGCTGAGCGGCAGAGCGGAAAGCGCATCGACAAGATGGGCGACGGTCTGGCTCCGGGTTCCCATCAGCCGCGGAATCCGGCTTCTGCCATCAGGCGGTTGGAATGGGTTTCGATCTCGGTTTCCAGTCGGGACATGAAGGCGGGGATCGGCTCACCTGGCAAGATGGTGGGCAGGAACTCCACCACCGCGAGGCCCGGTTTGCGCAGGATGCCGCGCTTCGGCCAGAAGACGCCCACGTTGGCGGCGACGGGCACACAGGGTTGTGCGAGTTGTTCGTACAGAAGCCCGGTGCCGACCTTGTAGGGCCTCACGTCGCCCGGGGCGACGCGGGTGCCCTGCGGGTAGATGATCAACTGGCCCGGCTCGGCGGTGCCCTTCGCCACATCGGCCTTCATCTTCGCGATGGCAGCGCCGCGCTTGCCGCGGTCGACCGGGACGCAACCGATGCGGAGCGCATACTGGCCGAGGAAGGGGGCATACATCAGTTCGCGCTTCATGATGAACTTGCCGGCGGGGACGGCGTTGAAGATCAGGATGATGTCGAGGAAGCTTTGATGCTTGGCGGCGATGATGCACTCGCCCGTGGGTGGGGTTCCGCGGACTTCGGATTTCAGGCCGGTGAGGATATGCAGCGAAAAGATCACCCAGCGGCAGAAGGTCTTGCAGGCGACCCGCGCGCCGCGGCGCGAGACCAGTGCCCAGGGGGCGAAGACCACGGCGATGACCGCCATGGCCAGATACATCTGGAGGATGAAGATCAGCGAGAGCAGCCAGCGGATCGGGGTCATGTCAGCTCACGAAGTTTCTGGAAGGCGGCGCGTCGGGTGGCGATGAAGGCCACGATAGCAGCCAGCGGCGGCAGGGCAAAGGGCCAGAGCCAGCCAAGGCCGGTGAAGCCGAGCCCGGTGAGGAAGCCCCCTGCGGCATCGGCGGCCGGAAGGGCGGCTACGCCGATCAGTCCGGCGGTAGCGCCGACCGCGGCCCCGGCAAGGGTGCGCAGGGTGAAGCGGCGGACGAAGGCGCGGGCGATGTAGCTGTCCTTGGCGCCGACCAGGCGCAGGACGCGGATCACCTCGGCATTGGTGGCGAGCGCGGCACGGGCGGCAAGGGTGATCATGGCGGCCATCGCGGCGCCGATCAGTGCGATGGAGAGACCACCGAGAAGCCGGATCCGGGCGGCGGCCTCGGCAAGTGGGCGACGCCAGCGCGTGTGATCGTCAAGCACCGCACCCGGGGCCTCGGCCGTCAGGCGCTGGCGCAGGCCTTCAGCATCGTAGGGCGGCTCGGCCTCGACGACTTCGATGAGGCGGGGGATCGGCAGGGCCTCGACCGGCAGGCCGGGGCCGAACCAAGGTTCGAGCAGCTTCTTCGTCTCGGCATCGTCGATCAGCCGGTAGCTGGCGATGCCGGGGGTGGTGGCCAGCGTGGCGAGGATCGCGTCGGTCTGGATCTGCACCTGTTCGGCGGGGGCGGAAAGGCGGATGGTGGCGGTCTTGGCCAGGGCCTCGGACCAGCGGGTCGCGAGGCGGCCGGAGGCGAGCGAGAGGGCAAGGGCGAAGACGCAGAGGAAGGTCATCGCGCCGGCGGTGAAGGTCGTGAGCCAGGCGGTCGGGCCGGAGGGGGGAACGACCTCCAGCGCGCGGGTGGCGGGGGAGGCGGGTTTGGCGCTGGGCAGTTTCACAGGTCGGCCCCCGCAAGCTGGACCCTGTGCTTGGCGATGCGCAGCACGCGGGCCTGAATCTGCGCCTTGGCCTGGCGGATCAGGTTCAGGTCATGGGTGGCCACGAGGATGGTCTTGCCCATCTTGTTCAACTCGACCAGGAGCGTGAGGATGCGCAGCGACATCTCCCAGTCGACGTTGCCGGTGGGTTCGTCGGCGAGGATCACGTCGGGGTCGACGATGACGGCGCGGGCCAGCGCGGCACGCTGGCGCTCGCCGCCGGAAAGCTGCGGGGGAAGCGCGTCGGCGAGGTGCGCCAGGCCCACCCAGGACAGGAGGTCCTCCATGTCCTGCGGGCTGCTTTCGCGGTCGGAGACTGTGAAGGGCAGCGCCATGTTGGCGCCAAGGGTCATATGGTCGAGGAACTTGCAGTCCTGATGCACGATGCCGATCCGGCGGCGGGTGCGGGCGATGTCGTCGCGAGAAAGCTTGGTGACGTCGTTGTCGAACAGGGTGACGCGGCCCGAAGTGGGCGCAAGCTCGGCATAGGCGAGTTTCAGGAAGGTCGACTTGCCCGCGCCGGACGGGCCGGTGAGGAAATGGAACGACCCCGGCGCCAGCTTGAGCGAGACATCGGACAGAAGCTCGCCCCCGCCATAGCTGTAGGCCACGTTTTCGAAGCTGATCACGCTGTTTCCCCGCTGCCCTGGCGTGGTGGTTCGATCGGTACGGCCCTGCCACCACTGCGCTTTCCATCGCACAGGGCGAAACGATTGCACAAGGGCGCGCGACAAACCCTTGGAACGACTGGAATTACGGATTACAACTTTGACGGAGCAGCCGAAAAACAGGCGTTGAGGGACGAATATGCGTTTGGTTTGCCCGAACTGTGAGGCGAAATACGAGGTCCCGGAGGACGCGATTCCGGAAACCGGGCGCGACGTGCAGTGCGCGAATTGCGGTCATGCCTGGTATCAGATGCGATCAAAGCCCGCCGTTGCTGAATCGGCGTCTGCTCCGCCTGCGCCTGTTGTGGCACCTGCGCCTGTTGTGGCACCTGCGCCTGTTGCCGAGCCAGAGCCTGTTGTTGAGCCCGAACAGGTTGCGGAGCCGGAACCTGTTGCGGAGTCAGAGCCCGTTGCTGAAGCAGAGCCTGCAAAAGATGCGGAGCCCGCTGTAGAGATTGCCGAGGATGTAGCGTCCGAGGTCGCGGAAGAAGCGTCCGCCGTGGCGGCGGTCGAGGCTCCGATTGCCGGGCCGCCGTCTGACGAGCTGCCGGAGGCCGTGGCCGAAGAGCCGGCCCCGGATGTCAGTGCGGCGGTTGAGGCCTCTGGATTGGACGATGCGCCGGCGGACGTGACCAGTATCACGGATCCGGTTCCGGAAGCCGTGGTGGTGGATGAGGCCGCTGAGGCCGACGCAGTGGCAGAGGCGACACCGGAGGCGGAAGAAGAGGTTGCCGGTCTTGCTGCCGCGGCGGTGCCTGCGGCCTATGCGGTCGACGATTCCGTCCTTGCCATCCTGCGTGAGGAGGCCGAGCGCGAAGCCCAGGCGCGGCGTGCCGAGGTGGCAAAGCCGTTGGAGACCCAGACTGATCTGGGCATCGACGCCGCCATTCCGAACACGCGGAGGTCGGCAGAAACCGTAGTTCCTGTCGCGACGATGGCCGATGCCGAAAGCGACGACAAGCTGGGCAACCGGCGCGACCGGCTGCCCGATGTGGAAGAGATCAACTCGACCCTGCGTCCGGCCGAGACAGCCCAGGACGGAACCGGGCAGGCGACCCCCGAGCCGGTGATTGCCGAACGGCGGAGCAGTTTCCGCAGCGGTTTCCTTCTGGTGCTGACGGTGGCGATCCTAGGCTCTGCTCTGTACGGCAGCGCAGACGCTCTGGCTCAGGCGGTGCCCGCGTTGGCCGGCCCGCTGAAGGCCTATGTCGGGTTCGTCGACAGCCTGCGGCTGCACCTCGACGGGCTGATGCAAAGCGCCACGGTGGCGATCAACGGCGCCTGACGACCCAATTCGGCTTGCCCCTGACCGGGCAGGCCTTTATCCCTTGCGGCCAAGCCATTTCCCGCAAGGAGCCGCCATGACCAACCAGCGTTTCGACAAGTCGAAGCTTCCCAGCCGCCATGTCACCGAAGGCCCGGCGCGCGCCCCGCATCGCAGCTATTTCTACGCGATGGGGATCACCGAGGAAGAGATCCATCAGCCCTGGGTTGGCGTCGCGACCTGCTGGAACGAGGCGGCCCCCTGCAACATCGCGCTGAACCGTCAGGCGCAGATCGTGAAGCAGGGCGTGAAGAAGGGCGGCGGCACCCCGCGCGAGTTCACCACCATCACCGTGACCGACGGCATCGCCATGGGGCATGAAGGGATGCGCTCCTCGCTCGCTTCGCGCGATGCAATTGCGGATACCGTGGAACTGACGATGCGCGGGCATTGCTATGACGCGATCGTCGGGCTGGCGGGCTGTGACAAGTCGCTGCCGGGGATGATGATGTCGATGGTGCGGCTGAACGTGCCGAGCGTGTTTATCTACGGGGGGTCGATCCTGCCGGGCCGCTACAACGGCAATGACATCACCGTGCAGGACATGTTCGAGGCCGTGGGCAAGCACCAGGCCGGGAACCTGTCGGACGCGGAACTGGAGATCATGGAGCGCGTGGCTTGCCCGTCCTCGGGCGCTTGCGGGGCGCAGTACACCGCGAACACCATGGCCTGCGTGTCGGAAGCCATCGGTCTGGCGCTGCTGAACTCGTCCAGCGCCCCGGCGCCCTACGAGTCCCGCGACCAGTATGGCGAGGCGTCGGGCGTCGCCGTCATGAACCTGATCGAGAAGAACATCCGCGCGCGGGACATCGTGACGCTGAAGGCGCTGGAGAATGCGGCTCGGGTGGTGGGCTGCACGGGCGGTTCCACCAACGCGGCGCTGCACCTGCCGGCGCTGGCCAACGAGGCGGGGATCGACTTTGACCTCTTCGACGTGGCCAAGATCATGAAGGACACGCCCTATTTCGTCGACCTGCGTCCGGGCGGGAAATATGTCGCCAAGGACCTGCACGAGGTGGGTGGCGTCGCCGTAGTGATGAAGGAACTGGCGCGCGAGGGGCTTCTGCACCTCGACTGCCTGACCGCATCGGGCAAGACGCTGGGTGAAAGCCTGGACGAAATCCGGGGCGAGGCGGATGGGCGGGTGATCTATCACATCAACTCGCCGATCACCAAAACCGGCGGCGTGGTGTCGCTGAAGGGCAATGTCGCGCCCGACGGGGCCATCGTGAAGGTCGCGGGCATGACCGAGGCCGAACAGGTGTTCTCCGGCCCGGCGCGGGTGTTCGAATGCGAGGAAGACGCCTTCGCCGCCGTCAAGGCGCGGGAATACAAGGAAGGCGAGGTCATCGTCATCCGCAACGAAGGCCCGGCCGGTGGCCCGGGGATGCGCGAGATGCTGGCGACCACGGCGGCGCTGTCGGGTCAGGGCATGGGCAAGAAGGTGGCGCTGATCACCGACGGCCGCTTCTCGGGCGCGACGCGGGGCTTCTGCGTGGGCCATGTCGGACCGGAGGCCGCGCATGGCGGGCCGATTGCTCTTCTCAAGAATGGCGACGTGATCAGCCTGAACGCGCTGACCGGGGAGCTGTCGGTCGCGCTCAGTGACGAGGAACTGGCCAAGCGCAAGGCCGAGTGGAAAGGGCCGCGCAAGACGCAATACACATCGGGCGCGGTCCACAAGTTCGCCAAACTGGTCGGCGGCGCGCGCTGGGGGGCGGTGACGCATCCCGGTGCCAAGGCGGAAAGCCACGTCTACATGGACCAGTAAGGCCGATGGCCAGCCGCATCACCCGGGTCGTGCAGGACTGGCACCAGCGCCGGGCCGAAGCGCGCTGGGCGCGGCTGGCTGAAATGGCTCCCGGGCTGGAAAGCCACGAGCTGCGCGCCTTGCGGAGCGAGGCGCGCAGCATGCGGCGGCAGCTTGACCGGGTCTTGCAGGCGGCGGATGCCCGGCTGGCAACGCCCTTCCTGAACGCGGGCCTGCCGCAGGCGCCGCTTGGCACCGACTGGACCTGGCGTCCCGACCTTTGGCGTGGGGCGCTGCCCGAGCCGGGAGTGGTGTGTTCGGCGGAGCGGACGGCTCTGGGGGACGGCGTGGCGCTGTACCACGACTGTCCGTTGGGCGAAG
>JAFLCY010000086.1 GCA_017303485.1 Rhodobacterales bacterium
GGGCGGCGGCGGCAAGGGCTGTGGCGCCGGTCGCGGCCCCCATGGCGGATTGATGGGCTGGCTGTTCCGGCCCGCCCGGCCTGCGGGCCCGGTGGTACGGGGGCTGCGGCGGCTGGCGGACCCGCGCTTTTACCTGAAGGCGGTCATCGGGTTGGCGGTAGGCGGGTTGGTCCTGTTGCCAACGATTGCCGATCTGGTGAATGCGGCCATGAAGCCCGTCGCCAGTGCCGAGGGGAATTGCCGCATCATCCGGGTGGTGGATGGCGATACTGTCTCGCTGATCTGCCCGGTGGAGGGGATGCACAGCGCGCGGCTGCTGGGGTTTGACACGCCCGAGAAATACGCCCCGAAGTGCCTGGGCGAATTCCTGGCGGCAGAGCGGGCGTCCTGGCACCTGCGGGCGCTGATCCAGGGCGCCGACCGGTTGAGCCTGGTGCAGGAGGGGACGGACCAGTATGGCCGCGCTCTAGTGCGGATGGAACTGGACGGGGTGGACGTGGCGCGGCTGATGATCCGGGATGGCCACGCGCGGCAGTATGGCGGCGGATTGCGCGGGGGATGGTGCTGATGCGGGTGCTGCGGCAGGGGCCTTTGTCGATCGAGGTGGAACTGGGCGAGACCCGGGTCATCGCCCTGTCGGATGGCGAGACAGCGATGCCGATGGACCGTCTGCGCGGGCCGGATGGCGCGGCCTTGCCCCCGGAGGCGCTGGTCGTCGCCGATCTGGTGGATGGCAAGCTGCGGCTGCCGGTGCGGTGCTTCCTTGTGCGGGGGCGGGACGGTTGCCTCTTGATCGACACCGGGGCGGCGGACGCCTGGCATCCGGTGCTGGGCCGTCTGCCCGAGGCGATGGTCGAGGCCGGGGTGGGTGCGCGCGAGGTGACGGTGATCGCCCTGACCCATACCCATGTCGACCACCTGAGCGGTCTGGTCGGGCCACAGGGTGCGGCCTTTCCAGATGCTGAGCGAATCCTTGTCGCCACTGAGGAACTGATGGCCTTTCGGGCGGAGCCGCGCATGCTGCCGGTCCTGCCCCGACTGGTGCCGCTGGAGCAGGGGGACGGGCCGATCCATGGCGTGACTGCGATCAACGCTCCAGGCCATTCGCCCGGCCACATGGCCTTTCTCGTCGAGGGGCGGCTTTTGATCTGGGGCGATCTGGTCCACCACGCCGCCGTGCAGTTTCCAGCGCCCGAGGTGACCTGGGCCTTTGATGAGGATCAGCCACAGGCCAGGGCCTCGCGGCTTGCGCTGATGGCGCAGGCCGAGGCCGAGGGCTGGCTGGTTGCCGGGGCGCATCTGCCCGATCCCGGCATCGGCCGGATCGCCCGGTCCGCGTCGGGCTATGTCTTCATTCCTGTCGGTCTGGACGTCTGAGGGCCGCCCGTCACTGCGGATAGGGTGAGGTGCCGCCGAGGCTGTCGTTGGTGTGCTGGATCAGCGCCTCGCAAAGGCAGGCGGCGTCGGTGCAGGCATCGCGCGTGGCGAGGAAGTCGTCGTCGCGCGGCGGATTGGTCTGGTCGACCTCTTGGCCGGTCGCGTTCTCAACCGCGTAAACCCAGGCCAGATCGTCCAGCCGCCCCATGCGCCAAAGCGTCGCGTCCCTGGCTTCGGCGTCGTCGCACATCAGGACATGCGCCGGATTGGTGGGCGCATCGCAGCTGATGTCGGACAGGACCATGCCGTAGGAGGGTTCCAGTTCGGCGATGCGGGACTCCACGGCGGCGATGTCGATCTCGCAGGTCTGGGCCGTTGCAGTGCTGGCGAAGGCGAAGGCGAGGGAGAGAGGCAGGGTGAGGCGCATGGGGTTATCCTTTCGTGCTGGCTTGCAGGAAAAGCTGCTTGCAGCGACGGGTCAAGGTAAGGGGAACCGGCCCCTGATATTCTGAGAAAAACACTTGGTCTTCAGGATTTTCCGCGCGTGCAAAGCCCTGAATTTGCCCCACCTTCGGTTGACCCCGCAAAGGGCGCAGAGTAAAGCCGGAGAGACAAACGGGCGGTGACGCCCGCCTGCACGCGCGCCGCCAGCACCAGGGAGCCCCTCGTGGACCTGCTTCTCAGAGAATATCTTCCAATCCTCATTCTTTTGGCCATTGCCGTGGGTCTTGGGCTTGTCCTGATCCTGGCCGCTGCCATCCTTGCGGTTCGCAACCCGGACCCGGAAAAAGTGAGCGCCTACGAATGCGGCTTCAACGCCTTTGACGATGCGCGGATGAAGTTCGACGTGCGCTTCTACCTGGTGGCGATCCTGTTCATCATCTTCGACCTCGAAGTCGCGTTCCTGTTTCCCTGGGCTGTGGCCTTCGGCGAGATCAGCATGGCGGCCTTCTGGTCGATGATGCTGTTCCTTGCGGTGCTGACGGTCGGCTTTGCCTATGAATGGAAGAAGGGGGCTCTGGAATGGGAGTGAGGGGCACCTCGACGCCGATCGACGGCACTTCGGGCGGGATCGAGACCATCGGCATGCCGGGCGGCCAGCCGGGCAGCATCCAGACCGGGATGAACACGGCGGGGGCCGACCACGAGGTTGCCGTCCAGGCGCTGAACCGCGAGCTGTCGGACAAGGGGTTCATCCTGACCTCGACCGAAGACATCATCAACTGGGCGCGGATCGGGTCGCTGCATTGGATGACCTTCGGCCTCGCCTGCTGCGCGGTCGAGATGATGCATACCTCGATGCCGCGCTATGACCTGGAACGCTTTGGCACGGCACCCCGCGCCTCGCCGCGTCAGTCGGACCTGATGATCGTCGCGGGCACCTTGACGAACAAGATGGCCCCCGCTTTGCGCAAGGTCTACGACCAGATGCCCGAGCCGCGCTATGTGATCAGCATGGGCTCCTGCGCCAATGGCGGCGGCTATTATCACTACAGCTATTCGGTGGTGCGCGGCTGTGACCGGATCGTTCCGGTCGACGTCTATGTGCCTGGCTGCCCGCCCACGGCTGAGGCTCTCTTGTACGGCATTCTCCAGTTGCAGCGGAAGATCCGCCGCACCGGCACGTTGGTGAGGTGATCATGTCGGAAGCCCTGAACGAACTGGCCGGGTTGATCGAGGTGAAGCAGGCCGATGCGGTGCAATCCAGCGTCGTGGCCTATGGCGAGCTGACGCTGGTGGCGAACCTTGCCCATCTGGAAGCGCTGGTCGAATTCCTGCGCGACGATCCGTCCTGCCGGTTTTCCACGCTGGTCGACATCACCGCCGTCGACCATCCCGAACGCGCGCAGCGGTTCGACATGGTCTACCACTTCCTGTCGATGTACCAGAACCAGCGCATCCGGGTGAAGGTCGCGGTCCGCGAGGAAGAGATGGTGCCCTCGCTGGTCGACATCCACCCCAGCGCGAACTGGTTCGAGCGCGAAGTGTTCGACATGTTCGGCATCCTGTTCTCGGGCCACCCGGACCTGCGCCGCATCCTCACCGACTACGGTTTCCGGGGCTATCCGCTGCGCAAGGACTTCCCCACCACGGGTTACACCGAGGTCCGCTATGACGAGGCGCTGAAGCGCGTGGTCTACGAGCCCGTGAAACTGGTGCAGGAATACCGGCAGTTCGATTTCATGTCGCCCTGGGAAGGGGCGGAATACATCCTTCCGGGCGATCAGAAGGCGGGGGCCAAGTGATGGACGGCGATATCCGCGTGAACACCTATGACGACGGCTCGAAGGATTTCGAGACCGGCGAGCAGCGCATCCGCAACTTCAACATCAACTTCGGGCCACAGCACCCGGCGGCGCATGGCGTGCTGCGGCTGGTGCTGGAGCTGGACGGCGAGATCGTCGAACGCTGCGACCCGCATATCGGCCTCTTGCACCGCGGTACCGAGAAGCTGATGGAGTCCCGGACCTACCTGCAGAACCTGCCCTATTTCGACCGGCTGGATTATGTGGCCCCGATGAACCAGGAGCATGCCTGGTGTCTGGCGATCGAAAAGCTGACCGGGACGGTGGTGCCGCGCCGCGCGAGCCTGATCCGGGTGCTGTTCAGCGAAATCGGCCGGGTGCTGAACCACCTCCTGAACGTGACCACGCAGGCCATGGACGTTGGCGCCCTGACGCCGCCGCTCTGGGGCTTCGAGGAACGCGAGAAGCTGATGGTCTTCTACGAACGCGCCAGCGGGGCGCGACTGCACGCGGCCTATTTCCGGCCCGGTGGCGTGCATCAGGACCTGACTCCGCAGCTTCTGGACGACATCGACGCCTGGGCCGCGCATTTCCCCAAGGTGATCGACGATATCGACACGCTTCTGACCGAGAACCGCATCTTCAAGCAGCGCAATGCCGACATCGGCATCGTCAGCGAGAAGGACATCCAGGACTGGGGCTATTCCGGCGTGATGGTGCGCGGCTCGGGCCTGGCCTGGGACCTGCGGCGCGCGCAGCCCTATGAATGCTACGACGAGTTCGAGTTCAAGATTCCGGTCGGCAAGAATGGCGACTGCTATGACCGCTATCTCTGCCGGATGGCCGAGATGCGCGAGTCGACCAGCATCATCCGGCAGGCCGTGGCAAAGCTGCGCGCGCCGGAGGGGCAGGGCGACGTTCTGGCACGCGGCAAGCTGTCGCCGCCGAAACGGGCCGAGATGAAGACCTCGATGGAGGCGCTCATCCACCACTTCAAGCTTTACACCGAAGGCTTCCACGTCCCGGCAGGTGAGGTCTATGCCGCCGTCGAGGCGCCGAAGGGTGAGTTCGGAGTTTATCTGGTGGCGGACGGGACCAACAAACCCTACCGCGCCAAGATCCGCGCGCCGGGCTATCTGCACCTTCAGTCGATGGACTACATCTGCAAGGGGCACCAGCTGGCCGACGTCAGCGCCATCATCGGAACGATGGATATCGTGTTCGGGGAGGTGGACAGGTGATCGCGGTCGGGATTGCTCCGTTTCTTCTGCTTGGGCTTGTGACCTTTCCGGTCGGTGTGATCGCTGCCCCTGCCCTTATCGCTGGAATGTTCTGATGCTGCGTCGTCTCTACAAGGACCAACCTGCCTCCTTCGCCTTCACCCCGGCGAATGAAGCCTGGGCCAAGGGCCAGATTTCCAAGTATCCGGCGGGCCGTCAGGCCAGCGCAATCATTCCGCTATTGTGGCGCGCGCAGGAGCAGGAGGGCTGGCTTACGCGCCCCGCGATCGAGCATGTCGCGGACATGCTGGGCATGGCCTATATCCGGGCGCTGGAAGTCGCGACCTTCTACTTCATGTTCCAGTTGCAGCCTGTGGGCTCGGTGGCCCATATCCAGATCTGTGGCACGACCTCCTGCATGATCTGTGGGGCCGAGGATCTGGTGGCGGTGGCGAAGGAACTGATCGCCTCGACCCCGCATACGCTGTCGGCGGACGGCAGGTTCTCCTGGGAAGAGGTTGAGTGCCTGGGAGCCTGCGCCAATGCGCCGATGGCCCAGATCGGCAAGGATTACTACGAAGACCTGACGGGCGCGAAGCTGCGCGAGCTGATCGGGCGGTTCGCCAAGGGTGAGGTGCCCGTGCCGGGGCCGCAGAACGGGCGGTACGCGGCGGAACCCATCGGGGGGCTGACCAGCCTGAAGGATTTTGAGTCGGGCCGGAAGCAGTACAATGCCAGTGCGCAGGCGGCGGTGGACCTGCGTGACACGGTGAAGCGGATCGACGGGACGGAAGTGCCGCTCTCGACGCCTTGGCTCGGGATGCCTTCGGTCAAACCCGCGGCGAAGCCGGTGAAGGCCGCGCCGAAACCTGTGGCGGAAAAGCCGGCAGCGAAACCTGCCCCGGTCGCCAAGGCGGCAGAGGTTCCGGCGGCACCCAAGGCGGGTGGCAAGAAGCCCAAGGCGCTGAAGGCCGCGCGCAAGGGCAAGGCTGATGACCTGAAACTGATCCTCGGGATCGGGCCGAAGCTGGAACTCCTGTGCAACAGCCTGGGGTTCTTCCACTTTGACCAGATCGCTGAATGGACCGAGGCGGAGATCGCCTGGGTGGACGACAATCTGGAAGGCTTCAAGGGCCGCGTAAGCCGCGACAAATGGGTGGTGCAGGCAAAGATCCTCGCCGCTGGCGGTTCAGTGGCCGAGGCCGAGGCGGCAGCAAAGGCTTAGGGACAAGGCAAAGGGACGGTCAACGAAAGGCCCGAAGCGGGCAGTGGTTTGGGGAGTGACGCGAGATGCACAACGACGGATATGACACGACTATCGGCACAGCGGGCTGGGTCCTGGTGGTTTTTTCCGGGATCGTGACCTTTTGCGTCTTGCGCTTTCTCATGGACGACCACTTCTTCCCCTCGGTCGTCTTCGCCATCGCCATCGCCCTGATCGTGCTGCTGCTGCTGCATTGGCTGGCCGCCAAGGTGAACCGCTATGATGATGCCGACGAAGTGCAACGGGTGCGCCGGATCGTCCCCGCCTCGGGCGATGGCCGGGGGGCTGGTGCTTCGGGGGCGGCGGTAAAGGCCGTGCCGGTCAAGCCGGAGACGGTGACGCCGCAGCGTCCGTCTTCGGTCGTGAAGCCACTGGCTGAGGTGGAACCCGCACCGATCATCCCGGCACCGCAGCCGGTCGCTGCCGCGCTTGCGACCGGGGCCGCCCCGGTGATGGCGGCATCTGCTCCGGTGGAGGCAGAGTTGCCGAAGCCGAAGGTGGCCAAGCCGAAGGCCGAAGCGAAGCCGAAGGCGGCTGCGAAGCCGAAGGCCGAGGCGAAGCCCAAAGCCGAAGCGAAGCCCAAGACCCAGAAGGCTGCAACGAAGCCGAAAGCGGAGAAACCTGCCGGGCTGGTGCGACTGAAGGCTCCGCGCAAGGGAAAGGCCGACGATCTGAAGGAAATCGAGGGCATCGGCCCGGCGCTGGAAAAGACGGTCAACGGGCTTGGCTTCTTCCATTTCGACCAGATCGCCGCCTGGACCGAGGCCGATATCGCCTTGGTCGACGCCGAAATGAAGACCTTCAAGGGCCGGATCACCCGCGACAAATGGGTGGCGCAGGCCAGGATCATCGTCAGCGACGGGCTTGAGGCGTTCCGCGAACGCGCCAAGACCAACGACTACTGAGGCGCAAGGTGCAGACAGGTCCCGATCCGGCAGAGCTACGGCGCGCGCAGCAGGCGCGGCTTGTCGCCATCGTGCTGGCGGCGACCATGGTCCTGTGGATGGGCGCGCAGTTCTTTGGTGGACAACTGGGGTTGGAGGCGCGCTTCGTGTTCCTCTTCGACCTTGCAGCCATCGCGGCCTTCGTCTGGGCCCTGGTGGTGACGTATCAGATCTGGCGTGGACGCCGGGGTTAGGAAGACCAAATGCTCAAGGATCAGGACCGCATTTTCACCAACCTCTACGGGATGCATGACCGCAGCCTGAAGGGGGCCATGAAGCGCGGGCAGTGGAACGGCACCGCCGACATCATCAAGCGTGGTCGCGACACGATCATCGAGCAGGTCAAGGCAAGCGGTCTGCGCGGCCGGGGCGGGGCGGGCTTCCCCACGGGCCTGAAGTGGAGCTTCATGCCGAAGCAGTCCGACGGGCGGCCAAGCTACCTCGTGATCAACGCCGATGAATCCGAGCCGGGCACCTGCAAGGACCGCGAGATCATGCGGCACGACCCCCACACGCTGATCGAAGGCGCGCTGATCGCCTCCTTCGCGATGGGGGCGAACACCTGCTACATCTACATCCGCGGCGAATACATCCGCGAGCGCGAGGCTCTGCAGGCCGCCATCGACGAGTGCTATGACGCGGGGCTGCTGGGCAAGAACGCTGCCAAGTCCGGTTGGGACTTCGACCTCTATCTGCACCACGGGGCAGGGGCCTATATCTGTGGCGAGGAAACTGCCCTGCTGGAAAGCCTTGAGGGCAAGAAGGGCATGCCCCGGATGAAGCCGCCTTTCCCGGCGGGCTCGGGCCTTTACGGCTGCCCGACCACGGTGAACAACGTCGAATCGATTGCTGTGGTGCCGACGATCCTCCGCCGGGGGCCGGAATGGTTCGCGTCCTTCGGGCGTCCGAACAACACCGGGACCAAGCTGTTCGGCATCTCGGGCCATGTCATGCAGCCCTGCGTCGTCGAAGAGGCGATGTCGATCCCGCTGAAAGAGCTGCTGGACCGGCACTGCGGCGGCGTGCGCGGCGGCTGGAAGAACATCAAGGCGGTAATCCCGGGCGGGTCCTCGGTGCCATTGCTGACGCAAGCGCAGTGCGACGACGCGATCATGGATTTCGACTGGCTGCGCGAGCAGCGCTCGGGCCTTGGCACGGCGGCGGTGATCGTGATGGACAAGTCGACCGACGTGATCAAGGCGATCTGGCGGCTGTCCAAGTTCTACAAGCACGAAAGCTGTGGCCAATGCACCCCCTGCCGCGAGGGCACGGGCTGGATGATGCGGGTCATGGACCGGCTGGTGAAGGGCGAGGCGGAGGTCGAGGAAATCGACATGCTTCTCTCGGTCACCAAGCAGGTCGAGGGCCACACGATCTGCGCCCTTGGCGACGCCGCCGCCTGGCCGATCCAGGGCCTGATCCGCGCCTTCCGGGACGAGATCGAGGACCGTATCAAGGCCAAGCGCACCGGGCGCGTCAGCGCGGTCGCGGCGGAGTGATGCGGATGGCGCTGGCCCTTTCGGTGACACTGGCGCAAGCCTCTTGCGTGGGAACGGCCTCCGTTCCTGCCTCGCGTGAGCCTGTCCGCGTCACCAAGAACGGCCAGCCGTTCCAGATGTGGGAAGGCGCTTTGGCCCGCAAGGCGGCGGATGCAGCCTGTGGGGGAAAGGTCAACGTCTCGATCTACGATCGCTTCGATCGGGCGACCGGTGAATGGGTCTACCCGGAGGGCTGCGCATGACGAATGCGGTCATCTCCGGTCACATACCGCTGAAAATGCGGGTTTGTCATGGCATATCAAGGGGGTTTGCCCCCATCTCCGGCGCACGAGCAGCCAAGGAGGCCAACATGCTTCGCACTATCACTATCGCACTGACCCTCGCCGTAACCGCCCCGGCTTACGCGCTGGTGCCGATCAACGAAGAGCCGGTGATCCACGACAAGCTTTTGCAGGGCTTCATCGGCGACGCCATCGCCGACAACTGCCCGACGATGGAGGCCCGCACCTTGCGCGCCTTGGGCGAGTTGAACAACCTGCGCGACTACGCCCTGAAGCAGGGATATGAGGCCAGCGTGGTGCGCGAGTTCGTCACCTCGAAGGCGGAGAAGAAGAAGTTCAAGGCCGAGGCCGCCGAATGGCTGAAGGCCAAGGGGGCAGAGCCGGGCAACCCGGACGCCTATTGCAAGATCGGCGAAGAGGAAATCGCCAAGAACAGCCTGGTCGGCTATCTCTTGAGGTCGAAGAAGTGACCCAACCTTCCGGCATGCACCTGGCCGAGTTGAACGTGGGGCGCCTTCTGGCCCCCACCGACGACCCGCGCGTGGCCGAGTTCATGGCCGCCCTGGACCGGGTGAACGGTCTGGGCAAGCGGATGCCGGGGTTCGTCTGGATGATGGAAGGCTCGGGCGAGCCGGGGACCGGGAACACCGAAACCAAGATCGGTGGCGACCCGCAGTTCGTGTCGAACCTGACGGTCTGGGAAAGCGTCGAGACGCTGGAGCAGTTCGTCTGGAACACCGTCCACCGCGCCTTCTATGAGCGGCGGCAGGAATGGTTCGAAGTGTTGGGCCGGATGCATTTTGTCATGTGGTGGGTGCCTGCAGGGCACAAGCCCACTCTGGACGAGGCTTTGGCGCGGCTGAAGCATCTGGAGGCGCATGGCGACAGCGACCATGCGTTTGGCTGGAAGTATCTGAAAGAAGCGCAGGCGTGGAAGTCCCACGGCTGTGCGCAAGTGGCGGCGGAGTAGATGCATCTCGCGGAATTCAATTTCGGTGTGCTGAAATACGACTGGGACGATCCCCGCGTCGCTGATTTCGCCAACGCTCTGGATCGCGTGAACGGTCTGGCCGCCACGATGCCCGGTTTCGTCTGGCGTTTGTCGGACGAAGACATGGACGATGCGCAGACCGACCCCGAGGGGGCCCTGGGGGGCAATCCGCGCATGGCCTCGACCCTTTCGGTCTGGGAAAGCGCGGAGGCGCTGGAGCATTTCGTCTGGAACACGGTCCATCGCGCCTTCTATGCCCGGAAAGCCGAATGGTATGACGCCGTCGGCAATGGCAATCTGGTGCTGTGGTGGGTTCCGGAAGGAACGCGTCCGACCGCAGCCGAAGGCATGGCCCGCTGGAAACATATGATGGAACACGGCAATTCGGATCACGCCTTCGGCTGGTCCTATCTGAAAGAAGCGCGGCTTTGGAAATCCAAGGGCTGCAGCGCGATGGCAGCGGAGTAGGCTGATGACCAACCTCAAGAAAATCAGCATCGACGGGATCGAGGTCGAGGTGGATGGCGCGATGACCATCATCCAGGCGGCCGAAGCGGCCGGGGTCGAAATCCCGCGCTTCTGCTACCACGAACGGCTGTCGATCGCGGGCAACTGCCGGATGTGCCTGGTCGAGGTGGTCGGTGGGCCGCCGAAGCCGGCGGCCTCCTGTGCGATGCAGGTCCGCGACCTGCGGCCCGGCCCAAATGGTGAGGCCCCGGTGGTCAAGACCACCTCGCCGATGGTCAAGAAGGCCCGCGAAGGGGTGATGGAGTTTCTGCTCATCAACCACCCGCTGGACTGTCCGATCTGCGACCAGGGCGGCGAATGCGACCTGCAGGATCAGGCGATGGCCTATGGCGTGGACTTCTCCCGCTACCGCGAGCCGAAGCGGGCCAGCGAGGACCTGAACCTCGGCCCGCTGGTCGAGACCAAGATGACCCGCTGCATCTCCTGCACCCGCTGCGTGCGGTTCACCACCGAAGTCGCCGGGATCACCCAGATGGGCCAGACCGGGCGGGGGGAAGACAGCGAGATCACCAGCTACCTGAACATGACGCTGGATTCGAACCTGCAGGGCAACATCATCGACCTGTGCCCGGTGGGCGCGCTGACGTCGAAGCCCTATGCCTTCACGGCGCGGCCTTGGGAGCTGACCAAGACCGAGAGCATCGACGTGATGGATGCCTTGGGCTCGAACATCCGCATCGACACCAAGGGTCGTGAAGTCATGCGCTTCCTGCCGCGCAACCATGACGGCGTGAACGAGGAGTGGATTTCCGACAAGACCCGGTTTGTCTGGGATGGTCTGCGCCGTCAGCGGCTGGACACGCCCTACGTGCGCGAGAACGGGCGCCTGCGGAAAGCTTCGTGGGGCGAGGCGCTGGAGAAGGCGGCCGCCGCGATGAAGGGCAAGAAGGTCGCCGGACTGGTCGGCGATCTGGCTTCTGTGGAAGCGGCCTACTCCTTGAAAACATTGATTGAATCCATCGATGGCAACGTTGAATGCCGCACGGACGGCGCGCGTCTGCCAGTGGGCAACCGCTCCGCTTACGTCGGCACCGCGAAGATCGAGGACATCGACAGCGCCAAGGTGATCCTGCTGATCGGGACCAACCCGCGGGTGGAATCTCCGGTCCTGAACGCCCGCATCCGCAAGGCCTGGACCAATGGCGCGATGATCGGGCTTTTTGGCGAAAAGGTCGATCTGACCTATGATTACAAGCACATGGGCACCGACCGCGCCGCGCTGGTGGAGCTGGTGGGCCGGGTGACGGCGAAGGAAGGCACGCTGGTCATCATCGGCCAGGGCGCGATCAATGAGGCGGACGGCGAGGCGGTGCTGTCGCAGGCGATGGCCTATGCCCAGGGCGCCGGCGCGAAGTTCATGGTTTTGCACACGGCAGCGGGCCGGGTGGGCGCGATGGACGTGGGAGCGGTGACCGAGGGCGGGCTGTCCAAGGCCACCGAAGGCGCGGAGGTGGTCTACAACCTTGGCGCCGACGAGGTGGAGATCAGCCGCGACGGGGCGAATGCGCCCTTCGTGATCTATCAGGGCAGCCACGGCGACCGGGGCGCGAACCGGGCGGACATCATCCTGCCGGGCGCGGCCTATACCGAAGAAAACGGGCTGTTCGTCAACACCGAGGGCCGTCCGCAGCTTGCCTTCCGCGCCGGGTTTGCCCCCGGTGAGGCGAAGGAGAACTGGGCGATCCTGCGGGCCTTGTCGGCAGAGGTTGGGGCGCAACTGCCGTGGGATTCGCTGGCGGGTCTCAGGTCCGCGCTGGTGAAGGCGCATCCGCACCTTGGCCGCATCGACGAGGTGCCGGAGAACGTGTGGCAGCCGCTGGAGGCCAAGCTTCCGGCCAAGGCGACCTTCCGCAACGCGATCAAGGATTTCTACCTGACGAACCCGATCGCCCGGGCCTCGACGGTGATGGCCGAGCTTTCCGCCACGGCCAAGGCCCGCGCGGCGGCCCCGATTGCGGCGGAATAGTCGCATGGCGCAACGCCTCTCCCTGCTGGCCACCCTTGGCACCGCGACTGCGGCGCTGGGGGCTTGCGCGCCCGGCGGAGAGGTGCCAGAGGAGCGCGGACAGGCGGCGGTCTATCAGGGGATATCGACGATCCTGCTCGACACTGATCTGGTCAGCTTCTCGGTCGCGATGACCGGGGCGAAGGACCGGTCGGAGGTCGAGGCTTATGGCCGCTGTGCTGCCGCGCAATATGCGCTGGATCAAGGGTTTGGCTTCGCGCGGCAAGTGCGGACCATTGTGACGAAGAAGGGCCAGACTTGGTACGGGGATGCGGTCTACCTCATCTCGGCCAGCCTGCCCGAGGGCCTGCGCACCGTGGACGCCGAAGTGGCGGTTACGGAATGCATCGAGCTTGGAATACCGACCGAGTAGGTCTGGCGGTTTGAGGATGAGGGACTGACATGGACGGGTTCTTTTCCACGGGGTTCGGAACGGCGGTGCTGATCGCGGCGCAAAGCCTTCTGATCGTGGGTTTCGTGATGATCAGCCTTCTGTTCCTCGTCTACGGCGACCGGAAGATCTGGGCCGCCGTGCAGATGCGGCGCGGCCCGAACGTGGTGGGGCCCTTCGGCCTGCTGCAATCGGTGGCCGATGCGCTGAAGTACGTCGTCAAGGAAATCGTAGTCCCGGCAGGCGTGGACCGCCCGGTCTTCTTCCTTGCCCCGATGCTGTCCTTCGTGCTGGCGATCCTTGCCTGGGCGGTGATCCCCTTCGATGACGGCTGGGTGCTGGCCAATATCAACGTGGCGATACTCTTCGTCTTCGCCGTCTCCTCGCTGGAGGTGTACGGCGTGATCATGGGCGGCTGGGCGTCGAACTCGAAATATGCCTTCCTCGGCTCGCTGCGGTCCGCCGCGCAGATGATCTCGTATGAGGTCTCATTGGGCCTGATCATCATCGGGGTGATCATCTCGACCGGCGGGATGAGCTTTTCCTCCATCGTGATGGCGCAGGACGGGAACTGGGGCCTGTTCAACTGGTACTGGCTGCCGCATTTCCCGATGGTGTTTCTGTTCTTCATCAGTGCGCTCGCCGAGACCAACCGCCCGCCCTTCGACCTGCCGGAGGCGGAGTCGGAACTGGTGGCGGGCTTCATGGTGGAATATTCCTCGACGCCCTACCTCCTCTTCATGGCCGGCGAATACATCGCGATCTTCCTGATGTGCGCGCTGATCAGCCTCCTCTTCTTCGGCGGCTGGCTCTCGCCCCTGCCGTTCCTGCCGGATGGCTGGTGGTGGATGGTCGCCAAGATGTGGCTCTTCTTCTTCATGTTCGCCATGGTGAAGGCCATCGTCCCCCGCTACCGCTATGACCAGCTGATGCGGATCGGCTGGAAGGTCTTCCTGCCGATGTCGCTCGCCTGGGTCGTGATCGTGGCGTTCCTTGCGAAGTTCGAAGTGCTGGGTGGGTTCTGGGCCCGCTGGACGATGGGAGGTTGAGATGAGCTATTCCAACAAGATCGCGGAAATGCTGGCCAAGGCCTCCGAGGACGACAAGGTCGAACTGGCGCATTTCGTCGCCAACCATGTCGAGAAGGGCAGCCATGCCCATGACAGCGCCTTCGTGCGTCAGATCGTTGCCGCCTTCGACATGTTCGCCAAACCGGGCAAGGGAGAGCGTTTCTAATGGCCTCGATCGACTGGAACCGAGCGACCCGCTACTTCCTGCTGATGGACTTCATCAAGGGCTTCGGCCTTGGCATGAAGTACTTCTTCGCGCCGAAATCGACGCTGAACTACCCGCACGAGAAGGGGCCGCTCAGCCCCCGCTTCCGCGGTGAACATGCGCTGCGCCGCTACCCGAACGGCGAGGAACGCTGCATCGCCTGCAAGCTCTGCGAGGCGGTCTGCCCGGCGCAGGCAATCACCATCGACGCCGAACCGCGTGAGGACGGCAGCCGCCGCACCACTCGGTACGACATCGACATGACCAAGTGCATCTACTGCGGCTTCTGTCAGGAGGCCTGCCCGGTCGATGCCATCGTCGAAGGCCCGAACTTCGAATTCTCGACCGAGACCCGCGAGGAACTGTTCTACACCAAGGAAAAACTCCTGGAGAACGGCGCCCGCTGGGAGGCCGAGATCGCCCGCAACCTTGAAATCGACGCACCTTACCGCTGATGACCGAAGACTTCGCCAAGATGTTCGCCGCGATGATGGAGCAGGGCCAGAAGATGGCCAGCGCCTTCATGCCGGGCATGGAGAATTTCGACGCGAAGGCGATGGAAAAGTTCTTCCCGGCGATGCCGAAGGAACTTCTGGAAATGTGGTTCGGCAAGACCTTCAACCCCGAAGGGCTGGACGCGCGGACCCGGTTCCTCGTCACCATCGCGGCGCTGACCGTGCTGGGGCCGGTGGGTGAGCCGCAGCTGCGGATGACGATCAAGAACGGCCTCTCTGCCGGGGCCACCAAGCGCGAGGTCGCGGAAGTGATCTGGCAGATGTCCATGTTCGGCGGGGTGCCCGCCATGCAGAAGGCGCTGGAGATTGCCCAGTCCGTCTTCGCCGAGATGCCAGAGGAGAAAGACGCATGACCGTCTTCAGTTTCGCCTTTTACCTCTTCGCCGTGATCACGGTGACGGCCGGCCTGATGGTCACCCTCAGCCGCAACCCGGTGCATTCGGTGCTGTGGCTGATCCTTGCCTTCCTCTCCACCTCGGGGTTGTTCGTGCTGCTGGGGGCCGAGTTCGTGGCGATGCTGTTGGTGATCGTCTACGTCGGCGCGGTGGCGGTGCTGTTCCTGTTCGTCGTCATGATGCTCGACATCGACTTTGCGGCGCTGAAGGGCGAACTGGCCCGCTACATGCCGCTGGGCCTGCTGATCGGCGTGGTCCTTCTGATGCAGGTCGCGATCGGCGTGGGCGTCTGGACCGTTGCCGACGGCGCCGAGGGGCTGCGGCAGGCGGTGGCGCCGAGCGAGATCGAGAATACCCGGGCCCTCGGGATGCTGATGTACGACAAGTACTTCCTTTTGTTCCAGCTGGCGGGTCTGATCCTTCTGGTGGCGATGATCGGGGCGATCCTGCTGACCCTGCGGCACAGGAAGGACATCAAGCGGCAGAACGTGCTGGCCCAGATGTGGCGCGACCCGGCCAAGGCGATGGAGCTGAAGGACGTCAAGCCGGGGCAGGGGTTGTGATGAAACGACTCGGGGCGATCTTGCTGCTTCTTCCAATCATGGCCTGCAACACAAGCGAGCCGCCAACCTCGCTTGTGCAGGGCGCGCAGTGCTCCAAGACAGCAACCTATTATGACGGTTCCACAGAATTCTCGGGGAAAGCTTGGAGCGAGGGAAACGGGATTGTCAGCCAACCCCGCAGAGCATCGAACGCGGCAAATGGAGCACAGTCGTCAGCAACTGTCGTTGCAGACTGCATGTCTGGTGACGCCATAAGTGTCGGTTTCTGGGGGGCGGGCGACGCTGGCCCGAAGGTGGAACAGTTCCTGACAAATGCAAGGCGGCAAGGATTGATGGGCGATTTGGACGGCCTTCTTGCATCAGCAAAGCAGTCCGGCTTTCCGCAGAGCCAGTCCTTTCGGGTGAACTTTGAGAGCGACGCAGACTTGAAATGTGCTTGCCAGCTGGCTGCATCTGGCAAACTAGCAAAGGCGCGAAACTGACTGCACTCGCAGAGTTGCGACCATACGAACGGACCACGAGAGCCCAAGAGGGAACGAAGATGATCGGACTTGAACATTACCTGACGGTGGCTGCGGCCCTCTTCGTCATCGGGATCTTCGGGATCTTCCTGAACCGGAAGAACGTGATCGTCATCCTGATGTCGATCGAACTGATGCTTCTGGCGGTCAACATCAACCTTGTCGCCTTCTCGTCCTACTCGGGCGATCTGGTGGGGCAGGTCTTCACCATGTTCGTCCTGACCGTCGCCGCCGCCGAGGCTGCCATCGGCCTTGCCATCCTCGTCGTCTTCTTCCGCAACCGCGGCACCATCGAGGTGGAAGACGTGAACGTGATGAAGGGCTGAGCCGATGCAGGTTGGCGACAGGAACGTGTTCGGGATGCGGATCACCGCCCTTCAGGGCCGGATGGTCGATCTGACCTGCGAGACATGCCACACCGCCGGTTCCGTCCCGGCAAGCGAATTCCCATCGACCCGCTGCGGATCAAGCCGCTGTGGTGCTACCCAAGGCAGGACCGAGTAAATGGCAACGATCATCCTTTTCGCTCCGCTGATCGGGGCCCTGATCTGCGGTTTCGGCTGGCGGCTGATCGGCGAGAAGGCCGGACAGATCATCACCACGTCGCTGGTCTTCCTGGGCGCGGCGCTGAGCTGGTACATCTTCCTGACCTTCGACGGCGAGACGCAGCGCATCGTGATCATGCGCTGGATCGAAAGCGGTACGCTGGGCAGCGAATGGGCGATCCGGCTGGACCGGCTGACCGCGATCATGCTGGTGGTGGTGAACTCCGTCTCTGCGCTCGTCCACCTTTATAGCTTTGGCTACATGGCGCATGACGAGAACTGGCACGAGGGCGAGCATTACAAGGCCCGCTTCTTCGCTTACCTGTCGTTCTTCACCTTCGCCATGCTGGCGCTGGTGACCGCCGACAACCTGGTGCAGATGTTCTTCGGCTGGGAAGGGGTGGGCGTCGCCTCCTACCTGCTGATCGGGTTCTACTACCGCAAGCCTTCGGCGAACGCCGCCGCGATCAAGGCCTTTGTGGTGAACCGCGTCGGCGACTTCGGCTTCGCGCTTGGCATCTTCGCGCTGTATTACCTGACCGACTCGATCCGCTTCGACGACGTCTTCGCCGCCGCGCCTGCGCTGGCCGAAACCAACCTGAGCTTCCTCTGGGCCGACTGGAATGCGGCGAACCTGATCGGGGTGCTTCTGTTCATCGGCGCGATGGGGAAATCGGCGCAGCTGATCCTGCACACCTGGCTGCCGGACGCGATGGAAGGCCCGACCCCGGTGTCGGCGCTGATCCACGCCGCGACCATGGTGACGGCGGGGGTCTTCCTCGTCTGCCGGATGTCGCCGCTTTACGAATACGCACCGCAGGCCACCGCCTTCATCACCGTCCTTGGTGCGACGACCGCCTTCTTCGCGGCGACCGTGGGCCTGGTGCAGAACGACATCAAGCGCGTGATCGCCTATTCGACCTGCTCGCAGCTTGGCTACATGTTCGTGGCCGCCGGGGTGGGGGTCTATTCGGTGGCGATGTTCCACCTTTTCACCCACGCCTTCTTCAAGGCGATGCTGTTCCTTGGCGCGGGTTCGGTGATCACCGCGACGCACCATGAACAGGACATGCGCAACTATGGTGGCTTGCGGAAGAAGATCCCGCTGACCTTCTGGGCGATGATGATCGGCACGCTGGCGATCACCGGCGTCGGCATCCCGCTGACGCATTACGGCTTTGCCGGGTTCCTCTCGAAGGACGCCGTGATCGAAAGCGCCTGGGTCGGCTCAAGCTATGCCTTCTGGCTCTTGGTCGTCGCGGCCTGCATGACCAGCTTCTACAGCTGGCGACTGATGTTCATGACCTTCTTCGGGACCAGCCGCGCGCATGGGAACGGGCATGGCCATGACCACGACGACCACCACGGCGCGGTGCATGACACCCATGGCCATGACGACCACCACCACGAGCCGCATGAGAGCCCGATGACCATGCTGATCCCGCTGGGCGTCCTCGCCCTGGGTGCGGTCTTCTCGGGTATGCTGTGGTACAAGGTGTTCTTCGGCGAGGAGACCGCCGTCCGCGACTGGTTCGGCATGGAAGCCGCCGCCCATGGCGAGGCGCATGGCGAAGGTGCCACGACCGAGGATCATGCCGAGGCGGCCCCTGCCGACGGCATGGCGGCCGCGACCGAAGACCACACGACCGAAGCCGCTCCGGCGGAAGGAACTGCTGTCACCGAAGACCATGCCGATGCCGCTCCGGCCGAAGGCACCGCTGTCGCGACAGAAGACCATGGCGATGCTGCCGCGGCACATCCGGTTGCCGGGGTTGCCCCGAAGGGCGCGCTCCTGATGCTGCCGTTCACGCCGGAGGAACAGGCCGTGGTCGATACCCGCCTTGACGCCGAAAAGGCGGCGAAGGCCGAGCATCCGCCGACGACGATGATCAACGCGGCCCATGTGGTGCCGGCCTGGGTCAAGGTCTCGCCCTTCATCGCGATGCTGATCGGCTTCGGGCTGGCCTGGCTGTTCTACATCAAGGACCCGAGCCTGCCGCGCCGTCTCGCGACGCAGCAGCGCCCGCTCTACCTGTTCCTGTTGAACAAGTGGTACTTCGATGAACTCTATGACCTGATCTTCGTCCGCCCGGCCAAGTGGCTTGGCAACTTCCTGTGGAAGAAGGGCGACGGCGATGTCATCGACGGGACCTTGAACGGGGTGGCGATGGGGATCATCCCCTTCTTCACCCGCCTCGCAGGCCGCGCGCAGTCCGGCTACCTGTTCCACTATGCCTTCGCGATGGTGCTGGGGATCGTGGCGCTGGTCACCTGGATGACGCTGTTCGGCGGCGCGAAGTAAGGGGCGCGTAGACATGGAAAACCAGCTT
>JAFLCY010000087.1 GCA_017303485.1 Rhodobacterales bacterium
AGGGCGAAGGCCCCGAGCTGGTCGACAACAACGACGAGGTCGGCTTCTAAGCCGACCATCTCCTACCCGGCGGGGCAAACCCGCCGGGGGGCCAGCTCCGGCCCAAAGCTGCCGGTCACGCAGCAAGTGACCAGCGTCGGCTTTAACCCTGCGGGAGAAGATCATAGCACGGCAAGCGCATTTTTGATGGCGGCTTGTGTGAGGGTAACCTCGCTACGCTGGCCCGCGCTCGGATGTGTCAGCAGCCAAAGGTCAGGCCGAAGCGGCGGCGTATCGAACGGTGCGGGAACGAGGCCTGCGGGGCGGGCGGCAAAGTCGGGGAGTACAGCCCAGCCCAGCCCCCTGTTTGCAGCGGCCATCTGCGCCGAAAGCGAGGTAAGGCGCAGGTGCGGCTCTATTGCGGGGCAGAGTTGGGCGAGCCATCTTGCCATGAGAAGATAACCCAGATCATCGGGCCATCCGATAATGCGATGCCGGCGCAGGTCTTCCTGTTGTTCAGGGCTTCCAGCTATGGCGACGTGCTCTGGCGAGGCGTAGAGGCCAAACGTGACCTGACCGACTTTCTGTATCCGGTAGTTTCCCTTCTCTGGGCGGACCAGCCGCAAGATCAGGTCGGCTTCCTGGGACGCGAGGCGAATAGGCAGCGCCGACCCGCGCAGTTCGATGCGGATTTCGGGGCGATCCTGCATGAAAGCGGCGATGGCGGGCATCAGCAGGTCTTGTGCGATGAGCTCCGGTGCCTCGATCCTGACCGGTGTGGCGCGGCCATCTGCGCCCTTCGCCTTGCGTTCGAAATGGTGCATCTCTGCGGCGGCCTGATCGGCAGCGGGAAGAAGGCCCTGCCCATCAGGGGTCAGGTCGTAGCCGTCGCGATGCGGGCGGAAGAGCCGGAGTTTCAACGACTGTTCCAAAGTGTCGATCCGACGTGAAACGGTCGAGACGCTGACGCCGAGTTGCTGGGCTGCGGAGGAGAGCGATCCGCCCTGTGCCACGGCCAGAAAATACCGCAGATCGTTCCAATCCATTTTGCTTACCGTTTTTGGAAAATGGCTTGCAAAAGCAGATCATGGACTTGGGGCGAGATTCAAGCAATTTCTCTAAAAAACAGGAGGTCAGTTTATGGATCACATCGTCAAAGCATTTCGGTTTTCGGAATATGGCGGGCCGGAGGTTCTTCGGCTTCAAGAGGTCGACCTGCCCGCACCTGCCGCGGGAGAAATTCAGATCCGGCATCATGCCATCGGGCTGAATTTCATCGACATCTATCACCGCAGGGGCGTCTTTGCCGCCAAACTCCCGTTGCCGAGTGGTCTTGGGGTGGAGGGTGTGGGCGAAGTGCTTGCCGTTGGCTCTGACGTGGTGGGGTTTCAGTCAGGGGACCGGGTGGCCTATGTAGGCGGCCCGCCCGGAGCCTATACCACGCACCGTAACCTGCCCGCTGCACGAGCGGTAAAGGTGCCTGACGGCCTGCATAGCGAAGTTATCGCAGCGACGATATTCAAGGGGCTGACAGCGGAATATCTTGTGCATCGTTGCGTACCGGTTTCCTCGGGGGATGCGGCTCTTTTTCATGCCGCGGCTGGAGGCGTGGGCTCGCTTGCGTGCCAGTGGCTCCGTCAAATCGGGGCACAGGTGATCGGAACTGTGGGCGGGCCGGAAAAGGTGGCCACCGCGCGCCAAAATGGTTGCGACGCGGTGATTGACTACCGGTCTGAGGATTTCGTGGCTCGGGTCAGAGAGCTGACTTCGGGTCGCGGCGTTCGCGTTGTCTATGACTCGGTCGGGGCCGATACCTTTGCGGGGTCTCTCGATTGCCTTGCGCCGCGTGGCACGCTCGTCAGTTTCGGAGAAAGTTCGGGTCCGGTCGAGCCTTTGGCGGTGTCATCGCTCGGTGCAAAGGGTTCACTCTTCATCACGCGCCCTTCCATCGTGCATTACACGGCTGATCCAGCCGAATACCGAGCGTCCGCAAAGCGTCTGTTCGCCGCGCTCGAAAACGGTACGCTGAAAGCAGGTACGATCACGCGTTTCGCATTGCACGATGCCGCGCGGGCGCAGGTCGAAATGGAAGAACGGCGTACCTTGGGATCGGTCGTTCTCGTGCCCTGATCGGCGGATACGGGCAAAGCTGACGTTGGTCATACAGGACAACCGTCGGCTTTCCGCCCTGAGCGTCGACCAGGCCGTGCCGGACGAGGATGGCTTCAAAGCCGACTTTTGCAACCAGCGGGACACACGCCGGGTCAATGTCTGCGTAACCTTTTCCGCGACGGCCTTCGAACCTAGAAAGGCATGATGAAGAATCTCATCATCCTCTTCGCAGCCCTCGCGGCAGCTTTCGCATCATCCGGGCACGCACAAACCATTTCCGGAACGGCTTCCGTGATCGACGGCGACACGATCGAAATCCACGGCCATCGGATTCGCCTCAGCGCGATTGACGCTATCGAAAGCCGACAACCCTGCATCCTGGCGGACGGCAAGTATTGGAACTGCGGCCGTGACGCCGCTTTTGCGCTGTCCGACAAGATCGGCCGCGCCCCACTTGCCTGCGAAGTGAAGGACATCGACCGATATGGTCGCTCCGTTGCTGTCTGTGACCTCGATGGAGAAGATATCGGCGCCTGGATGGTCGAAAATGGCTGGGCGGTTGCCTATCGGCGCTACGGCACCGAGTATGTGGCGGCCGAGAGTCGCGCTCGGGCCGCCGGACTTGGCATCTGGCAAAGCGAATTCGAAATGCCTTGGGATTGGCGCAAGGGGCAACGCTGATGCGCAACCTGGTACTTGCCGCCGCACTGTCGATTTTCAGCGTGTCCTTGGTAGCTGCGGAGCCGGAAGCCGAGCCGCAGAGTCCGACTGAAATGCTACAGCAGTTGGTCGTCGCCAGTTCCTGGTCTTGCAGTCCAAGATTGACCTGCAAAAAGATACCCAGTTGCGAGGAAGCCGTCTGGCTCTTGCAGAACTGTTCTTGGGGCGGTGCCCTTGATCGCGACAACGACGGTGTGCCCTGCGAGACCATTTGCCCGGGAGGCTGAAGGCTGGCCCTTAATGGGCTCGTCGTCGTCCCGGCGCTGCCGATCCAGAGTTCGAGAAAGGTTTCTTGCTTCGTGACGGGTTGAGGTTCTGGGAGAGTGGCTTCCGGGCGCCCGTCGTGGAGTGTGACGCATGGGTGTTCAGGAAATACTGGATCCGGTTCGGGCGGGCAAGGGAGGCTGGAAGGTCGATGTCTCGCAGGGCGAGCGGAACGGGCGGGTGTCGTCCGAATGGTTCAACCGGCCGGACGACGAGCGGTATCTGTCGCTTGATGATCTCTGGGCATCGGTGAAGGGCCGGTCCGAACGCAGCCGGTCCCGGGTCGTCGCGACGGCCGACATCCGGGTGGAGGCTGCGCGTGACAGCGCTGAGCGGCTGCATCTGGTCCTGCCGAAGGCCCATGAGCCGGTGGCACCGACGCACTGGGCTTTCGGCCAACTCGCCAGCATCGTTGGCGCCCCGGCCTCCTACCTGCGCCAGCTGCCCGCTCCGCTTGCGGGGATCAACCTGCAATATGGCCTGACCAACCACCGCGCCGAGCAGGTGAAGACCTTTGAGACCGAAGATGGCCGGACCGAACTGCGCGCGGTGACCGGCCCCGACTATGGGCGCATCCACGACCATGAGCTGGTCGGGGCGGTGCAGCGCATCGCGGGCAATGGCACCGGCGACACACGCTGGAAGGTGCCGGGCGTGCTAGACTGGTCGACCGGGGTCTACAACCCCGACGTCGAGATCAGCCGCGACACGACCACGCTCTATGCCTCGGACCGCGATGTCTTTCTCTTCCTGGTCGATGACCACAACCCGATTGAGGCGGGCCGGCTGGCTGATGGTTCGCCAGACCTCTATTTTCGGGGCTTCTACTGTTGGAATTCGGAGGTCGGGGCCAAGACGCTCGGTATGGCGAGCTTCTACCTGCGCGCCGTCTGCCAGAACCGCAACCTCTGGGGCGTCGAGGATTTTCAGGAAATCACCATCCGCCATTCGAAATATGCTGCCTCGCGCTTCGCGCAGGAAGCGGCACCGGCTCTGACGCGGTTTGCCAATTCCTCGCCGCAGGGCTTCGTGAACGGTATCAAAGCGGCGCGGCAGCAGATCGTCGCGCGGACGGACGAGGACCGGGATGACTTTCTGCGGAAACGCGGCTTCTCCAAGGCTGAATCCGGCAAGATCATCGAGAAGGTGCTGATGGAAGAGGGCCGCCCGCCCGAAAGTATCTTCGACTTCGTGCAGGGCATCACGCGGCTTGCGCGCGACAAGACCCAGCAGGATGCCCGCCTCGACATGGAAGGCCGCGCCAAGAAGCTCCTCGACCGGGTCGGCTGACACTGTGCCGGAGGCCCCTTTGCCTCCGGCCACTTTATTGCCAAACTGGATTGCTACTTGCCGACAGTGATTCAAGTTGGGCGAAAAAGTATGGATGATATCGATTGGTCTGATCGCGCGTTCTACGATGATGGCGAATGGGTTACCTGGTCGGAAATTGACGAGCAGCTCCGCTACAAAGAGTGGGGAGCAAAATACCCCAACGCCATCCGATCGATGATCCCCTACTTTGAAGACTTGATATCGCTTGCGGAAAGCTATCACAGGGAGACTGGGCTTCATCTCGCCGTCTACGGCGATGTCGGTGAACTTTTCGGCGCCATCACGTATGGCATAAAGCTGAACAAAACCTACGCGCAAGGCGCTGACGGAAGACTTGGCAACGACCACGTCGAAGTAAAGACGATTACCCCATTCAAGACAAAAGATGTTGTGGTGGTCGATACTGCCGGGAACTTCAACAAGCTGCTTGTGGTCAAGATCAACGAGGACTTCCAAGTCTCAGGTCGAATGATTGACCGAAAGGATTTGCCCAAGCGGCAGGGTCGTTACCTGCGGGTCCGGTGGAGTGATTTGCCGTCGGCAGGTTGATCAATATCTGCCGCCCCTTCGAGTAAGAGGGCGGCGGATTGGTCTTTGACGGTTGAAGCGGGGAGAGAGGCTTTCCGCGCCGTCGGAGATTTCTCCCATGTTCGACCTGCCCCTGCTGATCCACTCGACCACCGGCCCTCGGTGCTTCGCACCGCCTTTTTCCTCGGGCGACACCGATCCCAATCATGCCTTTGCCCTCACCATGTCGCGCCGCGCACCGGCCGACATGATATCGGGCCGCGCCGCTCCGCTGGTTCTTGCCCGTTTCCCCACGCTGGCCGACGCCATGCGGGGCGCGATCGACCATGCCGAGGGGGTCGCTCCGGATACTGCGCCCCAGCTTCTGGCGATCCTCGACCGCGACGAGCGCCTTGTGCTGGCCGGGGCCGCCAGCGATGGCGCTGTCGCGTGGTGCCATCCGGTGATGAGCGCTGCCGAGGCGCGCGGCGTCGTCAGCGAGGCGAGCCAGCTTCGCGCGCAGGCCGGCCGCGCAGCGGACTGGAGCGAGACCGATCTGGCGCAGCGCCTGCGTCACCACGCCGATCTTCTTGACGCCCGCCTCATCGATCCGCTGTGGCGCGCCTTCGCCGCGCGGGCCCTACAGATCGCGGCGTGACGCCCCAGAGACAGAGGAGGGCAGGGGGTGCTTGCGAGCTTTGCCTGGTGAAAGAGATCGCCCGGCCGGCTCCGACCCTTCCCCCATTTTCGGAGAATCCCATGACACAAGCTGAACCCAGCCTCCCGGCGCCGATGCCGCCGTCCACGATCGACTTCGCCTCGGTGTTTGCAGCCCATCTCAAGCAGGCCGACCGCGAGGCTCAACTGCGCCCTACCAACAAGGACTGCCTGTTTGATGCGCTGTCCACCGCTGGCATCACCCATGTCACCGTGACCTTCGATGGTGAGGGTGACAGTGGCCAGATCGAAAGCATCTCAGCTTGGGCGGGTGATGCCGCTGTGGAGTTCCCCTCCGTCGAAATTCCCTACGCCGCGATCACCTGGGACAACCCGGCGGTCGAGATGCGGCAGCTGTCGCTTGCCGATGTCGTCGAGCAGCTTGCCTATGATTTGCTCGCCGACACTCACGGCGGCTGGGAGAACAACGACGGCGCCTATGGCGAGTTCTGTTTCGACGCCTCTGCCCGCTGCATCCACCTCGAGTTCAACGAACGGTTCACGTCGTCCGAACTCTACACCCATGATTTCTGAGGGGGCGGCGATGGCACATCCGTATCATCACGCCCTGTCCTCGGTGAAGAAATGGGGCGGCACCGTTGACGACTACCAGGCCATCCACGCTTGGTACGACAGCTCGAAAGCCCATTCTGCGGACTTTCGCCACAGAGCCATGTTTCATCATGCGGCGGGAATTTGGCTTTCCGAGACCGTCTTCGGGCCGACCATCACGCTGTCGACCGGCCGCGTCATTCCGACCCGCTGGGTCGGTGAGCAGCATGTCCGCGAGGATCTTGGCTTCATTCCGAGCTTCACGGATTGGGTCAAGGCGATCCGGCCAGAGCCCTGGATGGGCCGCACAGAGAAGATCGAGGCGCTCATCGATCCGCATTTGGCGCCGCCGGTCCTGGAGGTCCGCTGACATGAGCCGGGCTTACCTCAATCTCGGCGTCTCGCCTGGGATCACGCCGCTCGCGATGCTGCGCATTGCCATCTCTCGCCTGCATCCCGACACGCTGGCCGTCCGCAGCTGGCGCACGGCGCGCAAGCGCTATTACCGCGAGCTTTTGCAGGCCCACGCAGAGGCTCGGGCCCGGGCGCACGTCGCCTGCGAGTGATCGGCGCCGCTTGATCCACGTCTTTCAACCCACCCGGCCATCTGGCCGGGCAATCTCATTTCTGGAGGCACCATGGCCGACTATTTCACCCACTTTTCCTGCGTCCTCGACGTGGGCACGCCCGAAAAAGCTATCGCGGCGCTCGATCTTCTGACCCGCCTGCATCTCGACGAGGAAGGATCGGACGATCCGGAATATTCGGGCTTTGCGATGTCGCAGCAGGACGGTCCCGACGGTTCGATCCTCTGGTTCCATGACGATGATGGGGAAGGCGATATTGATGGCGTCATACGCTTCGTGCTGCGACTGGCGGAAGAGATCGACCTGACTGGCGGTTGGGGCTTCGAAGTCGCGTACACATGCTCCCGGCCCCGGTTGGATGCCTTCGGTGGTGGCGCGCATGTCATTGACCTCGGAAACCGGAAATCCATCGGCTGGACCAGCACGCATGAATGGCTTGAGGCCGCGTTGCGCGGGGAGGATCTCGATGCCTGAGGTCATCTGCACCACGGTTTATCAGTTCCCGGAACTTTCCGATGCCGCCAAGCAAAAGGCTCGCAGTTGGTATCGCGAACTCGGGCCCCATGACGATTGGTGGGATGTGGTCTATGAGGACTTCGAGCGCATCTGCGACATTCTAGGTGTCAGCCTCAAGACCCGGCCCGTCCGGCTGATGGGCGGTGGCACCCGCCAGAAACCCTGCATCTGGTTCTCGGGCTTCTCGTCACAAGGCGACGGCGCATCCTTCGAAGCCACGGTCCGATATGCCAAAGGGTCCGCCCGCGAAATCCGCTCCTATGCCCCGAAGGATCATGCGCTGCACGGCATTGCCGACCGCCTGCAGGGTGCTCAGCGGCAGAACTTCTATCAGCTCAGTGCCGATGTGACCCATCGTGGGCGCTACTATCATGAATATTGCATGACCATCGACGTGGCCCGCGACAGTCCGACGGTGCAGGCACCGGCCGAAGGGAGTGAAGAGACTGTCGTGGAGACGCTGCGCGATCTTGCCCGCTGGCTCTATCGGCAGTTGGAGGCTGAATTTGACCACCTCACCTCGGATGAGGCTGTCGATGAGGGGATCATCATCAACGAATACACCTTCACCGACGCCGGGCGGCGGTTCGGGTGACAGTGCGCGGTTGAAAACTGTCAGAAAACTGCGTATGTTTCTGACAAAGGAGCGATCATGGAACGCATGGCCGAGAGCATCATGAATGTTGCCACGACGTTGCCGGAGGGGGTGCCCTTGGCAGCGAAGGGTCTCTTGCATCTCGGCGCGCGGGCGGCGGTCGATCAGACGTTGTCGCGTCTGGCCGCCCGCGGCGAGTTGATCCGCGCGGGACGCGGGATCTATCTACGCCCGGTCCAAACGCGCTTTGGCCCGCGCAGCCCCTCGGCCGAACAGGCCATCGAAGCGCTGGCTGTTCAGCGGGGTGAAACGATCGTGCCAAGTGGAGTTGCCGCTGCGAATGCCCTCGGCTTGACGACGCAAGTTCCTGTCAAGTCGATCTACCTCACTTCCGGTCGAAACCGTGTTCTGAACCTCGGTCGGCAAGCTGTCGAGCTGCGTCATGCGCCGCGCTGGCAGTTGACACTTGGCAACAAGGTTTCTGGCCAAGTGGTGCGCGCCCTGGCTTGGCTTGGGCCAGAGGAAACACCCGGCGCCCTGCACATCCTGCGGTCCAAGCTCACGGAGACCGCAAAGGCGGAACTGGTTGCCGCTGCGCCGCAGTTCCCGACGTGGCTGGCCCGATTGATTGGGACGTTGGTCCATGGCTGAGGCGTTCCTTCGCCTCAGCGCCGCCGACCGGATCGATGCACTTGGTGTCGCAGCTGATCGGCTTGGTCGGCCAGCCCACCTTCTCGAAAAGGACGTCTGGGTCGTCTGGGCGATCCAGCAGCTTTTTGGATCGTCTATCGGCGCCAACCTCGTCTTCAAGGGTGGCACCTCTCTCTCGAAAGCCTACCATGTCATTGACCGGTTTTCTGAGGATGTCGATCTGACCTTCGATATCCGGGCGCTGATCCCGGATTTGATCGAGGGTCGTGAAGATGCCATGCCAGCCTCATCCAGTGAGGAGCGGCGCTGGTCGAAGCGAGTCCGGCAAGCCTTACCGGAATGGGTGGCAGGGACCATCCAGCCGATCCTGCAAAATGCGATTGAGCGGGAAGGGATCGAGGCCAAGCTACGCATCGACGGAGACAAGCTGTTCATCGACTATGAGAACCTTGCACAAGGCACCGGATATGTTTCCCCCAGTGTGATGCTGGAATTCGGGGCGCGCTCTACCGGCGAGCCTGCATCCCCGCGAGACATCGTCTGCGACGCCGCTGGAGCCGTTGAGGGCGTCGCGTTTCCGTTCGCCCGTCCACGTGTCATGCATGCAGAGCGGACGTTCTGGGAAAAGGCGACAGCGATCCACGTCTTTTGCTTGCAGAGCCGTATGCGTGGGGATCGCTTTTCCCGGCATTGGCATGATGTTGCCCGGCTGGACGCGGCGGGCATTGCAGCTGTGGCGATTGAAGATCGAGTGCTCGGGGCCGCAGTTGCACGACACAAGACGATGTTCTTCGCAGAGAAAGCTGCAGATTCTTCGTGGATCGACTATGGCGCGGCAACCTCTGGGCATTTGCAGCTGGTCCCAAGCGGTGAAGCTCTCGGCGTGCTCGCCGAAGATTACCGCCGGATGATCGAGGATGGCTTGCTTGCAACAGCGCCCGAACCATTTGACACATTGATGGAACGCTGCGCCGACATCGCTAACAGGGCAAACGCAGCATTCAGGGCAAAATAGACCGCGGCCGTGAGCGATCGGCTAATTACCTGTTTCCATCGATCCATTTCGACATCAGCCCCTTGTCGCGGAAGCATTCGTCTGGGACGGCGCGGCGCTTGATGCGGGCGAGGCGTTCAGCAAAGGCGACCTGCTTGGACGAGGGCAGACAGTCCAACTCGGAGACCGGCTTCAGGTTTGCCTGGGCTTCGATCCAGGCGCTGAGGCTGCGTCGGTCCTGCTGAACCTCCCAAGGCAGAAGCGTCTGGTTGCGCAGGGCCAGAGCGCGCGCATAGGCGATCTGTTTCGGCGTGGAGGGCAGGGCAAAGGTGGTGCTTTCCATCGGGTATCTCCCTTGGCTCTTCTTTTCGAATATAGAACATAACAGGAACAAAATCAACCCGGCGGGGACCGAAGAGGCAAAGAGCAGCGGAATTCGGGTGGGCACCTCGCGGCGTGCCGCCGTGACCGGGCCTTGGTCCTGCGGACGGGAGCCAGCCTTGGCCGTTTCCCCCCATGCGGGCGACAGTCCCTGGCGCAAGAAGGGGAAGGCGAGGGAGAGGGCTGCCGGAAGGGGTCAGGTTCCGGCGGGTGAGAGAGAGCGCCGCGCGGGACTGACCCCTCCGGCTCTCTCGAGGTTTCCCCGATGAACGATCTTTCCTCTGCGACCCTGGCGGCGGCACCCACTGCCGTGCCGTCCCCGTCCATGACGGCGTCCCGCATCCTGGCCGTGGCTGAAGCGCTGCAACCTGATCTGGTGCAAGGCTTCCAGATCGACGCGCTGCGCCTGCGGCTGGAGATGGAGCGCGCCTTTGGCGGCTCCGATGCTGACGGCGCCTGGGACTGGAAGCTTGCCTATGAGGCGGGCGAAGTGGCGCTCGTCCTTTTCCTGCGGAAATTCGGCCGCGCGCTGCTGGCCCGGGCCGGCTCGCCTGCGGCGCTGCTCCCGATCCTCGCCAAGGTGACTGGCCTCCTGCCCACGCACACAAGGCGGTCGGAGGAAATGGAGCGCTTCCAACAATTCTCGACGCCCTCGCCCATGGGGCTCGCGGCTCTGATGGCAGGGCAAATCACGCCCCGTGATCTGGTCCTGGAACCTTCGGCCGGGACCGGGCTTTTGGCCATTCTGACTGAGATCGTGGGTGGTAGCCTTGCGCTGAACGAATTGGCCGACACCCGCGCCGATCTTCTGCGGCTCCTGTTTCCGGGTCGCTCAGTCACCCGTTTCGACGCCGCGCAGATCGACGATCATCTCGGCGCCGGGTTGCGCCCGAGTGTCATCCTGATGAACCCGCCCTTCTCGGCTGTGGCCAATGTCGATGGCCGCAGCACCGAGGCGACGGCGCGGCATCTGCGTTCGGCGCTAGCCCGCCTTGCGCAGGGCGGGCGGCTCGTTACCATCACTGGCGCGAATTTCGCGCCGGATGCACCTGCCTGGGCGGAAACCTTCGCCCGCCTGACCGAGTCCGCGCATCTGGTCTTCACCGGGGCGGTGTCGGGCGGTGCTTTTGCCAAGCACGGCACCAGTTTCGAGACGCGGATTTCGATCTTCGACAAATGTCGTGGTGGCGAGCAGGGTGGCATTACCGCCGACCTCGCCAAGCCAATGTCGCCCGATGTGGCGCATCTGCTGGCTCGGATCACCGCAGAAGTTCCGCCGCGCCTTGAAGTGATGCGCGACGCCGCCACCGGGCAGTGCCGCTCTTCTCCCGTCCCGGGAAATCCTGCCCGTGCCGCAAAGACCACCGTCGGCATTTCGCGGGCTTCCGCCTCGGCCTCGTCGTTCGACGCAAACACGCAGTTCGACGCCGAAGACCTCGCCTATAGCCTGCGCCAGGCGACCGAAGAAGACAGCGCTGTACGTCTGTCGGATGCGATCTATGAAACCTTCCGGCTTCAAGCCTTCGACATCCCCGGCGCGGCCTCGCATCCGACCAAGCTTGTACAATCGGCAGCCATGGCCTCGGTCGCGCCTCCGAAACCGACCTATCGACCCAAACTGCCTGCCGCCGTGTTGCGGGACGGGCTCCTGTCAGATGCCCAGCTCGAAACCGTGATCTATGCGGGCGAGGCGCATACCGCACAGCTCGCCGGATCTTGGACCGTCGATGAAACCGGCGACATGGTTTCCGCCGCGTCCGAGGATGCCGCTGAGGCTGTCCGCTTCCGTCGCGGCTTCTTTCTTGGTGATGGCACTGGCGCGGGCAAAGGCCGTCAATCGGCCGGGATCCTGCTCGACAACTGGGCGCAAGGCCGCCGCAAGGCGCTCTGGATCTCGAAGAGCGACAAGCTCCTGGAAGATGCACAGCGCGACTGGTCGGCCCTCGGCCAAGAGCGCCTGCTCGTCACGCCGCTCTCGCGCTTTGCGCAAGGTCGCGACATCCCGCTGATCGAGGGCATCCTCTTCACCACTTATGCGACTCTGCGCTCGGAAGAACGTGGGCAGCGGAAATCCCGCGTCGACCAGATCGTCGACTGGCTGGGGGCGGATTTCGACGGGGTGATACTGTTTGACGAAAGCCATGCCATGGCCAATGCCGCAGGTTCCAAGGGCGAGCGCGGTGATACCGAGGCGTCGCAGCAGGGCAGGGCCGGTCTGCGCCTGCAGCACAAACTGCCGAACGCCCGCGTGGTCTATGTCTCGGCCACGGGGGCTACGACGGTCCACAACCTCGCCTATGCTCAGCGCCTTGGGCTCTGGGGCGGCGAAGATTTCCCCTTCGCGACGCGGGCGGAATTCGTGCAAGCCATCGAAGCCGGAGGGGTTGCCGCCATGGAGGTTCTCGCCCGCGACCTGCGGTCCCTCGGCCTCTACACCGCCCGGTCACTCTCCTATGATGGCGTCGAATACGAGATGCTGGTTCACGCGCTCAGCCCGGAACAGCGTGGCATCTATGATGCCTATGCCGGGGCTTTCGCCATCATCCATAACAACCTGGCTGCGGCGATGGAGGCCGCCAACATCACGGGTGAAAGTGGCGGTACTCTCAACCGGCAGGCCAAGTCCGCCGCGCGTTCGGCTTTTGAATCCGCCAAACAGCGTTTCTTCGGCCATTTGCTGACCTCGATGAAAACCCCCACGCTGATCGCGAGCATCGAGGCCGATCTGGCGGCTGGCCATGCGGCCGTCATCCAGATCGTTTCGACCGGCGAGGCGCTGATGGAGCGCCGCTTGTCGGAGATCCCAACTGAGGAGTGGAATGACATCCGCGTTGACATCACGCCGCGGGAATATGTTCTGGACTACCTCGCCCATTCTTTTCCGGTGCAGCTCTATGAGCCTTTCACCGACAGCGAGGGCAACCTCTCCTCCCGGCCTGTTGTGCGGGATGGCCAGCCGGTGGAATGCCGCGAGGCCGCCCGCAGGCGCGACGCGCTGATCGAAAAGCTGGCCTCGTTGCCGCCCGTTCCGGGGGCGCTCGACCAGATCGTTCAGCGTTTCGGCACTGATCTTGTTGCAGAAGTGACAGGCCGGTCGCGCCGCATCGTGCGCAAGGGTGAGGGGCACTCGGCACGGCTCGTCGTGGAAAGCCGGGCGGGTTCGGCCAACCTCGCGGAAACCGCCGCCTTCATGGATGACCAAAAGCGCATCCTGATCTTCTCGGATGCTGGTGGCACGGGGCGCAGCTATCACGCCGATCTTGGCGCGAAAAACCAGCGCCTGCGCGTCCACTACCTCTTGGAACCCGGCTGGAAGGCAGACGCCGCCATCCAGGGGCTCGGTCGGACTAACCGCACCAATCAGGCGCAGCCGCCGCTCTTCCGGCCGGTGGCCACGGATGTGAAGGCGGAAAAGCGGTTCCTATCGACCATCGCACGCCGCCTCGACACGCTCGGCGCCATCACGCGGGGTCAGCGCCAGACCGGCGGGCAGGGGCTGTTCCGCCCCGAGGACAATCTCGAGAGTCCCTATGCCCGAGACGCCTTGCGCCAACTCTACCGCCGCATTTATCGCGGCGATGTGTCGGGCTGCTCGCTTGGCAAGTTTGAGGATGCCACCGGTCTCAGCCTGACCGATGACAATGGGCTGAAAGACGACCTGCCGCCGATCACGACCTTCCTCAATCGCCTGCTGGCGCTGACGATCGACATGCAGGCCGTGCTCTTCTCGGCCTTCGAGGAATTGCTCGACCAGCGGATCGAGGGCGCCATCGCCGCCGGGGTTTATGATCTCGGGCTGGAAACCCTGCGCGCCGAGAGCTTCCGCGTCACGGACGCCCGGGTCATCTACACCCATCCCGGCTCCGGCGCGGAAACCCAGCTGCTGACCATCGCGGAAAAGCGCCGCAACACGCCGACTTCGCTCGCGGATGCGCTCGACTGGCTGGACGAACCGAAGGCACGGCTCTTGGTCAACAGCCGGTCGGGGCGGGCGGCGGTGCAGGTGCCCGCCACCAGCCTGATGCTGGACGACGGCACGATCGAGCCGCGCTTGCGGCTGATCCGCCCGACCGAGGCCAGCACGCTGCCTGCCAAGATCATGGAGGACACCCACTGGCTTGAGGCGGACCGCGCGGCCTTTGCCGCAGCCTGGACTGCGGAACTTGCCGAAGTGCCGGAGTTCTCGGAAGCCACGCTCCACATTGTGGCGGGCCTTCTTCTGCCGATCTGGAAGCAGCTCCCCCAGGATGAAACCCGCGTCTATCGGCTGCAGACCGATGACGGTCAACGCATCATCGGGCGCCGCGTTTCGCCCGCCTGGGTCGCGACCACGCTCGCAGCCGACGCGCCGAAGCTGACGGCCGCTGAGATGCATGCCCTCGTTCTGGAGGGCAAGACCGTCGTGCGTCTGGCCGAGGGGATAGAGTTGCACCGGTCCCGCGTCATGGGCGTGAACCGGATCGAACTCTCGGGGTTCACCGAGGCCCAGAAGGATCGCCTCAAGGCGGATGGCTTCTTTTCGGAGATCATCGCTTGGAAGCTGCGGCTGTTCTGCCCGACCGATGCTGCCGGGATCGCTGTGCTCGAGCGGCTGCTTGCGCGGTTTGCGGTCTCTGGTCTACATACACGCAATAGTTGAATTGTGTGATCATGCCATTGAAAACAGAAGACCTCTTGCGTGAGCTTTCGTCCCATGCCGAAAGCGTTTGTCGTCATTACCTTCCCGCCGGGCGGCGGGAAGGCTCCTACTGGATCGTCGGCGATCTGCAGAACAATCCCGGCCGGTCGCTGTTTGTGCGTCTGACCGGCCCTTCATCCGGGCCGGGGGCAGCCGGCAAGTTCACTGACGGTGCCACCGGCGAACATGGTGATCTCCTCGATATCATCCGCGAACGGACGGGGATCACCCGCTTTCCTGATCTTCTCGCCGAGGCCCGTGCGCATCTTGGCCGTCCGGCGCCGGTTCCTCCGGATGGCCCAGCACAGAGAAAATCGAAGACCCCCGGGGGCACGCCAGAGGCGGCGGCGCGCTTGTTTGCGGCCTCGATGCCGGTTGCAGGCACGCTTGCGGAAACCTATCTCCGCTCCCGGGGCATCACCCTTGGCGGCAAGACGAGCGCCCTTCGCTTTCACCCAAAGTGCTGGCATCGGGATGAGGGCCAGACCAAGAGCATTCCCCGACCAGCGCTGATTGCTGCGGTCACCGATGGGGCGGGGGCCTTGCAGGGTGTGCATCGCACCTGGCTTGCGCCTGACGGCCGAGGCAAGGCGGCAGTCGAGACTCAGCGGCGGGCCATGGGTCACCTTCTTGGCAATGCCGTCAGGTTGACCCCGTGCGATGACATCCTCGTTGTCGGCGAAGGCATCGAGACCATGCTGTCCGTTCGTGAGGCTGGCCCCGGCCTTCCCGTCTGGGCCGCTCTCTCATCGGGTCACCTCGGAGCCGTCCTGCTGCCCGAGGGGTTGCGGCGCCTCTACATTGCTATCGACCGCGATCCGGCGGGGCAGCGCGCAGCGGAAAGGTTGGGCACCAGAGCCACCGAGGTCGGGATTGCCGTACGAGTGCTCGAACCACGGCTCGGGGACTTCAACGACGATCTTCGAGCGGACGGACCGGCGGTGCTGCGTCAGCATCTGGCAAAACAGATCGGTCCCGAGGATCAGCAGCGCCTGGAAATCTGAGCTTCTCCGCGCAAGGGGCTGTTCAGGACAGTGGGGCAGGGGGAACGGAACTGTCGCAGGTCTGGAGCGTCATCCCTTGCCTCTTCCCGGGGCAGCTCATCCATCCGTCCCCCGAGCGGCCTTCAAGAGATGGGCAGGCGGCCGTCAAAGGGGACGACCCTTCAAGGACGGGGGGCAACTGATTTCCGCCGGCGGGGCTCGCCCCGCCTTTGCATCGCGAAGCAAATCAGCCGCCCCCCGTCCTCCTCCACATGCGTTCCGGCCCCGAAAGCGGGGTGAAGGGTCCTCCCCCGTGACGGCTTTCGCAGCCCATGAAGGCCGCGCGGGATGACGCGCGGACCAGACAGGCCCGGAGGCAAGAAGAAGATGACGTTCCAAACCCGCGACGACGCTTACGAACCCGCCCACACCGCATCCCAGACCGCTCATGCGCTGGAGGAGCTGCAGCTCTACGGCTACCGCCCCTTTGAAGACGAGCCCGATCCGCGCCCGATGCCCGACGCTGACCGCCTCCGGGGTGCCGTCGCCGATATCTTCGACGCCCTTGTCGCGAGCCTGGCCGACACCCGCATGGAACCCGACCTCGAAGAAGTGCTCTGGGGCCAGGTCAACCTCTTCCACCGCGCCACCGCCCGGATCGAACGGTCGCTCGACGACAACGAGCAGGCGCAGCGCCGCCTCCAGCGCGAGCAGGACGGCTCTGAGGTGAAATCCACCGAACTCGAGCGCTTGACGGCCGAGGGCCTGACCCTCACCGAACGGCGGAACTGCATGGACATGATGCGCGATCACGCCGCCTCCGAGTTCTGGCACCACACGGGATCGACCTGGCGGCCGCGCACCGGCTCAAAGGTGAACCACCAGCACCTGACCGCCGCCCTGATCGATAGCCGCGACTTCCTGGCCGCCAAGCGCCGCGCCGAAACTGAGGTGATGCTGCCCGCTGGCCCCAAGGTCGCCCTAACCGGTGGAACGGACTTCAACGATCATCGCCTGATCTGGGGCAAGCTCGATCAGGTCCGGACCAAATATCCCGATATGGTCCTTCTCCACGGTGGCGGCGTGAAGGGCGCCGAACTCATTGCCGCCAAATGGGCTGAAGCCCGGGGCGTCACCCAGGTTGCCTTCAAGCCGGACTGGACCAAGCACGCCAAGGCCGCACCCTTCAAGCGCAACGACGCCATGCTGGATGTGCTCCCCGTGGGTGTCCTCGTCTTCCCAGGCAACGGCATCCAGGAAAACTTCGCCGACAAAGCCAAGAAGCTCGGCATCCCGGTCGTGAAGTTCGAGAGGGGGGCGTGAGCCCCCTTCACTCAATTAGAAGATCAGCGCCGGGCGAACGGTACGACTTCTCCTGCAGGAGCGCCACTTTGCGGCTTCGCGGCATCTTGCTTCAACGACAGGTGGACAACGCTAGCTTCTTGCCGGTTGAACCAGCCTGGTGGAAGCCCGGTCAGGTTCTCGATGTCGCCTGGATGCATCGTGAATTCGACCGCAAGCAAATCTTCCTTGGTCCGAGTTGCGGATTCGACGATCAGGCTGAGCGCGTTGCGCAAGACCGCCGGCTCGGGAACCGGCCACTCGCGATCCAGCGGTTCCACCTTGTTCCAGCCGTTGGCTGAATAGCTCTTGTAGAGTTGCGTGCCGTAGTGCTCTGGAATGACTTCGAGGTCCAGAAGCCGCTTGATCTGCGCTTTAACTGAAACCCGCCACCGCTCCTTTACAGACAGGAGCCCGGCCAAAGAATAATGTTGCACTTCATGCACGTAGGTCGTCTCGGGCAGTAGAAATGCACTGGCAAAACGGAAAGCCTGACGTTCAATCTCTTTGAGATCCGACTTCAGCTCTTCGTGGCTAACCCCCTTGTGCAGGATTGCATGACCAAGTTCGTGGGCGGAGTCCATTTGACGGCGGGGCAGGGACATCTTGTCAGTCGCAAGCATGATATGCGGGCGTTCGTCACCCCGTGACCAGCTGCAAAGCCCGTCCAACTTTGACGTTCCCATCTCGATGGAGCCAACCACACAGCCGACTCGTTCAAGCAAAGCCACCATGTCAATGATCGGACCTTGGCCAAGCCGCCAATGAGATCGCAATTCCTGCGCGATGCCCTCGATGTCCTCATCACGCAGTTGGCGATAGGTTAGACCCTTCATGACATCAGGAATGTCGACCGCCGGAAAATCCACATAGTGCTGCAAGACCGCAGAGATTTCCTGCAGCCACTGCATCTGGGAGTCCTGGTACGAAGTGTCGCGCTTCAGGGCACTGGACAGCGATCGAGAAAACATCGGGTGTTCACTGGCATGGACTGGCCGCAAAAAATACTCCCTGCGCACACGAAGTTCACGAGCCAGGGCGGTGAGTGCCTCTGCATCGGGAGCATGGGTGCCGCTTTCCCAGCGTGACACCGCACTGGGGGAAACCCCAATCATTTGTGCAAGCTCCTTCATACTCAGAATTCGCCGAGCAGCCCGCACTTCCGCTAGGCGTTCTGGCACGAAGCCAGGCGTTCCTACGCGCATTCAATCCTCCCATCGGTATCAGTGATACCGATCATTTAGTGCCGGTATCGTCCTCCACCTCGGGCGGCAACTCGGGGGGGACGAACGGTTTGACCTTCGATTTCAAGCGCACCAGTCCGACGTCGGACGGAGCCGATGCAGAAGAGCGTGCGGTTTCGGTGGCATCGGCATCATCGGCAAGGAACTTGTCAAGGCGTTCGTAAAACAGAAACTGATCGTAGGCAGAGTCGATCACGCCAATCGCGATCTCCTCAAGCTTTCCGGACTGTTCGCGGTCCCGGGCGACCAAGAAGAGCACGAAGATGTCTCCAGGCTTCGGGCCCAAGCCGTCGAAATCGAAACTGGGCGTAAGATTGAAGTTGAGCGTGACGCCCGCGAGGCGCGACCGGTTCTTGGCCGGAAGCTTGCTGGGCTCGGGCATGGCCGCAAGGCCAAGGATAACACCCGGGCCTTTCCCACCGAAGCGCATGAACGGCTGAAAGATCTTCAGGTTGGTGTTGGGAAGCACTCCACCAGCTAGGGGCAGACCGTCAAAGCGCGCGCAAATTTCCTCGAACGCCTGCTCCATCATCCGGAACCGTGCTTGCCCTTCGAGTTCGCGACTTCGTTTCCTGTCCAAACCGGCGTGATCTCGCACGAGTTGAAAGGCCCGCAGGGTTTCGGCGCCC
>JAFLCY010000088.1 GCA_017303485.1 Rhodobacterales bacterium
CCGCAGGCGGCGCTCGCCTGGCGCGGCACGACGCTCCACTCGATCCCCACGGAGGCCGAAATCAACCAGCAGACCACCGCGCTCGCCGCCGGCTCGCTCGGCGTGATGGATCGTACCTTCCTCGGCTGGGTGCGCCTGCGGTTTGAGGACGGCCGGACCGGCTGGGTGCGGAAACAGGAACTGGTGCCGCTCTGGCGATGAGGGGTCAGCTGCCCGCGCGGCAACAGCGCAGCTACGGTCAGGCGTAGCGCTGCTATTACCTTTACCGCAGCCTTGTCCCCGGGAGACCGGCCCGGCAGCCTGCCCGGCCATGGAAGCGCCCCAGCCTCCGACCGGACCGCAGTGCTCGCGCGCACGCATGGTCGGTTACTCCGTCGGGGAGTGTGCGAACTCCCTGCTCATGAACTCGCTCTTCGGGTTCGCGATGCTCTACTACACCGAGGCGCTCGGCCTGAGCCATGCCCTCGCCGGCATCGCCATGGGCGTCGCGGTTTTCTGGGATGCCATCACCGACCCGGTGATGGGCCACATCACCGACAACACCCGCAGCCGGTTCGGGCGGCGGCACCCTTACATCCTGTTCGGCGGCGTGGTGGTGACCATCATCTATGTCTTCCTGTGGGTGGTGCCGGACTTCGCCCGCAGCAGCCCCCAGGCACTGTTCTGGTATCTGCTCGTGATCAACCTGCTGCAGCGGACCGCGATCACGGTCTTCGGCGTCCCGTATGTGGCGCTGGGCTTCGAGCTGTGCTCCGACTACGACGGCCGGGTGACGCTGCAGGGCATCCGCTCGGCCATGAACATGCTGGCCAACCTGCTCGGGGTGGCCCTCGCCTGGTCGATCTTTTTCGCCGACAACGAAACCGTCCGGGCCACCTCGCTCCCGGAGAACTACGTGCGGATGGGGCTGAGTTTCGCGGTCGTCTCGCTCGCCTGCATCATCTTTGTCGTCTTCGCCACGCGGAGGCAGATCACGGACAACCGGCGGCTGCCGGTCGCCCAGCACGGCATCCGGGGGTTCTTCCGGGACATGAAGGAAATCGTCAGTGATTTCTACCCGCGCTACGTGTTCGCGTTCATCGTCATCGTCACGGTGGGCATCGCGCTGGTCACCACCGCGCTGGCCTTCCTTCTGGGCACGACCGCCGGGCTGATGGCCGCCACGCTGGGCGGGCTGGCCGATACCCTCTCGTCCCGCGTGGTCGATGTGCTGATGGCCGTGCCCTCGCTGATCTTCGCGCTCTTGATCCTGACGCTGACCGGCACCTCGGTCATCGCGCTGATCCTGGTCATCGCGGTCCTGGACAGCACCCGCGTCTTCCGCCTGTCGCGGGCGGTGGCGCAGGGCATCCTGACGATGGACTATATCGAGGTCGCCCGGATGCGGGGCGAGGGGCTGTTCTGGCTGATCCGGCGCGAGGTGCTGCCCAATGCCACCGCGCCCCTGATCGCGGAATTCGGCCTGCGCTTCTGCTTCGTCCTGCTGTTCATCTCGGCCCTGTCCTTCCTGGGCCTTGGCCTCCAACCGCCCACAGCCGACTGGGGCTCGATGGTGCGCGAAAGCGCCAAGCTGATCGCCTTCGCCAATTTCTCCACCTGGCAGACCGCGACCTTCGGCCTGGCCCCGCTGTTGCCCGCCGGGGCCATCGCGGTGCTGACCGTCGCCGTCAACCTGGTAGTGGACTGGCTCTTGCACCTTTCCAGCGGGCTGAAGGACTGACCGATGACCCAGGAACTACTGTCCATCACCAACCTGCGGATCGAAGGGCGCTCCTCCCAAGGCTGGACCCAGATCGTCAAGGGCGTGGACCTGACCCTGAACAAGGGCGAGATCCTGGGCCTGATCGGCGAAAGTGGGGCGGGCAAGTCCACGCTGGGGCTGGCGGCGATGGGCTATGTCAAGCCGGGTTGCCGGATCGCGGCCGGGTCGATCCGCTTTGACGGGCAGGAACTTGTCGGCGCCCCGGCCTCGCGGCTGCGCAGCCTGCACGGGCGGCGCATCGCCTATGTCGCGCAATCGGCCGCGGCGGCCTTCAACCCGGCCTGGCGGCTGATCGACCAGCACTGCGAAGGCCCGGTGCGCCACGGCGTCATGGGCCGACGCGAGGCCGAGGCCGAGGCGGTCCAGCTTTACCGCGAAATCCGCCTGCCCGACCCCGACCGCATCGGCCTGCGCTATCCGCACCAGGTCTCAGGCGGGCAGCTTCAGCGCGCGATGACCGCAATGGCGATGGCCTGCCGCCCCGACCTGATCATTTTCGACGAGCCCACCACCGCGCTGGATGTCACCACGCAGATCGAGGTCCTCGCCGCGATCCGTGCCATCGTCCGAGACCACCAGACCGCCGCGATCTACATTACCCACGACCTGGCCGTCGTGGCCCAGATGGCCGACCGGGTGAAGGTGCTTCTCCGCGGCGAAGAGGTCGAAGAGGCCCCGACCCGCGCCATGCTTTCCGCCCCGCGTGAGGCCTATACCCGCTCGCTCTGGGCCGTGCGCGAGTTTCGCCGTGCGCCGCCCGCGACCCCGGCGCCGGCTGAACCCCTGGTGGATGTGCAGGGGCTGACCGTCTCATACGGACCGCTGAAGGTGCTGGACCGGGTCAGCCTGACCATCCCGAGGGGCCGCACGGTCGCCGTCGTCGGCGAAAGCGGATCTGGCAAGTCGACCACCGCGCGGGCAATCATGGGGCTGACGGCCCCGTCCGCGGGCCGTGTCCTATTCGACGGCGCGGCCCTGCCCCCGCGCGGCCGCGACCGGGGGCGCGAGCTGCAACGCCGCATCCAGATGATCCACCAGATGGCCGACACCGCGCTGAACCCGCGCCACCGCATCCGCGAGATCCTGGGCCGCCCGCTGGAGTTTTTCTTGGGCCTGAAGGGCGCCGCGAAAGACGCCCGCCTGCGCCAGCTGATGACCGAGATCGAGCTGGACCCCGACCAGTTCCTCGACCGCCTCCCGTCCGAGCTGTCGGGCGGCCAGAAGCAGCGCGTCTGCATCGCCCGCGCGCTGGCGGCGGACCCCGAGTTCATCATCTGCGACGAGGTGACCTCGGCGCTGGACCAGCTGGTGGCGGAAGGCATCCTGCGGCTTCTCGACCGGCTGCAACGCGAACGCGGGCTGACCTACATGTTCATCACCCACGACCTTGCCACAGTCCGCGCCATCGCCGACGAAGTGGTGGTGATGAAGTCTGGAGTCGTGGTCGAAGCCGGGCCGACCGACCGCCTTTTCGTGCCGCCGCACGATCCTTATACCGAGCTTCTCCTGTCCTCCGTGCCCGAGATGGACCCCGACTGGCTGACCCGCCTGCTGGCGCGGCGCGCCGGGCAAACCCCCGAAAGGATCGCCTGATGCTGGACTATGGCCCCGTCTCCTGCCGCGTCGACCTAGACGCCCCAGGCAAGCGCAGCGGCTGGCTGGACCTGTCACATTCCGACAACCGGCACGATTTTAGCACCATCCCGGTGCCGGTGGGCGTGGTGCGCGGCGGGCCGGGGCCGGTGGTTCTGGTCACCGGCGGCAACCACGGCGACGAATACGAAGGCCAGGTCATCGCCCGCCGCCTGTTCGAGAGGCTGGACCCCGCCGACCTTGCCGGTGCGGTGATCGTCCTGCCGGCTCTGAACCTGCCCGCCGTGCTGGCCGGACGGCGCGTCTCGCCCCTGGATGGCGGCAATATGAACCGCAGCTTCCCGGGCGCCCCCGACCGGGGGCCTACGGCGGCGCTGGCGGGGTTCGTCTCGACCCATCTCTTCCCGCGCTGCTCGCTTGCCATCGACCTCCATTCCGGCGGGACCGACCTGGACTTCATCACCTCCAGCTACCTTTGCCTTTCGCCCGACGCTGGCCAGAACGCCCGCGCGCTGGACCTTTGCCGCACGCTGGCGCTGCCCTGGGCCGTGGTCGCCCCTCCCTCGCACACGGCGGGGGACCTCGATTCCGCTGCGCAGGCGGCCGGTTGCGCGGTGATCTCCTGCGAACTGGGGGGCAGCGGGCGCGTGTCGCAAAAGGCGCTGGTGCAGGGCTGGGCCGGGGTGCTGCGCCTTCTGGCCTCCGAGGGGGCGCTGCATCCCGACGCCGCCGACCGCTTGGGCGCGACCAGGGCAGGGCCAACCCGCTTTGCCGATCTGGGTGCAGGCGCCGCGATGGCCACCGTGATGCACCATGGGCTTGCCGAACCGCTGGTGCGTCTTGGGGAAGAAGTCGCGGCCGGCCAGACCATCGCCCTTTTGCGCGACCCCTTCGACCTGTCTGCCCCCGCGCGAGAGATCGCCGCCCCCGCCGCCGGGCTTGTCCTGGTCCGCCGCCGCAACGCGCTGGTGGCACCCGGCGACCACCTGATCCTGACGGGCCCCGAAATCGCGGCCGAGACGGTGCTGCGCGCGGCAGACCCGCGCGCAGCCTGATCGCTAAAGATCCAGCACCACCCGCCCCTGTGGCTGGCTGCAGCACAAGAGCACCTTGCCCGGCGCGGGCTGGGTCAGCGGCTGTTCGACATAGCTTACGCTGCCCGCGCGGATGTCCGTGCGGCAGCTGTTGCAGATGCCGCTGCGGCAGCTGAACTCGGGCTCCAGTCCTGCGGCTTCGGCCAGCTCCAGCAGCGTCCCGCCGGTCCAGACCGCCTCGCGCCCCGACCGGGCGAAGACGACCGTGGGTCCCTTCGCCGGGGCGGCGTCGGGCGCGACAGGGGCAGGCAGGTCCTCCTCTATCCCGCGCGCGGCGGGGTTCGTCAGGAACGCCAGCCCTGCAATCGCCGCCGGGGCACGGGCGGGGACATGGGCCTGCACCGGCACCCCTTCCGCCGCCAGCCGCGGCAGCGAGGTCTGCTTGCCGAAGAATTCGTAGCGGATGTCCTCCTCGCGCAGGCCAAGCCCGGTCAGCAGCCGCCACATGCCGACCATGAAACCCGTCGGGCCGCAAAGGTAGACTTCGTAATGGTCGAGGGGCAGCAGCGATTGCAGGAAGGCCTTGTCGATCACCCCCTCGGCATCGAAGCGGTCCCCCGGCGACGGCTGGCGGTAGACGCTGCGCGCGACGATCCGCCCGCCCGACGCCGTCGCCAGCGCCGCGACCTCGTCGCGCAGGGCATGGACCGCGCCGTTCTCGCAGGCCTGGACAAAGACCACCCGCCGCCCGCCTTGCGCCAGCCGGTGCAGCATGGACAGAAGCGGCGTCACCCCGATCCCGCCCGCCAGCAGCAGCACCGGACGCGCGCTTGCCTCGTCCAGCACGAAGCCGCCACGCGGGGCGGCGATCTCGACCGTGTCGCCCTCGGCCAGATGGTCATGCAGCCAGCACGATCCCACTCCGGCCGGTACGCCCGGCATCGCCTCGCGCTTGACCGAGATGCGGTACTGCGTGCGGTCCGCCACGTCGGACGAGAGGGAATAGGTCCGCAGCACCGGCCCGCCCGGCACGGGCAGGCGCAGCGTCAGATACTGGCCGGGCAGGGCGGGCCACAGCGCCGCGCCGTCCGCTGCCACCAGATGGAACGAGGTGATCCCCTCGGCTTCGTGGTGCTTGCGGACCACTGTGAACCGGCGAAACGCGTCAGCCATGACCTAGCCCCGCATCTTTTCGTCAACCAGCGCCTCTTCGGCGATCATCGCCTCAAGCTGGCGACGGAAGCGCAGGGGACCCGCATCGATCGACAGGTCGATATGCGGCGAGGTCTTGTGCGTCATGCCCTTCTGCACCTCATGCAGGACGGCGCGGTCCTCCTCGAAGGCCTTGCGCACGTCATGCGCCATCATCTGCGACAGCTCTTCATCCTGCGGGCGCACGTTGCGCAGCTGGAACCAGTAATACCGGGTCTCGCCTTCGGTGACGGGGGTCATGAAGTTGTAGCTGTCCATCACGAAGGTCTTTTCGTGCAGCGACCCCTCCGGCCCGCCCGTGCCCGCGGGGGTGAACACCGCCCGGATCAGCGCATGGCTGGGATAGCGCACCTCATAATGTTGCAGCCGGTCGCAATTCCCCGCGAACTCCACCACTTTCTTGTAGAAGGGCGCAGGTTCCACATCCATCATCCAGCGGTGGACGATCACCCCCTCATCTGTCCGGGTGACGCGCAGCGGCGTGTCCTTGGTCGCGGCCTGCGCGAACGAGGTTTCGTGCACCCAGGCGACGTGGCTGGGGTCCAGCAGGTTGTCGCACATCAGCAGGTAGTTGCACTGCAACTCCATCGCGTCGCCCGCGTTCATCCCCCAGTCCGGGCTGCCGAAATTCGGGATATCGATGATGTCATTCGCGTCGGCGATGGCGGCATTGCCCATCCAAATCCAGACCAGCCCGTACTTTTCATGCACCGGATAGGGCCGCACCTTCGCGGCCGAGGGGATACGCCCCCCGCCCGGAGCCCAGACGCATTGCCCGGCGCAGTCGAAGGTCAGCCCGTGATAGCCGCATTCCACCGTGTCGCCCTTGATCCGGCCCTTGGACAGCGGCAGCTTGCGGTGCGGGCAGGCGTCCTCCAGCGCGATGACCTCGCCCGCTTCGGTGCGGTAGACGCAGACCTTTTCGCCCAGCACGACGATCTGCTTCAGATCGCGGCCGATCTCGTGGCTCCAGGCGGCCACATACCAGGCATTCTTCAGAAACATTGCAGGCTCTCCGATCCGGTGCAGGCTAATATGTATAGTCATATTAGCCAGATCGGCGGGGAAATCAGCTTTGCAACAGTTTAGCCCGGCTCAATCGTTCTGGCTTCGGTTGCGCCGCGACGCCAGCATCAGCCAGTTCAGGAAGTCCCGCGCGACCTGGTGCGTCAGGGTTTGCGGACCCCAGCAGACATAGTAGGCTTCCGGCAGGGGCAGCGACTGGTCGGACAGCCGCACCAGGCGCCCAAGGGTCAGGTCGGCCTCCGCGAACGAGGCCTGCGCCAGCGCGATCCCCTGCCCGCCTGCCGCCGCCTCCAGCGCCAGGCCGGACAGCGAATAGACCCCGATCGGGCGCGGCAGCGGCGCCAGGCCGAAATGCGCAAACCAGTCCTTCCAGCGCGGCACGTCGGTATAAGCCGCCCCCCAATCGACATCAATCAGCGGCAGATGCGGCAACCGCGTCGGGTCCTGCGCTTCAGGGTGACGCGCCAGGAAGTCGGGCGAGCAGACCGGAAAACAGATGTCGGTGAACAGCACCCGCGAATGGGCATAGCGGTTCGCGGCCTGCCCGTAGGTCAGCCGGAACATCTGCTCCAGCATCTTCGGGTCGGGCTCGCGGTGCGTCGCCTCCAGCCGGACCGAGATTTCCGGCGTCTCTGCCTGGAAGCAGTGCAGGTGGGGACCAAGCCATTTCAGCATCAGCGTCGGCATGCCCGATATGGTGATCTCGGCCCCGGTCCGCTGCGCCTCGATATAGTCGCCTGCCAGCCGCAGCCGCTCGAACCCCTGCGAGACGAACTCCAGATAGACCCGGGCCTGCGGGGTCAGCGCCACGCCCCGCCCGTCCTTGACCAGAAGCGTCAGGCCGACGTGTTCCTCAAGCAGGCGGATCTGCTGGCTGACCGCGCCCGAGGTCACGCCCAGGTCTTGCGCCGCGCTGTTGATCGACCCAAGCCGCCCCAACGCCTCGAAGGCCTGAAGCGCCCGCAGTGGAGGAAGTTGTCCCGCCATGTGCAGTCCCTTTCGTCGCCCGCGTCCCTTTAGCAAAACTGCCGAACACCGCAGCGCTTCTGATTTGCCCTAAGTTGTGCGCAGGCATTACGCTATTAAAGATAGACATAATGCACAACCCGGGCGCGTTCAATCCACCGGGCCCACTTCAGCACAGGGAAGAAGCCATGTCTCTTTTGACCACCCGTCGTTCACTGCTTCTGGGCGCGGGCGCTGCCGCCGGGCTTATCGGCCTTGGCCCCATGCGCGCGCTGGCCCAGGATGCGCCCCGCAAGGGCGGCACCTTCCGTCTTGCCATCGCCGACTTCGATACCGGCGACACGCTGGATCCGCAACTGAACGAAACGCGGTTCATGATGAACCTGCAATACGCCCTGCGCAACACCCTGATCGAGGTCGGCCCGGGCGGCGTGCTGCAACCCGAACTGGCGACGGAATGGGCGGGCAACGCTGATTCCACCGTCTGGACCTTCAAGCTGCGCGAGGGCGTGACCTTCCACAACGGCAAGACCATGACGGCCAATGACGTGGTCTGGTCGCTGAACCTGCACCGCGGCCCCGACACCGTGTCGGAATCCAAGACGCTGATGGCCGCCATCACCGACATCACCGCCAGCGCCCCGAACGAGATCACGATCGCCCTTTCCGCGCCGAACGCGGGCTTCGCCTCGCTGATGACGCTGCTGAACCTTCTCATCGTCCCGGCTGAGGACATGAACTTTGCCGCCGGCATCGGTACCGGCGGCTACACGCTGGAAAGCTTCGAGCCCGGCGTCAGCGCCCGCGTGGTGCGGAACCCGAACTACTGGAAGGAAGGCCGCGCGCATTTCGATGCGGTGGAGTTCAAGGCGATCCAGGACGTGAACGCCCGGATGACCGCGCTGCAGACCGGCCAGATCGACGCGATGAACTATGTCGACGCCACCACGGCGAACCTGCTGAAGGCGATGCCGAACATGCAGCTGATCCAGACCCAGGGGAAGATGCACTATGGCTTCTCGATGCGCGTGACCGACGGGCCTTTCTCCGACCCCGACGTGCGCCGCGCGATGAAGCTGGCCATCAACCGCGAGGAGATCGTGGCCAAGATCCTGTCCGGCTTCGGCTCGGTCGCCAATGACCAGCCGATCTCGGCGGCCTATCCCTACCACAACCCCGACCTGCCGCAGACGGTCTACGACCCCGACCAGGCCCGCGCCCTGTTCAAGAAGGCGGGCGTCGAGGGCACGACCATCCCGCTCCACGTCGCCGACACGCCCTTCACCGGCGCGGTCGATGCGGCGCAGCTTTACCGCGAACACGCGATGGCCGCCGGAGTCGAACTGGACGTGATCCGCGAACCCGACGACGGCTACTGGTCGAACATCTGGGGCAAGAAGCCGTTCTTCGCCACCAAATGGTCCGGCCGCGTGAACGAGGACGCGATGCTGTCGCTGGCCTATTCCCGCGAAAGCATCGGCGGCTGGAACGAGACCGGCTGGGACAACGAGGCGTTCAACGCCGCGCTCCTTGCCGCCCGCGGCGAGAAGGACGAAGCCAAGCGGCGCGAACTGTATTGGGAATGTCAGCGCCTGATCCACGACGACTGCGGCCTTGTGGCGCCGGTCTGGGCCGACTTCCTGGACGCCACCTCGGCCAATGTCCGGCATGGCGACCTGGCCTCGGACTGGGAACTTGACGGTGCCCGCGCCGCCGAACGCTGGTGGTTCGCCGCATAAGGCAGGACTGCGGTCCGGGGCGTGCGGCCTTCCAGCACGCCCCGGACCCCGCCAAAGGATAGCTGATGACCGCCCCCGCCTTCCTCCACCCCGCCGCCGCCGCGGCTCTGGCTGCTCTGTCCCAGCTCCTTGGCCCCCGGCTTTCCGCGGGTCAGTCCGTCCGGGCTCTGCACGGCGCGGGCGAAAGCTGGCTGCCCGCCGCCCCGCCCGACCTGGTGGCGATGGCGGAAACCACCGAAGAGGTCTCGCAGATCCTGTCCACCTGCAACGCGCTTGGCCTGCCCGTGGTGCCATTCGGCGCGGGCTCCTCGATCGAAGGCCAGATCCACGCGCCCTTGGGCGGCCTGTCGCTGGACCTGTCGGCCATGTCCCGCATCCTGCGGATCAGCCCCGAGGACATGGACTGCACCGTCCAATGCGGCGTCACCCGCCAGCGCCTGAACGAAGAGCTGCGGGCGACCGGCCTCTTCTTCCCCGTCGACCTTGGGGCCGAGGCAACGCTGGGCGGCATGGCCTCGACCCGGGCCTCGGGGACGACGACCGTGCGCTACGGCTCGATGCGCGACCTGGTGCTGGGCCTGACCGTGGTCCTGCCCGACGGGCGCATCGTCAAGACCGGCGGGCGGGCGCGCAAATCCTCGGCCGGCTATGACCTGACCCACCTTTTCGTCGGCGCCGAGGGCACGCTGGGCGTGATCACCGAACTGACCCTGCGCCTTTTCGGCCAGCCCGAGGCGCGGCAGACCCTTTTGTGCAGCTTCCCCGACATCGCCGCCGCCACCACCACGGTCGTCGCGTCCCTGCAATGCGGCCTGGCCCTCAACCGGATCGAGCTTGCCGACCAGTTGCAGATGCAGGCGATCAACGCCTGGTGCAGCGCGGACCTGCCCGTCGCCCCCGCGCTGTGGGTGGAACTCGTCGGCTCGCCCCCCGCCGTGGCGCATGACCTCGCGCTGTTCCAGGAGCTTGCGACCGGGGCCGGGGCGCTGCGCCAGGATATCGCCCGCACTGCGGACGAGGCGAACGCGCTGTGGCGCCTGCGCCATTCCGCGCTTTACGCCTCGCGCGCGCTGCGACCGGGGATCAAGGGCATCTCAACCGATGTCTGCGTCCCCATCTCGGCCCTGCCGGACTGCATCGACCGCATCCTCGCCGTAGTGGCCGAAACCTCGATCCTTGCCCCGCTGGTGGGCCATGCGGGCGACGGCAACTTCCACCTTGTGCTTCTCTTCGACCCCGCCGATCCCGATGAGACCGCCCAGGCCCGGCACATCAACGCTAACCTGATCCGCATCGCGCTGGAGCTTGGCGGCACCTGCACCGGGGAACACGGCGTCGGCCTTGGGAAAAAGGCCTACCTGCCCGACGAACACGGCCCCGCGCTGGACCTGATGCGCCAGATCAAGCAGGCAATCGACCCGCGCGGCATCATGAACCCGTCCAAGATCTTCGACCTCTGATCCGTAAGGAATTGCCCGATGACCCCGCCCTGCCCTTCCCCCCTGGTCCGAGACGAGATCGAACGTCTGCCGACCTACAATGCGGGACTGGCCGCGGCCCGCTTCGAGGCGATCTATGGCGTCCCCCTGAGGGCAAAGCTCGACAGCAATGAGAACCCGCTCGGCCCGTCGCCGGATGCGATATCCGCCGCCCTTGCCGCCGTGAAGGGCATCGGGCGCTATCCGGATGCCAGCGGAATGACCTTGCGGGTCGCGCTGGCCTACCGCCTTGGCGCAAGCGCCGACCGGGTCATTTTGGGTAACGGATCCGAGGACCTGATCGGCGTCATCTACCGCACCGTCCTGCGTCCGGGTGATCATGTGGTGACGGTCTGCCCATCCTTCGGCTTGCACGAGTTCGCCGCGCAGGCCTGTGGGGCACGGGTGACGAAAGTTCCCTTCACGCCGGATTGGCGCTTCCCCGTCGCGGGAATTGCCGCGGCGATGGCGGAAGGGGCGCGTGTATTGATCATCTCGTCACCCAGCAATCCGGCCGGACCGGCGATCTCTCCCGACGATTTCGCCACCCTCGTCGCCGCGACGCCCGCCGGCACCCTGATCGTGTTCGATGAAGCCTATGTCGAATACCTTGACGAGAGCATGCGCTTCGACGCGCTGGCCGTCCTGTCGGCATCCGGCCGCCCGTGGATATCGCTGCGCACATTCTCAAAGGCGTTCGGCCTTGCCGGCGCGCGTGTGGGGTATGGCCTGGCGCATGACCCCCAACTTGTCGCGGCGATGTCGAAAGTCCGAAATCCCTTCGCCGTGAACCTGGTGGCCGAGGCAGCGGCGACAGCAGCACTCGAGGATGCCAAGCATCTTGCAAGAGGTGTGGAACTGGCGCAGTCCGAGCGCCGGCGCCTGTCGCGCGCCCTTGCAGGGATGGGCTTCGCCTGCGCGCCCAGTCAGACCAACTTTCTCTTCTTCGATTGCAGCAGGCCGGCCACCGAGATCGCCGAGGCCCTGCGTCGCCAAGGGGTGCTGATCAAGGCTTGGATGGAGCCCCCATTCACGAACCATGCCCGAGTTACCCTGGGTCAACCGACAGAGAACGACCTGTTCCTGGATGCGATGTCATCAGCAGCGCGCGACATCACCAAGCGATGACGTAGCCAGAAGCCCGACCAGAAAAAGGGAACCCAAACATGCGCACCCGTGCCGCCGTCGCTGTCGCCGCCGGAAAACCTTTGCAGGTCATGGAGGTCAACCTTGACGACCCGAAAGAGGGCGAGGTCCTGATCGAGATCAAGGCCACCGGCATCTGCCACACCGACGAATTCACCCTGTCGGGCGCGGACCCCGAAGGCATCTTCCCCGCGATCCTGGGGCATGAGGGCGCGGGCGTGGTGGTCAAGTGCGGCCCCGGCGTGAAATCGCTGAAACCGGGCGACCATGTGATCCCGCTCTACACCCCCGAATGCCGGGAATGCCCGTCCTGCCTTAGCCGCAAGACGAACCTCTGCACCGCGATCCGCGACACGCAGGGCAAGGGGCTGATGCCCGACGGGACCACCCGGTTTTCCATGCTGGATGGCACGCCGATATATCACTACATGGGCTGCTCGACCTTCGCGAACCACACGGTCCTGCCTGAAATCGCGCTGGCCAAGGTCCGCGACGACGCGCCCTTCGACAAGATCTGCTACATCGGCTGCGGTGTGACCACGGGCGTGGGCGCGGTCCTGAACACCGCCAAGGTGGAACAGGGCGCGACGGCCGCCGTCTTCGGCCTGGGCGGGATCGGGCTGAACGTGATCCAGGGGCTGAAGCTCGCGGGCGCGGACAAGATCATCGGCGTCGACATCAACGACGACAAGGAGGAATGGGGCCGCAAGTTCGGCATGACCCATTTCGTCAACCCCACGAAGATCGAGGGCGACATCGCCCCGCATATCGTCAACATGACGAAGACGCCTTTCGACAAGATCGGCGGCGTGGACTACTCGTTCGACTGCACCGGCAACGTCAAGGTGATGCGCGCCGCGCTGGAATGCACCCACCGCGGCTGGGGCCAGTCCATAGTGATCGGGGTGGCCCCCGCAGGCGCGACGATCGAGACGCGGCCCTTCCAGCTGGTCACCGGCCGGGTCTGGAAAGGCACCGCCTTCGGCGGGGCCCGGGGCCGGACCGACGTGCCCAGGATCGTCGACTGGTACATGGACGGCAAGATCGAGATCGACAGCATGATCACCCACATCCTGACGCTCGACGACATCAACAAGGGCTTCGACCTCATGCACGAGGGCAAGTCGATACGAGCGGTGGTGGTGTTCTGATAGGTAGGGGACGCGCACTTGCCGCCGGCAAAGGGCAACCACTAGGTGTTTGATCCCAGGGTTTGATGGTGCGATCCTTTCGCAGGAATGGAAGGAAGCAGCATGGGACAGGTTCGTCACGGGAACGCACGCCGTCAGAGCAGCAATACAGCGATCGCAAGCTTCGCTCGCGCAGTTGAGCCGGGAGCTGGGGATTAATCCGAAGACGGTGGCGAAGTGGCGGAAGCGGGCATCGGTCGAGGATATGAAGACCGGACCGAAGGAACCGCGCTCGACGGTCCTGACCGAGGACGAGGAAGCGGCGGTCGTCGCGTTCCGGCGCCATACTCTTCTGCCACTGGATGACTGCCTCTATGCCCTTCAGCCCTCGATCCCGCACCTGACCCGGTCTGCGCTGCATCGGTGCCTGCAGCGGCACGGCATCTCGCGCTTGCCAGATGTCGAAGGGGACAAGCCCAAGCGACAGAAGTTCAAACGCTATCCCATCGGCTTCTTCCATATCGACATTGCCGAGGTGCAGACCGCCGAGGGCAAGCTCTACCTGTTCGTCGGCATCGACCGGACCTCTAAGTTCGTCGTTGCTCAACTCGTTGCAACTGCTGACAGAAAGACAGCCTGGGAGTTCCTGCAGCACATGCTCGAGGCCGTGCCCTATCAGGTCCACACGGTTCTGACGGATAACGGCATCCAGTTCGCAGAGCAGCCGCGGAACCGGAACACCATCTACTCCCGGCCGAGGGTCATCCTCAATTTGTGTGGTGCAGAGGAAGCATTCGGGCCCTGAGCAAGTTCGGGCCGGCTCGCCCATACATCGCGCGCTTCAAGGTCTTCAATCGGTTGATCTGGCCTTCGGCTTGACCATTGCTCCACTCCATTTCGATCGCATTCCTGACCGCATCAATGTCTCTGTTCAAGGTTCGGGCGAACCGCACGATGGGCGCCAGGTCCGTTTCGATCGCATCGTCGATCCAGGCGGGCAGCGGGTCTGCTTTTCGACCACGCAAGATGCCATTGAAACGCATGGCGAGGCGCCGCATTGTTGTGAAGGCAGGCGAGCCTTCCTTGAGAACTTCGACTTTTCTCGCCTGTTCCAAGGTGAACTTTCCTCTTGGTTTGATGCAGAGTGCGGCCGCTATAACCGGGGAAATCGCGTGCCCGGTTTCCGGGTCCCGGACCGGTGCAAGGATCTGATCTTCCTTGATGGGTCCCTCCTGTTCCTGTTTTTCGGCTCTGCGCCATCCGGCCAAGAGCCGCTGCAAGTTTGACAGGCTGCCCTCGTAACCACGTTCTTGGATCAAAGGGAGCAGTGCATTGCCGCTGCGAATACCGTTCTCCCAGCGTTGCTTCAGGTACTCTTCAAAATACCATGCAGACGAGCGTTTGAGGACCGCGCGCTTTCGGTCCGGTGGCGTCTCGAACTGCAGCCATTTCGCGACGCTACGTCGGGGAAACCCCGTCCTCCGCCCGATCTCGCTGCACGTCAGCCCTTGCTGCCGAAGTGCCCGAATTGTCTCGTATATCTCCTCGCGAGACTTGCGGTGCGCAAGACGTGACTTCAGAAGGTTACTGGCCGTGCTGATGTTGTCTGCATCGGAGAGCAATGCTCTGCCAGTCGCGCGACCGTGCAAGTTCACTTGCTCCTCGATTGCCATGCGAAGGTTCTGCACGATATGAAACCGGTCGGCGACCTGTTCCGCCTGCGGCGCTCCTTTTCGGGCGGCTTGGGCGTAGAGACCGCAGCGATCCCGGCTTATGACTTCCACCTCAGGATGACGCCTTAGCCAGTCGGTGCATGTGACGACATCACGATCTTCGAGAACATCGATGACGGCGCGACGCTCGAGGTCGATGATGATCGTCCCGTAGTTCTGCGACTTTCGCCAACTCCAATCATCGATCCCGATGATCCGTGCGCGTGGTGGAACAACTTGAGCTGCGCGTAGCAACTGTCGGAGAATAGTATCGTCACTGACCCGGATACCCAGTCGCCGCAAGAGCCGTTCAGCTGGGGTGCCGCCAGCGGCGTGCGCCACATGGCCTAAGAGTTGCGCCTGTCGAGACGTCCGGCGCGCATAAGGGGTCGCCACCGCCGCCTCGCGATCGGAGAACGTGCGGCGGCGGCAATCCGAGTTCAAACATCGCCATCGACAAACCCTGAGCTCGATCCAAACCGCTTGGCCCTGAGCAGGAAGATCCTCGATCCGCCGGCACCTCCAACCATGTCGCTGTCTTGAGGGCGTCCCGCACTCAGGGCAGGTGCCATTCGGAGCCAGTCTGCCAGATACGACCCATGCACCCGTCTCAGACTGGCGGACCTCACCAACCTCCACGTTGGCGGTTGGAGCCCAATGCTTCTTCGATACCACGGCCTGATCCCTTCAATCTGTGAAACTCGGTCAGACCGTGACACACAAATTGAGGATGACCCAAATTAAGGGCGCAGAAGCGCCCATCATTTACTTGAGACGCAAGCGTCCGCGCAGCATTCTGCAGCCAGATCATCGATCAGTCCTCGCATCACAGGATAGTTCGTCCTGCAGATGAGAGACGTGCCGACCCGCCCCTGCTGGATTAGATCGACCTGAACAAGCGCGCGGCAGTGATGCGACAGAGTAGAACCGGGAATCCCCAGCTTCTCCTGTATCTGGCCCATCGAAAGACCGGAATCACCTGACCGCACGAGCAGTCGATACAAGCGCAGGCGAGTCGGATTCCCCAGTGCAGCAAGGCGGGCGGCGGCAAGGTCGACATCCATCAAGGCAACTCCTTTTCCTGTATTTCTAGAAATATCGAAATTTAAAGTCAATAACTTGATAGAAGCCCAAAATGACGCTTACCTTGCCGGGTGGCGGACAGTTTCAACGCATGGCAGCTCACAAGCATACCATCTCCGCCACCCCCCGCCGCCCGTCCCGCCGCGACAGTTGCACCACGAGGTCCACGCTCCCCTCGCAGTAACGTTTCACCTCTTCGAACCCCATGCCCAGACCTGCAGCCATCACCATGATCGCCATTCGGTCGATGGCCTTCCGCGCAGTGTCCGCATGGATTGTTGTAAACGACCCACCGTGGCCAGTGTTGATCGCCTCGAGGAATGTCCGGCTCTCCTCCCCGCGCAACTCGCCTAGGATAATCCGATCCGGTCTCATCCGGAGCGAAGCTTCCAGTAGACGCGCAGGGGTGCGTTCACCTTGGGCGCTTCGATCCGCTTTGAGCGCCACCGCATTCTCCTGCCGAGGGAAGAGCTCGTAGGCATCCTCGATGGTCAGGATCCTCTCTCCCGATTCCACCATCGACAACAAGGACCTTGCGAACGTCGTCTTGCCGGTCGAGGTCCCACCGGAGATCAGGATGTTCATCCGTTCTTCGACGCACAATCGCATCGCGTCGACAACCTGCCCAGCCTCGGCGAGTTTCATCGCCTCCCCTGCCCTTTCCCGACGCTTGGCGTCGAGATCGACCAAACCGCCATGAAGAAGGCGCGGCTCGATCAGCTGATCGACGGCAACCTTGAACGGCCGGAAGGTGATGGCCATCCCGCCTTCCACGATGGGCGGCGCCACAACCTGTGCCCGGATCGCCATGTCGCCCCAGACGATCTTTCCGGAGACGGTGGGCTTCTTGTCGGAGAACTGCACACCGACGGCAGAAGCGATTGCCTGGCCGAGGTTCGTGGAAAGGACCCGATCAATCGAGAGATGCGCGACCCGCTCCATGTGGGTTGCACCCTTCCGCTCGATCCAAACCTTTCCGTCAGCGTTGATCGCCACCTCGACCAGATCGTCCCGTAGGAACAGGGGCGCAATCGGCGTGAGATAGGTCCCGAGGAAACTCGGCCGATCATCCATCACCAGATTTCCAGATCACGGTCGACCATGACCGTGATCGCGGCCCCGGGAGCTACAGTGATGATCGGTGGCAGGCTCGTATAGGCCTCTACCGCCGAGCCCATGGCAGCACTCAGGTCTTCACCCATGCTCTCAGCCGTGTCGGAACTGACCTCGTCGGTGTATTTCGCGGCGGCGACAGCGGGGGCCGCCCCGAGAAGGGAAATGAGCGCAGCCGACCCGAACCGTGCACCGAACCGAGTGTTGACCTTTCCGGTGATGCCGGAGCGTCCTTGGGCATCGCCACCGAAGGCTTCCATCTGCACGGACTGCCCGTCTGGGGTGACGAGCCGGGTCCAGGCCACAAGAATGCGGCCCTGGCCGATGGCCACTTCCGAGGAATAATCGCCGAAGAGGCGCGAGCCGGCGGGGATCAGGATCTGGGCCTGATCGAAGGACCAGACCGGCCGAGTCACGATCGCGGTGATCTGGCCGGGCAGGCTCGAATCGACCGCATTCTCAAGCGTCGCTTCGATCATCGTTCCCTGAAGGACGGTGTTGGACGGATTGGCGATAACCTGGCTCACCTCGGTGGCGGCGGCTTCCCGCCCCGACTGCACAAAATCCCGCCCCGCAGCATCTCGACCCTCGGCCGGGGCTTCGGACATCCCCATGACTGCATCCCCTGCCCCACCCTTCTGCCCATCGTCAAAGACGACCGAAGGCGAGGCCACGCGGGCTGCGAGCTGCGCCTCGCGCTCGGCACGTTTGGCGGCCAATTCGGCTTCCCGAGCGGCGTCAGCGGCACCAGCAGCGTCGGCGCTTGCTTTCAGGACAGCGATCTCCTGATTGAACTGCCGCCGCATGTCCTCCATGAGAGCGAGGTTCTGGGACTGTGCCTCTTCGAGCGCGAGCGCCAGTTCCTTGGCTGTCTGATCCTTCTCGGCATCGGCCCTGTCGGCAAGATCACCCAACTCGCGCTGCAGCCGTTCGACCTCGGATTGAAGTGTGGCGTTCCTTGCTTCCAGGTCTTCCCGCTGGGAAGCCAGTTCCCCTTCGATGTCGGAGAACCCATCCCCGGTGGGCTTCGCTTCCGGTCCTGGCTCAATCGCCCCGAAGGGCGAGCCGCCCGCCTGATCCTGGAATTCCTCGACGGCGGAGGTTTCCACATCGGGGATGGCGCGGCTGGAGGGCCAGATCGTCCAAACCGCGGCAAGGCTTGCCCCTGCGAGCAGCACGCCCATGCCAAGCTTTTGTTGTCGGGTCATCTTCGGCTTGGGCCGCTCGATCTTGTAGTCTGGCTCGGCGGTCTTCTGCGGATCAGTCATTTCCGGATCAGCCATGTCAAAACTCCCAGCCCTGAAGCTTGGCGAGCAGGGCCGGATCGGTGGTCATGCCCCCATCCACTCGCTCGATGCAAAGAACCTGCGTGCCGATCCGGATCGAATAGGCGGAGCGCAGGCCCGAGACGCGGACGATGCTGCCCCGCGTGCCGGAGTTCAGCGTCACTTCGCGTCCCGTCGCATCGACGCCGAAGATCGAGGGACGAAGGCCCGGGGCGAAGGCGAAGTAGGTCGTTTGCCCATCATTCCAGATGTGCACGGGTTTCAGGGTCTCATCGCCAGACCAGGCATAGCCGATGTCGCGTGAGCCTGCGGCCACCGCGCTGC